>CAYWBG010000045.1:0-15441 GCA_964456005.1 uncultured Halomonas sp.
CGCGGCCACGCCAAGGTGATGCTGGCCAACTCCGGCGCCGAGGCGCTGGAAAACGCCGTCAAGATCGCCCGCGCCGCCACCGGCAAGAACAACGTGATCTGCTTCGACGGCGGCTACCATGGCCGCACCTTCATGACCATGGCCATGAACGGCAAGGTCGCCCCCTATGCCACCGACTTCGGCACCATGCCGGGCAACGTCTTCCGCGCCCCCTATCCGGTGCCCTACCACGGCGTCAGCGAGGACGAGGCATTGCGCGGCCTGAAGATGGCACTCAAGACCGATGCCAACCCCAAGGACACCGCGGCCATCGTGCTCGAGCCGGTGCTCGGCGAAGGCGGCTTCTACCCCGCCCCGGCCAGTTTCCTCAAGGCGATCCGCGAGATCTGCGACGAGCACGGCATGCTGATGATCATCGACGAGGTGCAGTCCGGCTTCGGGCGGACCGGCAAGCTATTCGCCATCGAGCACAGCGGTGTCGAGCCCGACATCATCACCATGGCCAAGAGCATGGCCGATGGCATGCCGATCTCCGCCGTGGTGGGTACCGACAAGCACATGGACGCCTCCGGCCCCAACTCCCTGGGCGGCACCTACACCGGCAGCCCCACCGCCTGTGCAGCGGCCCTGGCGGTGCTTGAGGTGTTCGAGGAGGAGAATATTCTCGGCAAGAGCCAGGCGCTGGGCGACAAGCTGGCCAAGCGCTTTGCCCAATGGCAGCAGGACTTCGACTGCGTCGACAACGGCCGCAACATGGGCGCCATGGCCGCTGTGGACCTCGTCTCCGACAAGGCCAAGCACACCCCGGACGCCGATCTGGCAGCGGCGCTGTGCAAGCGTGCCCGGGAGAAGGGGCTGGTCCTGCTCTCCTGTGGCCTCTACGGCAACACCATCCGCTTCCTGATGCCCGTCACCATCGAGGACGAGGTGCTGGAAGAAGGCCTGGCTATCGTCGAGGAATCCCTCAAGGAGCTGGTTGGCCAACCCGCCACCGCCTGATCGACCTCTCGCAGGACTGACCTCACCGCCCGGCCCTGTGCCGGGCGGTGTTCGTTATTTCCCCAGAGTTACGATATGGCTCAGGGCTGATCCGGTGACAGGCCTTGTGCCTCACTTGCCATCGAGAAGCCCAGCCAGGAAGATGGCGAGGTCAACTGCGAGGCAACAGCGTGATACTTAGAACCCTTTCCCTGCTGCGCTCCCTGCAGGGTGCCAGCCACACCGCCAAGGATGCCCAAGCCACTATCCAGCACGCCAGCGATTACCGCTGGCTGCGAGGTGAACTGCAGCATGGCGTGATCACCGACCCGGCCACTGCCCTGGCCGATGGTACCCCGGCCGTCGCCATCACCCTGGCCTACCCCGCCACCCGAGCACGCCTTGCCGGCGGCCGCTGGCCCGAGGCTCCCCAGGAGCGCGAACGCTGCTTCGTGGAAGGCGCCCACGCCTGCCGCGCCGCCGGGGCACCACGCTACCATACGCTGGAGAGCCTCTCCCGGGGGGTGGCCCGTGGCGCCGTCGAGGTGCTCACCGATGCCGCACGCTTCCAGTACCTGTTGGACCAGCAGGCACTGCGCCTCACCTGGCGGAGATCACAACACCTGCCCGAGGAGCTGACCCACGGCCTGTTGAGCGAACCGGCCCGGGAAACCGGGGTGCTGCTGCTGGAGATTCATGTCCCCGCCCGCCCAGCAGAGGTCAAGCCAAGCGGCGCCTGGCTCGACCAGAACCTGGATCGCTACCGGCGGATCCTCCCTCGCCCCGCCGATCATTGAGGCCTCGGATGACGACGCCCGGCGTAGGCCGGGCGTCATGATCACAGGGTGCTCACGGGGAAAATCAGGCGTTGCGTACCTTTGAGATCACCCAAAGCAACACCACGGCGCCGACGATGGCGGTCACCAGCGATCCGACGAAGCCCCCCGCCTGCAGCCCCAACAGGCTGAACAGAAAGCCGCCGACCACCGCGCCGACCACGCCGACGCCGATATTGCCGAGTATGCCGAAGCCACCCCCGCGCATGATGTGGCCAGCGATCCAGCCCGCCAGGCCGCCGATGATCAACCAGGCTATCAGGTTCATGTGTCGCTCCTTGTGCAGTGAAGAGTGCGATGAAGATCCCTAGAAGGAAGAGCCCGGCTGGGCGAGGAAGGCCTGCTCCTCCGGGGTCGAGGTGCGCCCCAGTATGGCATTGCGATGCGGATAGCGCCCGAAGCGGGCAATGATATCGCGATGGCGATGCTCGAAGCGCAGCGACGCCTCCAAGCCCGGCTGGTCGAACAGCCCCAGCGCCTCGTCGTGAATGGCCAGGGATTCGCTATGCATCCAGGGCATGTAAAGGAAGGCGCGCCAGGCGACATCTAGGTGGCGATCGATACGGCTGGCCACCGCCTCCTGGGCCAGCACTAGCGCCACCGGATCCCGGGCGAAAGCCAGTGGCGTATCGCGATGAATGTTGCGCGAGAACTGGTCGAGGACGACTATTTCGGCCAGGCGCCCCCGGGCCGAGAGCCGCCACGACCACAGCTCGCCGCGGCCAGCAGCCTCCAGCAACTCACCGAACCGTTCGGCAATCTCAGCGTCCAGTGCCGGATTCTTGCCAAACCACTGGGAGGGCTCGAGCGACTCGAACCAGAAGCCAATCACTTCGTCCACGCCAGGCAGCGTTGCCATGTGACCTCTCCTCGCCGAACGCTTCGGCAGCCAGTCGACTCCTGATACCATCCCCCGCAAGACACGGCAACCCAAGGAGCCCCAATGTCGCCGCAGCACTTCCTGGAGATGACCAGTTTCACCTTCAACCTGATCGGTATCGTGGTATGCATTGCCGGCCTCACCCTGGCCCACCGTACCCGTCATCGTATACCCGGCTACTTCTTGGCCGGCATGGGCTTCGTCATTGCTGCCATCCCCCACTTCTACCCGCTGTTTGTCAGCCCTCATTGAGCCGGACGCCCGCCATGCGCCAGCCCCTGGCCCGTGAATTCCATGACCTCCTCGAACGGGGCCGCGATCGCCAGTTGCGCCTGGCCGTCACCGGCCTGTCACGCTCGGGCAAGACCGCCTTTCTTACCTCGCTGGTCAATCAGTTGCGCCACGCCGGAATGGAGGCCCGCCTCGACCTGCTGCCGGCGGCGCGGGAGGGACGCTTGCTCGGTGCGCGCCGGATCAACCAGCAGGACCTGGGCGTGCCGCGCTTTCCCTATGACCAGGCCATGGCAGCCCTGGAGCAAACGCCGCCGCGTTGGCCGGAGCCGACTCGCGGAATCAGCGAGCTTCGCCTGACGATTCGCTATCGACCGTCTCGGCGCGGCCTGCTGGGCAGCGACAGCCGCCAACTGACTCTGGACCTGTTCGACTATCCGGGAGAGTGGCTGCTCGACCTGCCACTCTTGGCGCATGACTACCGCGGCTGGTGCCGCAGCCAACAGGCCCTGCAGGGCGAGCAGCGACGGGCCCATTTCGCCGACTGGCACGCCGCCGTGGCGTCCCTGGACCCCGCCGCCGAGGCCGATGAAGCGCACCTTGCCGAAATCGCCGAGCGCTACGCCGAGGGACTGCGCAGCGCCCGGGAGGCGGGCTTCGCCGACCTGCAGCCGGGGCGCTTCCTGCTGCCCGGTGAGCTGGCCGGCGCCCCGGTGCTGCAATTCTTCCCACTCCCCGGCGTGGCCGAGGCCGACCCGGCTGAACTGGCCGCCCTACCCCCCGGAAGCAACCACGCCACCCTGGCGCGACGCTTCCATTACTACCAGCAGCACATCGTCAAGCCCTTCTATCGGGAGCACTTCCGCCGCTTCGACCGTCAGATCGTGCTGGTGGATCTCCTCGGCGCTCTCAATGCCGGACCGGAGCGCTTCCAGGATCTCTCCCGGGCACTCGCCAACCTGATGCAGAGCTTCGACTACGGCAAGCGCAGCCTGCTCTCGCGACTCTTCGCGCCGCGCATCGATCGCCTGGCCATCGCGGCCACCAAGGCCGACCACGTCACGCCGGAACAGCATGAGCGGCTGGTAGGGCTGCTCGAGGCACTGCTCGCCGAGCCCCTCAAGGACCTGCGCTTCGCCAGCGTTCCGGTACGCGCGCTATCCCTGGCGTCGATTCGTGCCAGCGAGGCCCGAGAGGTAGAACACCGCGGACAAAAGACCCCGGCGCTGCGCGGAACGGGCCTCGATGGTGAACCCTTGCTGCTGTTTCCCGGCGAAGTGCCCAGCCGGCTCCCCGACGCCGATTTCTGGGCCCGACAGGGTTTCGACTTTCCGGCCTTCCGTCCGCTCCCCCTGGAGGAAGGGGCCCTGCCCCATATCCGCATGGATGCCGCCCTCGACTGGCTAATCGGAGACAAGCTGAGATGAACGAGACCCGCGACCCACGTCCTGGGCAGCATTTCAGCCCCGAGGAGCCACCACAGGGCCGGCACGCGGACCGGGACCCGCGACCCAGCGAGCCGTTCGACGCCAAACTGCCCAGCCAGGCCCTATCCCCCGGGGAGGATGGCGCGGCGGAGGCCACCCTGACCGCCAGCCTGACTCCCCCCCGGCGGCGCCGCTGGGGGCTGCTAGGCCTGCTTGCCGCCAGCCTGGGGCTGGGCGCCGTGGAGGCCGGCCGGACCCTGTTGGCCGCCGGCCTGGGTGGCGACTGGCTGGCCGGTGCCTGGAGCCTGCTGTTGCTGGCGGCCATCGGGCTGGGCGGCGGCGCCCTGCTGCGCGAACTGTGGCGATTGCGGCGGCTGCGCCGCCACGAGCGACTGCGCGAGCGACTGTCGGCGCTGCCCGAGGCCGAGCCGCACGAGGCCATGGCTGCCGCCGAGGCGCTGCGCCAGGGGCTGGGCCTGGACGCCGACCACCCCCACTGGCAGGCCTTCCTGGCGGCACATCAGCCCCACCACCAGGGTCGTGACATTCGCCTGCTGCTTGACCACCACCTGCTGACGCCCCGTGATCGGCAGGCGCGCCGGCTGATCTCAAGGATGTCCAGCGAAACGGCCATCATGGTGGCAGTCAGCCCTCTGACACTGCTCGACATGGCCCTAGTGGCCTGGCGCAGCCTAGCGATGATCGACCGTCTCTGCCGCCTCTACGGCCTGGAGCTGGGCTATGCCGGAAGGATTCGCCTACTGCGGAGTGTGCTCCATCAGGTCGCCTTCGCCGGCGCCACCGAGATGGCCAGCGAGGCAGGCATGGAAATGCTCTCCCTGAACCTGGCCGGCCGCCTCTCGGCGCGAGCCGGCCAGGGGCTGGGCATCGGCCTGCTCAGCGCACGACTAGGATTGCGCACCCAGCAGTTGACCCGCCCGCTACCCTTTGCAGTGCAGGAGGCCCCCCGAATGAGTGATCTGCGCAGCGAGTTGTGGCAACAGATGCGTCGGCTCGAGAGCCAGGAAGCGAGATCCCGGAAACCTTGAACATTGCCGGGCACTGTTGACCGATATTCTCCCTCACGGCACTCGATGTCCCGGGTATGCCGCGAAAACCGATGGCAGCTGACAGGGATCATGACAGGGCGACGCCAAGACGCTAGGATCAAGACAGCGTTAGTTCATCCACACGACCAAGGAAGTCTCACTATGTTCAAGACCATCCTGGTGCCCGTCGACGGCTCCGAACACGCCCAGAAAGCCCTCTCCGTGGCCTGCCAGCTGGCCCGTCAGGAAGAGACTTGCACCCTGCACCTGGTACATATCCCGGAAGAGCTTGCCCACGAGACCACCCTGGTATGGGGCATTGGCGCCATCGCCGTCGAGGCCAGCCGCGAAGAGCGCGAAGAAGCCGGCAAGCAGGTCATCACCCGTGCCGAAAAGGCCGCCCGCGAACAGGGGGCCACCAACGTCGAAACGGTGATCGCCCGGGGCGACCCGGCCCGCGCCATTCTCAGCGAAGCGGGAAAGCGCAGCGTGGATGCCATCGTCATGGGTAGCCGCGGTCTCAGCGACCTGCAGGGGTTTGTGGTCGGCAGCGTCTCCCACAAGGTATCCCATGCCGCTGAATGCAGCGTCATCACGGTTCGCTGAGTTGTCCACCCTACCCCTTACCTGACGGCGTCCATTGTGGCGTCGCCTGGTTCCAACATGCCCCCGTAATGCCTGGTCCGCCAGCTCGTTGCGCACCGACCTGTCGCCGCGGGCACGAGGCCCATATGCAACTCGCTGATTCCCCGTGCGTCGGCCTAGCGGCGTTTGGCGCCGAGCAAGGGAATCCGTATAGTGGCCCTCTACTCCCGCCACCGATCGTGACCATGCTGCAGAACAACGCCCTGCTTGCTCAGCTCAAGCAACAGATCCGCTCCAGCACCCCCCGCGTCGAGGGGGTGATCAAAGCCACCCAAAAAGGTTTCGGTTTCCTAGAGACCGACGAGGGCGAATCCTACTTTGTGCCGCCCCCCGCCATGAAGCAGGTGCTGCACGGTGATCGCGTCGGAGCGGTCGTCCACGAGGAGGGTGACAAGAAGAGTGCCGAACCCGATGCCCTGCTCGAGCCGGGACTGTCGCGCTTCGTCGCTCGCGTCCAGAAGCGCGAGGGGCGTCTGGCCGTGGTCCCCGATCACCCCTTGATCAAGAACGTACTCAAGGCGCGCATCAAGAGCAGTCTCGACGAATCCAGCATCGCCGAAGGCGACTGGGTGGTGGCCCGCCTGGTGCGCCATCCTCTCAAGCCTGACGATCGCGCTTTCTTCACCCAGATCGACGAGCTGGTGGCCAAGACCGAAGACCCCGCCGTGCCGTGGCGCGTCACCCTGGCCCGACACGCTCTCGAGCAGGAGTGCCCCGACGCCGGCGACGACTGGCCGCTGCTCGACGAAGGCCTCGCGCGCGAGGACCTCACCGCCGAGCCCTTCTTCACCATCGACGACGAAAAGACCCGCGACATGGATGATGCCCTACGCATCACACCTCGCGAGGATGGCGGCTGGGACCTGTGCGTGGCCATCGCCGACCCCACCGCCTACGTCGAAGAGGGCCACGCCGCCGACCTGGAAGCGCGTACCCGTGCCTTCACCGTCTACCTGCCGGGGCAGAACGTCACCATGTTGCCCGAGCAGCTGGCCGACGACCTCTGCTCGCTGTGGGAGAACAAGGAGCGACCGGTGCTGGCCTGCACCCTCACGGTGCTTGCCGACGGCAGTCTGGGCGATTATCGCTTCTTCGCCGCCACCGCCATGTCCCACGCCAAGCTGGCCTATGACCGCGTCTCCGACTGGCTGGAAGGTCAGGGCGACTGGGCCCCGGATGAGGCGATCGGCGAGCAGCTCAAGGCGCTGCGCGACCTCACCGAAGCCCGCAGCGCCTGGCGTGCCGAGCACGCCCTGATGTTCAAGGACACCCCCGACTTCGTCTTCGACCTGGACGCGGCGGGTAATGTACTGAACATCCGTACTGAAGAGCGGCGCATCGCCAACCGCATGATCGAGGAGTCGATGATCGCGGCCAACGCTTGCTGCGCCCACCTGCTCGCCGAGCACGTGGGCCACGGCATCTTCAACGTCCACCGCGCCTTCGAGCCCGACAAGGCGGAGGCCGCCCAGGAGTTTCTGGCCAGCCAGGACATCCAGGTCGAGCGGGAGCAGCTCACCGAGCTCCCCCGCTATCGCGAGCTCAAGCGTGAGCTCGAGGGCCGCGACGACGCCTGGCTCGATGTCCGCCTGCGCCGCTTCCAGGGCTTCACCAACATGTCAGCAAAACCGGGCCCGCACTTCGGCCTGGGGCTCCCTGCCTATGCCACCTGGACCTCGCCGATCCGCAAGTACGGCGACATGGTCAACCATCGCCTGATCAAGCGAGTGCTCAAGGGCGAACAGGCCCCAGCCGAGGCCAGCCTCGAGCTCACCGAGCAGCTCACTGAGCGCCGCCGGTTGAACCGCATGGCCGAACGCGACGTCAAGGACTGGCTCTACGTGCGCTATCTGGGCCCGGCCGCCGAAGCCCAGGAGGCCTTCGACGCCGAGATCATCGCCATCAACCGCGGCGGCATGCGCGTGCGCCTGACCGCTAACGGTGCCACCGCCTTCATTCCGGCCCCACTGATGCACAGCGACCGCACCAAGGTGGCGATCGACGACAAGGAAGGCCGCATCCAGATCGAGGGCGAGGAGCGCTTCAAGCTGGGCGACCATGTCCGCGTAGCCCTGACCGAAGCCCGCGAGGAGACCCGCTCGCTGGTGGGACGCCCAACCGACTGACGGCGGCACGCTCTGCCACACGAAGACACACCTATGACTCGGCCCTAGTGGAGACCCCATCGGGGCCGAGCCATTTTGGGCACTGTCCTACAGCACCTTGGCCAGCAAGTCGCCTTTGACGTTATCGCCTGTAGGAGATTTACCCAACCTGGCTGTAGGCAATATCGGCAAACCGCGCTGCGTTGACGGTGCCGGAATCCGGCCGTCGCTCCCGGCGGCGCTTTATGGCAAGGTCTCAGATCCGTAAGGCCTACAATCTTCACGAGACCCGGATACCATGGCAGCTCGACTCGGCCTACGTGGCAAATCGGTCGGCCTCCTCCTGATGGCCTGCCTTCTATCACTCATTCCTGCCGGGTTGATCGGGTGGAAGGCGGTCTCCGAGGTCCGCGATCATTTCGCCGGCGCCTACGCTGAGCAGTACACCCTGCTTCAGATGCAGCGGGTCATCACGCCCGTGACGCGTGAACTCGCCCTCTCCAGACGCCTTGCCGACTCCATCGTGACACGCGAATGGCTTCGCGAGCCGGAGGATCCGGAGCGAGAACGCCGATTCCTCGCGGAGGCCGAGGGCTTCCGTCAGCACTTCGCCAGCCGCTCCTACTTCATCGTCGACCACGCCTCTGGTGACTACTACCTCGGGGATGGTTCCCGCGACAACGGTTCAGAACCACGCTATCGCCTGTCACCGGAGAACCCAGACGATGCCTGGTATTTCGATACCATGAGCAGCAGTTCCACCTACGACATCAACGTCAGCGCCGACCAGGCCCGCGATCGGCCGATGGTCTGGATCAATGTGAAGGTCATGGATAACGGCACCCTTCTGGGCCTGACCGGAGGCGGTATCGACCTGCAGCAGTTCATCAGGCGCTTTCTCGGCAACACGCCAACTGGCATGACACCCCTACTGGTCGATTCCCGAGGTATTCTCCAGGTCCATCCCGACACGGCGCGCCTGGGCCTCGGCTCGGGTCGCAACCCCCTGGAAGCCAACGGCAGCCAGCGGATTCAGGCAATGGTTGCCGAAAGCGACCAAGAACCGCTACGGAGTGCGATGCAAGACGCTATGCGCCGCCCCGGGAACGTGGTGGCCTTTGAGGCTGAGCTGGAGGGAGAGCCAAGACTGTTGAGCGTAGGTTACCTGCCGGAGCTGCAGTGGCTACTGATCACCGCACTGGACCTACAGGCCGCGCCGCTTCTTGAGCGCCGCTGGTTCTGGCCAATGGTCTTCGCCTTTGGCCTGTTGCTGGTGCTGCTTATGGCAAGCTTCGCCTATAGCACCCACCGCCTTATCCTCAGCCCCCTGCAGCGGTTGAAGTGCTCCGCCCAAGCCATCTCCGAAGGCCAATACCACCACCGGCTGCCCACTGATCGGGGGGACGAGATCGGTGAGCTCTCGCGAACCTTCTCGCATATGGCACGACAGGTGGAGGACTACACTCGCAACCTGGAGAACGAGGTCCGCCAACGCACCCAAGCATTAGAGGAGGCCCATGCGCAGATGGTGTCGGCACACCGCCAGCTCGAGGCTTCCATTCAGTATGCCAGCATTATCCAGAAGGCAATCCTGCCTGACGATGCCCTAGAGCAGCACCTGCGACACCGCTACGGGGTCCTCTGGAAGCCGCGTGACGTGGTAGGCGGCGACTTCTACGTCTTCCGGGCCACCGAGCGCGGCTATCTGCTGGGCATCGTTGACTGCGCCGGCCACGGCATACCAGGAGCCCTGATGACCATGCTCGCCCGGGCCATCATCGACCACGCCCTCGCTCAGGAGGGCGCCGACGACCCCGCGGCCTTGCTCAGCGAAATCGACTACCAAGGCCGCACGTTGCTGCCTCAGGACCAGTTGCCTGCCTCCATCGCCACCAGCATGGACATCGGCCTGGCCTGGGTCGACCCGACCGCCGGGACCCTGACCTACGCCGGGGCCAAGATCGACCTGCACGCCAGCGACGGCGAGCGCCTGGAAACAGTGTCCGGCCACCGCCGCGCCCTGGGCCATCGCCGGCCCGCCCACTACGAGAACAGAGTAATGCCACTGCGCGCCGGCTGGACCTACACCCTATGCAGTGACGGTTTCCTCGACCAAGCCGGCGGCAGCGACGGCTTCGGCTTTGGCAACCGTCGTTACCGCGCGCTGCTGCTGGCTCAGGCCGGCCGGCCGCTGGAGGAGCAGATGGCGGCCTACGAGGAGGCCTTGCGTAATCACCAAGGGGACCTCCCCCAGCGCGACGACATCACTTTGCTCGCCTTCAGTTTGGAGCCTCATGCACCCGACAACACTCCCCCCCTACCACCCGCGGATGCGCGAGGCACCCGCTGAGGAGGACCCATGGATCTGCTAAGCATGCGGGAAAGCTACCTGCGCGACCGCATCATGCTGTGCTTCAACGGCCCCATCTCGCGCAGCCTGATAGAGGAGATCGGCAAGGCGCTGCGCAACTACCTGAACACCCAGCAGGCGACGCCTTCGGCGGCCATGGACGTCTTCGCCGTTTACATCGAGATGACCCAGAACATCCGACACTACGCCCTCTGCCAGGGCTATGACGAGACTCAGGCCTCGGCCACGGTAGCCGTGGCCCAGGACCCCGAAGGGCGCTACCTGGTCTCGGCGGGCAATCTGGTTGAGGCCGCTGATGGCGAGCGCCTGGTGCGCATGATCGAGGCGTTGGGCCCGCTGAATCGCGTCGAGCTGAAGGCCGCCTATAAGCAGCAGTTGCGCCAACCGCGAGATGCCGAGCGCGAGAGCGGCGCCGGTCTCGGGCTGCTGGACATGGCCCGCAAGTCCTCTCGTCCCTTGCGGGCCTCACTGCAGGCGTTGCCCGACGGGCAAGGTTTCTTTAGCCTGACGGCTACCATCTGATGGGTAACATGATCACCATGACTCGCGACCTCGACATTCCCGGCAGCCAATCAACGCCGGCCATCCAGAGCAGCTGGCAGGCTGGACGGCTATCCATGCAGGGTGACTCCTACCCCGAGAACTCCTACGAACTCTTCGACCAAGTGATCGACTGGGTGCGTAGCTTCCTGGACAACGAGGCGCGACCGCTGCACCTCTCCCTGAAGCTTGTCTACCTCAACACCAGTTCGGTAAAGGCGATGATGGACATATTCGACCTGTTGGAAGAGGCCCACGGCGAGGGTCGAGAGGTCGCCGTGGAATGGCACTACGACGCGCGCAATGAGCGCATTGCCGAACTGGCCGATGAGTTCCGCGAGGACTGCAGCTATCCCTTCGCCATCACTCCAACGGCGACGCCAGCATGAATCGCCGGGACGAGCAGGCGCTGCTGGAGCGGGTCACCACCCTCTTAGCGGATCCGGCCCATGCGCAACACCCGCTCCACGAGGCTCTCAAGGCCCTCGATGAACGCTACCGCAGTCAGCAACAGCAACTGGAGCGCCTCATCAGCATCTCCGACCGCTACCAGCAACTGGCCCTGGAGGCGCGCCAGGTGACCCAGAAGCGCTACGAAAAGAGTCTGCGTCGCCAGCAGAAGCTCTCACGCATCTCGGACGGTTACCAAGCGATGATGCGTGAGCGCAACCGGGCGCTTCAACAGGCTTCTACCCATGACCCGCTGACCAGCTTGGCCAACCGTCGATTGATCGACGAGCGCCTTCACCAGCTCGAGGACGCCGGGCGGCACTATACACTGGCACTGCTGGACATCGATCGTTTCAAGATCATCAACGACCGCCATGGTCATGACGTCGGCGACCGGCTGCTGGTAGCCATCGCGGACTCCATGCGCGAGGTTCTCCGCGAGACCGACCTTTGTGGGCGCTGGGGTGGCGAGGAGTTCATCCTGCTCCTCGCGGAGACTCGACTCGAAGAGGCTTGCACGATCGTCGAGCGACTGAGAGACCGTGTGTCCGCCGTCACGATCATCAGCTTGGAGGAGAAGCTCTCGGTGACACTTAGCGCTGGCATCAGCGAGCACCGCGTCGGCGAGCCACATCTCACCACGCTTCAGCGCGCCGACCAAGCCTTGCTGGAGGCGAAACGTAGCGGACGCGACCGCTGCCTGATCGCTGCCCGATGAGCGCCGCCACCGCCGGCTCCAGCAGGACGGGGACCCTTGCGCCACGGCCCGGGTCACGCTGTTTCTGCTATCGGCCTGTCGGCGGGTGCGGTGAATCTCGCCAGCGCGAATGTCAGTGCCTCTTCGGTAGTTGAAGCGACCGAACGTCGACACATGGGCCAGGGATTCGCGACGCCCAGAAGCGAACCCGCGGGTTATGGCGATGCTAGAGGCGCCTCAGCTTACCCCGCGTTCGCCCTGCTGATGGTGAGAGAAGAAACGCAGCATTTCCTGGGTAGCGTCCGGCCCCTTGGGATCGACATAGCTGCCATGGGCACTCCCTCCCGACCAGGCGTGACCCGCGCCCTGTACCCGCCAATGCTCCAGACGCGGCTCGCCCTTGGCATCGTGATGCGTGGTACGCGTATAGGCATGACCATTGGCCACCTTCCCCTGCTCCTTCGTCACCCTGGCGACTCCCTCACGCTCGCCTGCCGTCTCGCCAGTTCGGCGCGAAGCGGCGTACTGAGCGGCAACGCGATCGGCATTGCTGGGGTGCACGGTCGTGTCGCGGTCGCCATGAAAGATGATGGCAGGCACCTCCGACGACCACCCGGCAGCTTGCGACTTCCCGCCGAGGGGACCCGTGCCACCCTGCATCGCCCCCAAGGCATCGGGGAGACTCTTGGCCACGCCATGAGGCAGCCCTGAGTGCACGCCCACCGCTGCAAACAGATCCGGATAAGTCATCGCCAGTGTCGTTGCCATGGCGCCACCGGCCGATAGCCCTGCAACGTAGACCCGGCTTGCATCGAGTTCGTAGGTATCGATGACCTGCCGGGTCATGCCGGCAAGGATCGCCGGCTCCCCTCCCTCGCGCTGCTGGTCTTCGGCCTTGAACCAGTTCCAGCACTTCGAGCTGTTAGCGGTCATCGGCTGGGCCGGATAGAGCACGCAACACAGCTGCTCTTCGGCCAGCCGGTTCATGTTGGTTCCGGCGGCGAAGTCATCGGGATCCTGCGTACAGCCATGCAGCATGACGACCAGCGGCAGCGCCTGACCGTGATAGCCGCTAGGGACATACAGCTTGTAATCGCGCGTACCAGCATGATGAGCAAACCTGCCAGCGGTAAACGCGCCTGGCTCTGCTGACTCATTGATCTCACGTGCCTGCTCGGGCTGCGCCATGGACTCACGCATCCGGCGCCACTTGTCGCGCCAGGCAGAGGACAGCCCGATATCACTGCCGGAAATTGTTCCGGTGGGCGCCTGTCGAGCATGGCCAAACGGCGAGGATACCGCCGCCCCTGCGGACGGACCACCCATCCGGTGCGAGCACGGTTCATCAAATGCCGGCTTCGACGCCGAGGCCTCCTCGTCGATGACCTCGCAGGTTCCCTCGACGATATCGCCCGCACAGTAGGCGTTATCGGGCGTTTGCACGCCCCTCGCATCGCCCCTCGCATCGGGCATGGCGCCCTGGAGGATGGCCATGGCCTCATGCAGCTTGCCAGCGCGGGTGAGCCGCGTGGCTTCTTCCATTCGTTGCGCGTCAATCATTGTCATTGGCCTTATTCAGTCATTCAGTGGATTCTATCCGCCAGCGCCGCCTTGACCGCCGCGCTGGCATGCAGAGCGCCCAGCACGACCACCGATTCGATGGTGGCGCGGGCGAGCTCTGGTGATACGTCGTCGGCAATGCGGGCCAGACCCAGCACCTGGATCTGCAGCACCTCTCCAGCGGCCTGCAGTGCCTCGAGATCACTGCGGCTGTAGTCCTGGAGGCCCAGCACGAACGTCTTGCGCGCCACGGTCTCTCTGACGACTTCCGCATGGGTCGCCAACTGGTTACGGATGGCCGTGCGGATCAGGTCGGTACGATTGGAATAGAACCCTTCCTGAACCAGCAGATCGATCTGCCCCAGGTCGACGACCCCGAGGTTGATAGTGATCTTCTCGCTGGAGTCGCCGCTCTTGCGACGCAGTTCATGCACGCTCATACGCGTTACCTCGTTGGCCAAAGAAAGGGCATCGCGCTCAGACATCCACTTGGGAATCATTTGGAATCCATGCGCCATCCATATGGATGGGTATAATAGGCTTATCGGGCAAATAGTCAATTTACAGGCAAAAAAGACCCGCCGGATGGCGGGCCGTCGACAATGCTGCTGGAACAGGGAGGGTTCAAAAACCGCGCCGACGTTTCTCCTTCGTCCAGTCGATGACCGGACCACGCAGGCCATGGCCGCCCTGATAGGGGGCATACTCCGGGGACCGCCAGCCCTCGAGCAGGGCGGGATCGAGACGGAACACCTCGGCGCCGATCGGCTGACAGGTGCTCAGCGGGTCGCGGGCGTCAGGACCCCACAGGTCCACCGACAGATCGCCCCCGGGGCAGCAGGAGAGCGCACACAGCAGATCGATCTCGGCAAAGAACTCGATGCAATCGCCTTCGCGGGCCGGACAGGCCTTCATGAAGTACTGGTCATCGTCGTTGAGTCCGGTGCACTGGAAGACGTTAAGAACATCATGCACATCGAACTCGGTAAGCCCGAACGGCGCCACCGCGCGCACTAGATTGGAATGACAGTGATGGTCGAAGTCCTCGCCGGTGAGCAATTTGTTGACATAGGGGTCGCAGCGAGTGCCCAGCAAGTCATGGACCCTGCCGCCTTCGGCGTCCATACCGTAATCTGCCAGGGTGTCGTCGATAATGGTCGCCATCGGCCGCAGATAGGGCAAGGTCGACCACAGCCGATCGAAGGTCGAGACATGAGCGCGTTGCAGCTGGCGAGTACGTGAGGCCCAGAAGCGCTCCCGCGGATTATGCCGGTGCCAGAGATTGAGATCCCCCACCTGAGGCCCCTCCAGAGTGGAGAGCCGCAGCACATGGCCGGCGGGCACCTCCCAGGCCAGCCCCTCGCGAATCGGCACGACCCTCTGATCGACGCGCACACGCGCTTCCGGCGCCCGCATTCGGGCATAGAAGTTGCGATCTACGTCGAGAATGGAACCTTGCGTGGCGCGGTAGGCAGCGGGAACCCTGGCCATGGTACATCTCCGGATCGTCGGTATGGACCTGGAAGCCTAGCGTCTCAGCCAAAAAGGAGCCAAAAAGCAGAAAGGGCACCCTGAGGTGCCCTTTCCATTCTTACAGAGTGCGAAGAGCGCTCGACCTACCAGCCGGTCACTTCCTTCAGGGCGTCGCCGATCTCGGCCAGCGAACGCACGG
>CAYWBG010000046.1:0-15307 GCA_964456005.1 uncultured Halomonas sp.
GAGCAGATCATCGGCATCCTCAAGGCCAACGAGCGCGGCGTCTCGGTCGCCGAGCTGGCCCCGCAGACGAACGGGAAAGAAGGCCAGGAATGGCCGCGTCGAACGTATCGCGCTGGATGATTTCACGCCTAGCGCCACCTTCAAAGATGCCGTCGCGCTCTATGTCTTCGTCAAGCAACTGCGTCTACTGGTGATGGACGCCCTGGAGAGAATTGAGGTGGCATTCCGGGTCGATATCTCCCACACCCTCGGCGAGTATGGCCCTTTCTCCTATCTGGACCCTGGCCAGCTCTTCGAGGCCTTCGCCCAGGAGGTCAATCAAAAGACCGGCATTACCGATCACCAGGCATGGCTACCGAAGCAGGCGGTGATGATCAACCGCTCCAAGGAGGAGTTCATTCGCCATAACAAGGAGAAGTATGGGCTGCCGCTGCCCATCTGGATCGCCTGCGAAGTGTGGGACTTCGGCACCCTATCTACGCTCTACGACGGGATGCGCCAGGACGACCAGGATCGAATTTCCGCCCGCTACGGCATTCGTGATGGTCGAGTGCTCGCCTCCTGGCTGCGCAGCCTCAATTACCCCCGCAACGTCTGTGCCCACCATAGCCGGCTGTGGAACCGCAACATGGTGGATCAGCCCAGAAAACCGGACAGTGGGGACGTGCCTCTCTTCGAGAGCGCCTGGCAGCCTGGCCAGGAGCACGTGCTGGCTCGCGTCTTCGTCCTGCTGTGCGTGATCCAGCACCTGCTGACCACCATCAACCCCAGCTCAAGCTGGTGGCAGCGTCTCAAGCACTTGCTGCAGGCGTTTCCCGACCTCGCCCATGTCGGGCTCGATCTGCATGGCATGGGCGTCATCGACGGGTGGGAACAGTGGGAATGACCAGAGCAACTAACGAGCGGGCATTAAAAAACCCCTCAGCAGCTTCACCGCAGAGCGGATCCACCGATCAGGGCCGTGTTGAGAAGTATCGTAGAGAGCACCGAGGGCTCCAGCAAAGAAATATATATAGCCATTGAGAATAAGGAAACGATCATGGCCATCGAACAGGGCATCTGGAAGCTGGCGGACAGCGCGGGCGAGCCGCCTCGGAAGCTGCGCGCCGCGGGGCTGGCCGACGAGGGACTGCTGGAAGAGCAGATCATGCAGGATGTCGCGATCCTCAATCGGGACTGGCTGCTGGTCGGCCGCCAGGTGCGCACCGCCTTCGACAAGCTGGTTGACCTGCTCGCTATCGACGCCAACGGCACGGTGATCATCATCGAGCTCAAGCGCGACAAGACCCCGAGGGACGTGGTGGCCCAAGCCATCGACTACGCCTCCTGGGTGGTCACCCTGGCGGACTACCAGCTGATCGACATCTACCAGGCGTTCGCCGAGCGCTACGGCAGGCCCCACGCCACCTTGGACGAGGCCTTCGAGGCCAAGTTCGGCGTCCCGCTGGATAGCGTGACGCTCAACGAGAGCCACCAACTGGTAGTGGTCGCCACCCGGCTCGATGCCAGCAGCGAGCGCATCATCACCTACCTCAACCAGCACGCCCAGCTGTCGATCAACGCCATGTTCTTCGCCGCCTTCGAGGATGGCGGCAACCGCTACCTCAGCCGCGCCTGGATGATCGACCCGGACGAGCCCAGCCAGCCCGTTGCCCGCAAGGCGAAGAAGGAACCCTGGAACGGCGAGTTCTACGCCTCTTTCGGCCCCGACTACCCCTGGGAGGATGCCCGTCGCCTTGGCTTCATCTGCGGCGGTGGTGCGGCCTGGTACTCCAAGACGCTCGCCATGCTGTCGGAGGGCGATCGCGTCTGGGTCAACATCCCCAAGACCGGCTATGTAGGCGTCGGCGAGGTAATCGGCGAGCGCTGCCGCGCCGACGAATACCGCTTCGCCACCCCGGAGGGACCGAGGTCCCTGCCGGAGATGACGCTGATCGAAGGCTACCCACAGATCGACTCTGCCAAGGATGACGACGAGGCCGAGTACCTGGTCCCGGTGCGCTGGCTGCACACCGTCAGCCGTGAGGACGCCTTCAGCGAGGTGGGCCTGTTCGGCAACCAGAACACCGTCTGCAAGCCGACCACGCCCAAGTGGTCGCACACTGTCGGCCGGCTCAGGCAGGTGTGGCGGATCGACAATGCCAGCTAAAAGGTTTCGAATAGTACGCGTCCGAACAGCAAGCAACACCGCCGGGGCGCCTTCGGCGCCATTCGCCGGGCAAAGCCAAGCTCCCACAGTCAAGTGCTCAGCCTCAGCCGGGACTGGCTGCTGATTGGCCGCCAGTTGCGCACCGCCTTCGGCACGCTCATCGACCTGCTGGCCATCCAACGGCACGCTGATCAAAAGCGCGTGACAAAAGCGTGTCCCGCCCCAGGCGGGCTAGATGGCGAGGGGCTTCACCCACCAACCGAGGCCATCACACCATGGCGGGATACATCATCGGCCACATCACGGTAAAGGATCCGGCGAAGTGGGAAGAGTACTGCAACCGGGTACCGGCGACGCTCGCGGAATGGGGAGCAGAGCTGATATTCCGAGGCAAGCGAGCGGCAGTGCTCGGCGGCGAGCACGCTCATACGAACACGGTGGTGATTCGTTTTCCCGACCACGAAGCCATTATGCAGTGGCACGGTTCGGCGGCATATCAGGCGCTGGTTCCCCTACGCATGGAGGCCGCGGAGGTCGATCTAATCAGCTACGAATCGACCTAGCAGGGGCTCTTTTCGGGGCGCCATTCGCGCAATGAATTGCGCTCCCACTGGTCAGTTCGCCTCTTTCACGCCGGCATGCCTTTAACCACAAAAAACCCCCGCAGAAGCGGGGGCGAAAGACGCGGGCTGACCTAACATGTCGAGGGGAAAGGGGACATTGGCCAGCCGCGCAAGGGAACACCATGAAAAAGACGGGCTTTTGCCCTACTCGTTGCTCAGCGACGACTCATCATCGGATATCTCCCACTCGCTATCATCATCGGGCTGGGCGGCACCTTCGCCGCTGGGCATCGGCTCGGTGCCGCTGCCAAAGCCAGGCTCATCGGCGGGGGTGCCGGGCTCAGCCGCAGTCCCCGGATCCGCCGTGATATCGAGGTCGGGGTCCACGGCCGGGTCAACGGGCTGATCTGCCGAATCTGCCGGCTGAGTGGCCATCGGATCGCCGGCGTCTTGCTCATCTACCGCCGGCTCATGCATATCGGCGAAGGCCAGCGGGCTGGCCAGCAGGCCGAGCGAGACACTCAGCACACCTGCCTTCTTGATCAGTTGCTTCGTCATCATGCTTCGCTCCTGATAGCCAGCCTCAAGATTCGGCCTTCTCCTGAACGCGCTGCATCAGCTCGGGATCCTGCTGAACGGCCTGGCCGATGGCGTTGAAGGTATCCACGTCGAGGCCGCTATCCTCGACCACCTCGACCATCTTGTCGTTAGCTTCCATCTGCACTTCCTGCTGGGCAGCCTCATCCTCGGCAGAGTGCAGGCGCTCGGTATACTCTTGGGAGATCACGACGATCTCTTCGGATGCATCCGCAAACTGCTGAAGCTGCTCATCGGAAAAGTCCATCGACGGTGCCGCTGCCTGGGGCTGCTCGGGGGCGGCCGCCGGGTCCTGCTGGGCATGGGCAGTGGCTGTCATCAGGCCGGCGCTGAGCAGGGCGGCTGAGAAAAGGGCAGTCATCCGTTGCATTGATACCTCCAGCGAATCACCCCTCCAAGGGGCGTTACGTGTGTGTGCCCCCCTGTGACGATAGCCCCCGGCTCGCGTTCAGAACTTTCGGGTAAGCGCTGGTAACAAGATGAATCATCGGGTTTCAGGCCACTCGCAGGCGCTTGCCGAACAGCAGCCCGCCCCACTCCAGGCGGTTGACGGCCTGGTTCCAGGCAATAGAGCCAGCCATGCCGACCCCGGCCAGGGCCAGCACGTAAAGCAGAAGCGGCAGGCGCTGGCCAGGGTCCAGCGCATCCACCAGATTGAAGAACATCGGATGGGCCAGGTAGATGCCGAAGGAGAACTCGTTGAGGCGTCGCACCAGCGGCGGTGCCGGGCGGCCGCGCAGGCGTCCCATCACCCACAGGGTGAAGAGCAGGAACAGTGGCACTACCCACACCTCCTTGGAGGAGTACTCGATCCAGCCAGGCAGCGAGAGCAGCGCCACCAGGCCGACCAGAGCGGCAAGCCAGCGCGGGCGGGCCAGCGCCAGCAGCCAGGCCGGACGTGCCGAGGGGCGGTCGTGGTAGTGGCGCACCAGCACCAGCGCCAGGAAGAACAGGTAGAGCCAGCCGAGCGGTGCGATCCAGTGCAGGTAGCCCGGCGGCAGTTCGCTGCTCCATTGCCAGTAGCCCCACCAGCCCATGCTGATTAGGCTGCCGATCACCAGCCAGGGCGTGGAAGGCAGCCAGCGTTCGAGGTGAAAGCGGCCATAGAGCCAGTAGACGGCGTAGAACTGGGCGGCGATGATCAGGAAGTAGCCGTGCCAGCCGGCATAAACCAGGTATTCGCGCAGGGTCTCCACCAGGCCGGCATCGGCATTGACGGCCCTCAGGCGCAGAAATTCTGCCAACGAGTACGCCAGGCCGTACACCAGATAGGGCACCATCACATACTTCACCCGGCTGCCCAGAAACCCCTGGGGGATGTCGCGTCCGTAGCGCATCGAGAACAGAAAGATCGAGATGAAGATGAAGATCGGGGTACCGAGCACCGTGGGGATGCGGGCAAGGTCGGTTGCCAGGGTATCGACGCGACGGTTGAGGTGATCGAGGAGGTGGAAGCTGAAGACGGCCAGGCAGCCATAGGCGCGCAGCCAGTAGATTTCCTCGATGCGTTGCATGTGTCGGTTCCCTGTTCCTCGCGTGAGTTGAACGCCTCTGCCGGCCCAGTTGTCCGACCGCGACGATTGGCATGAATTCCGTTCATCGGAAACCGGCAACCCAAACGCGCTCGGGGAGGGCCAGATATGGCGCCAGCCAGACGCTGCACGCTGACGATCCTGATGCTTCTGCTGCTGGTCGGCCAGGCACTGGCCAGCCAGGTATCCCACCACCGCTTCCACTCCGAGGTGCTGGAGCGGGACTACCCCTATACCCTCTACCTGCCCGAGGGGTATCACGACTCCGCGCTCGACTACCCGGTGGTCTACCTGCTGCACGGTTCCTTCGGCAGCGACCGCGACTGGGTGACCCGCGGGGCACTCAAGGAGATCGCCGACCGCATGATCCGCCAGGGGCATATCCCACCGACGGTGATCGTGATGCCGGGCAGCCAGAGTTGGTGGGTCGATGGCCACAACGAACCGGCTCGCACCGCCTTCCTGGAGGACCTTCTACCCCATGTGGAGGACGTATGGCGGGTGGTGCCAAAGCGCGAATGGCGAGGCATTGCCGGGCTCTCCGCCGGCGGCTACGGTACCGTCAACTTCGTCCTGGAGCGGCCCGAACTGTTCGCCGCCGCCGCCGCCTTGAGCCCGGCCAGCTACTACCCACTGCCACCGGCCAACTCCTCTGCCCGGGACCATGCCGCCTTCCTGACCCCGGACAACCGCTTCGACGCCGACCTCTGGCAGCGGCTCAACTATACCGCTCATCTCGACAGCTACCTCGACCAGGGCTTCGTGGTGCCGCTATATCTGAGTGCCGGCAACAGCGACGTCTTCGATGCCGTGGACCACGCCCGCCGGCTGCAGGCGGCGCTGGAAAGCCACCAGCCGGGGCAGGTGCCGCTGGAGGTGTTGTCCGGCGGCCATACCTGGCGGGTATGGCGGGCCAGCATCGGGCCGGCGCTGTCCTTCATGTTCCGCTATCTGCAGCCGCCGGTGGAAGAACCCCAGGGCGGCAGCTGACGCCAGGTCAGGCCCTTAAAGCCCTGGCCTCGGCATCCAGCCGCCGGGCGGTGTGATCCACCGCGCGCAGCCAGACCAGCAGCAGTGCCCCCAGGGCCACGAAGCCGCCGGCCAGCCACAGGCCGGTGTCGTAGTGGCCGGAAGCCTCGGCGAGCATGCCGGTGAGTGCCGGGGCGACGATCTGCGCCACGCCGTAGGCCAGGGTCATGCGCCCCATCAGGCGCGCCGGGCTCTGCGGGTAGAGCCGGCCGGCCATGGTCAGCACCAGGCTCACGCAGCCCAGGAAGGTGCCCCCGTAGAGCACGGCACTGACCAGCAGGCCGGCAAGGCTCTGGGTCAGGGCCGGCAGCACGATGCCCACCACCTGCAGGGCCATGGCACTGATCAGCGCACCCAGGTAGCCGATGCGCCGGGCGATCAGGTCCCACAGCATCACCGCGGGGGCGGCGGCCAGCCCTACCAGGGCGAAGGTCCAGTTGCCGGCGCCGGCCAGCAGCGGCTCGCGCTCGACGATGGTGACGATGAAAGTGGCGCTGATCACATAGCCATAGCCGGCGCAGAAGTAGGCGGCGAGCATCAGCCGCATAAAGGTGCGGGTCGGTGGCATGGCCTCGCGCGGGGCACTACCGGGGCCGCCCGCTACCGGCTTCACCGGCCGCGGCAGCCAGCGCCAGGCCGGCACCAGCAGCGCCGCGGCCAGCAGCGTAAAGCCCCACCACTGAGCCTGCCAGTCGAGGGCCAGGCGCAGCATCAGCTCCACCGCCAGGGCGGCCACCAGCATCCCCAGCCCCACCCCGGCGAAATGGATGCCCAGCTCCCCGCGTTGGTGATGGGTAATCAACCAATGCAGGATCAGCCCCGAGGCCAGCAGCATGGCGCCGCTGCTGGAGAAACCGGCCACGAAGCGCATGCCCGCCCACAGCCAGAAGCTGTCGGCCAGGGCCATGCCAGCGGTAGAGAACACCGCCAGCACCAGGGTGAGCCGGTAGAGGGTGTCCTTCAGGTGAATGCTGCGGATGGAGGCTACCAGCACCGCGCCGAGCATGTAGCCGGCGTAGTTGAGGGCGGCCAGCCAGCCACCCTGGGCATCGCTCAGCCAGGTCTGCTGCTGCATCACCGGCAGCAGCGGCGTGTAGGCGAAGCGCGCCACCCCGATGCAGAGGAGCTGGCTGAACACCCCGGCGAGCAGTACCCGATAGCGCGGGGAGAGAACGCGATGAGAAGACACGTCGGATGAGGGTAACGAGGACATGGGCTGACCTGGCGCTCCTGAGTCCATAGGGGTGTCGCCGGGACGCGCCGCCTGGTCGGCCGCGTGCCCCTGCCACGGCGTCGGTGTCACGGTACACAGCATACCCGCAGCGTGATGGCCGAGTCCGATGGGCGGCTGTTATTCTTTGGTGACATTGACTTATAAAATCGATAAAACCGAAGGGAACTCCATCATGACGCTCTCCTCCCGTCTGCAGGCCGTGGGCTCGCCCGCCATCGGCCTGGGTTGCATGAATCTCTCCCACGGCTATGGCAGCCCGTTACCCGAAGCCGAGGCGCTGCGCGCCCTGGATGCTGCCTTCGACATGGGCTATCGCCATTTCGATACCGCTACCCTCTACGGTGCCACCGCTAATGAGCGGCGGGTGGGCAAGGCCCTGGCGGCCAGGCGCGACGAGATCCTGCTGGCCAGCAAGTGCGGCATGGCCTTCGATCCCGAGCAGGGCAGGAAGGTGATCGACGGGCGCCCCGCGACGCTGCGCCGCCAGTGCGAGGCGAGCCTGGCGCGCCTGCAGGCCGACCACCTGGATCTCTACTACCTGCACCGCTGGGACAAGGAGGTGGCCATCGAGGAGAGCGTGGGTGAACTGGGCCGGCTGGTGGCGGAGGGCAAGATCGGTGCCATCGGGCTTTCCGAGGTCTCAGCGGCCACCCTGCGCCGAGCCCGGACCGAGCACCCCATCGCCGCCGTCCAGTCGGAGTACTCGCTGTGGACCCGCAACCCGGAGATCGCGGTGATCGAGGCCTGCCGCGAGGCGGACACCTTGCTGGTGGCCTTCAGCCCGCTGGGCCGCGGCTTCCTGGCCGGTGCCGTCACCGATGCCTCGACCCTGGAAGAGGGCGATGTGCGCCTTGGCATGCCGCGCTTCAGCGCTGAGAACCTGCCGCACAACCTGGGCGTGTTGGCCGAGTTGGACGCCATGGCCAGTGAGCTGGAGCTCACCAGCGGTCAGCTCGCGCTGGCCTGGCTACGCGCCAAGGGCGACGACATCCTGCCCATTCCCGGCACCCGCTCCCTTGCCCACATGCGCGAGAATCTGGCCGCCGCTGAGGTGCACCTCGAGCCCGACAGCGTGGCGCGCCTGGACGCCCTCTTCACCCCGGAACGCATCGCCGGCGAACGCTACGGCGAATCGCTGCGGGCCGAGGTGGATACCGAGGCGTTCTAGTCCGACGCTTTCTAGTCCAAGGCGCGGTCGTCGGCGTCGCTGGGGAAGTCCAGGTCCTCCAGGCGGCCGGTCACCGCGGTGGCGATGTTGGCCAGATGCGAGGCGACCCGCTTGTAGTGACGGGCCAGCAGCGAGTAGGCCACCGCCTCGTGGAACTCGATGGTTCGCTCCTCGCGCAGCAGGGCCTCGATCAGGTCGTCGCAGTTCCCGCGGATCTCGCGGGTGGCCGTAATCACCCGGTGAGCCTTCTCCTCGTCGGAGTCGCGAGTGGCGTCGACCAGCTGGTGGAACAGACCGTTCAGGTCCTCGGACATCTTGTCCAGGGGCTGCTGGTAGCGCGGCACATGGAAGCCCTCGCTGTAGAAGGCCCCCACCTCGAAGACGTTCTTGCAGTAGTCGCCGATGCGCTCGGCATCCTTGGCCACGCTCATCAGCGCCAGGCAGATGGCCACATCATGGCCGGGGTTGATGGTGAGATAGCGCAGCACCTTGCGCCGGATGGAGCGCTCGAGTTCGTTCACGGCGCGGTCGCGCTCGTAGAGGGGCCCGCGCACTTCCTCGGCGGGCACCGTGCTGTAGAGCACCTCGTTGGCACGGGAAAACATCCAGCCGCCGTGCTCGAGCATCCGGGTCAGATCTTCGTAGGCCTGATCGATGCTGTTCTCGGCGGTGAGGGCGCTATAGAGCTGTCGAAACATGGGGAACCTCCCGGTTGGCCGCGCTCAGCGCAGGCGCATGAACAGTTCGGTGGCGGTGATGCCGAGCAGCGGCACCACCAGAAATACGCCGATCAGGAACAGGAAGGCGTAGCGGATCTGCCTGCCGGCCAGTCGGCCATACCAGGTGGCGATGCGTAGCGGAATGATGCGCAGCGGCCACCAGATGGCGGTGCCGGTCAGATTGAAGATGACATGGAACAGCGCCACCGTCATCGCCGCCGCGACCGGGTTGGCGGTGGCGGCCAGCACGCTGGTCACGGTGGTGCCCAGGTTGGCGCCCATCATGAAGGGCAGCACCCGGCGCAGGCGCACCACCCCGGCGCCGGCCAGCGGCACCATCAGGCTGCTGGTGATGGTGCTGGACTGCACCAGCACCGTGGAGATCACCCCGACGCCATAGGCCCGGGCGTCGGTGCGGAAGAAGTAGGTGCGGAACAGGCCATCCATATGGCGCAGGAGGGCGCCGCGCAGGTTCTGCACCATGAACACCAGCGCCACGAACATCAGCGCCATGCCTAGACCCGCCACGAAGAGCCCCGCCGCGGCGGTGCTCGGCATCAGGGCCGCACCCAGCCAGTTGCAGGCATCCACCACCGGCGCGGTGACCACCTTGATGGGACTGTTGGGTCGCGCCACTTCTTCCAGGCCGATCAGTTCGGCCAGCCAGGCAGCCAGGCGGGTGAAGATACCGCGACCGCCCTCGTGAAACATCCCTGTCAGCCACTCCAGGGGAAAGACCACCATCACGGTGAGGATATTGAAGAAGTCGTGCATCATGGCCGCGGTGAAGGAGCGGCGGAAGTTACGCTTGATGCGCACGTTGGCCAGGGCCACGATCACCCCGGTCACCGCGGTGCCGATGTTGGCGCCCATGATGGCGAACACGGCGGTGCCCAGGGTCATCTCGCCGCTCGCCACCAGGGTGACGATCAGCGCCGAGGTGAATGACGAGCTCTGCACGGTCATGGTGACCAGCACGCCGGCCATCAAGGCGATGAAGGGGTTCTCGCCGTAGGCGAAGGCACGGGTCAGCAGGTCGCTGTCGCCACCGAAGGTGCCCAGGCCGGCGCCCAGCACGTTGAGGGCAGCCAGAAACAGGTAAAGGCACAGGCCGGCGTAGATCCCCCGCAGCCAGGCGGGCACTTCTCGGGGCACCTCTCGGGAGAGGGCGGGACGTTCAGGTGAAGGTCCGAGGTTCGACATGAGCGGTCTGCCGTGTTGGTGGAAGATCCTTCGTGACGGTCCGATGACATTTCCGTGTCATGGCGCGCAACCTAACGCCACTATGTGACACTTTGATGACAGCTTCATCAACACCGCTTCCGCCGATGGCCGGTGGCTCCGAACGGCACTCACGAGGGGCGCTGCTGTCTTGCAGGTATCAACCAAGGAGGAACGTGGATGGACGACACCCTGGACGCGATCATCGTGGGCGGCGGCATGGTCGGCGCGGCCGTGGCGGCGGCACTGGGTCAGGCCGGCATGGCGGTGGCCCTGGTGGAAGGCGGCGAGCCACCCGCGGCGATTGCCGACGATGCCCCCTTCGACTTGCGTATCTCGTCACTGAACCTGGCCTCACAGCAACTGCTGGAGGACGTCGGCGCCTGGCCATACATTCCCGAGGCACGCCGCTGCCCGTTTCGCCACATCGAAGCCAGCGACGAGACCGAGCGGCACCATGTTCGCTTCAGCGCCGGCGCGCTTAAACTGCCAGACTTCGGCCACTTCGTCGAGAACCGAGTGATCCGCCGCGCACTCTGGCAGCGGCTCGCCGAACTGCCCGATGTGACGACCCACTGCCATACCGGGCCGGTCGCCTGGCTGCCGGGCAGCCATCGCACGCTCCTGGAGCTGGATAACGGCCAGCTGCTGGCCGCCCGGCTGGTGGTAGGCGCCGACGGGGCCGGCTCGCGGGTCCGCGAGCTGGCCGGCATCGCCACCCGCGACGAAGATTACGGCCTGCGGGCGCTGATTATCAATGTGCGCACTTGCCTGCCGCAACAGGACATCAGCTGGCAGCGTTTCACCCCCGACGGGCCCCAGGCCATGCTGCCGCTGCCCGGCCACCACGCCTCGCTGGTCTGGTATGGCAGCCCGGAGGACACCGCCGAGCGCGAGGCATTGGACGACGACGCCCTGCGCCACGCCATCGAGGAGGCATTCCCCGAGCGGCTGGGAGGCCTGGAGGCGGTGCTCGGGCGCGCCAGCTTCCCCATCCGGGGGCGCCACGCCGAGCGCTATGTGCGCCCGCGACTGGCACTGGTGGGCGATGCCGCCCACGTCATCAACCCCCTGGCCGGCCAGGGCCTGAACCTGGGGCTGCAGGATGCCACGGATCTGACCGAGCGGGTGATCACGGCTTTCTGGGAGGGGCAGGACCCCGGTGGGCAACGCCTGTTGGCCGGCTATGCCCGCACCCGGCGCCCGCAGACCCTGGCAATGATCGCCGCCATGAGCACTTTCCACCGTGTGTTCACCGGCGCGGGCCCGCTGCGCCAGGCCGGCGCCGCCGGGCTGGCCGTCGCCGACCGTCTGGACGTCGCCAAGCGCCAGGTGATGCGTCGCGCACTCGGGCTATAGGCCGTTACACCGGCGGCGACGAGGCCTCGGCCAGAGCCGTCTCGAGGAAGGCCAGCAGCGCCGGCAGCTCCGCCTCGAGGTGGTGGCTGAGGTCGTGATCACCAGGCAGCAGATGCAGCCTGGCCGGTGTGCTGCCGCGGCTGGCGTGGAGATGCTCGGCATCGCTCGGCGGAATGACGCGGTCGTCCCGACCGTGGACCAGCAGCACCGGACAGCGCACCCTCGGTAGGGTGTTCACCGGGGCGATGGCGTCGAAGCGGTGGCCGATCACCCACTCCACGTAGCGCAGTACGTACCAGCCCAGCGGGAAGAACGGCAACCGCTTCGCGGCCAGCCAGCGACGCATCATGCCGTCCGGATGGGCGAAGGCCGAGAGGCTGACCACGGCGCTCACATCGTCGCGCCGCGAGGCGGCCAGCAGCACCGCCGCGGCCCCCACCGAGTGCCCCAGCAGCGCCACCGGCGCATCGCCCATGCCGGGGCGGGCACGCAGCCAGTCGAGTGCGGCCTCGGTGTCCTCGGCGAAGCGCGGCATGGACGAGAAGGTATCGGCGTCGCTCTCGCCGTGGTTGCGGGCATCGAACAGCAGCACGTTCCAGCCTGACGCCTGCAGCGGGCGCGCCACCGGCAGCATCAGCTCGCGGTTGGCGCCCCAACCATGGGTAATCACCACCGTGCCACGGCCCTCGCCGGGCAGCCACCAGCCGACGAGGCGCCGGCCTCGCCGGGTGGCAATGCCCACCGTTTCGCCCACCGCGCCATGGTCGACCAGCCCAGGCGCCAACGGCACCCGGGGCGCCGCCAGACTGGCCCTCAACCGCCGATGGAAGAGATGCAGCAGGACGCCAAGCCCTGCCACCGCTGCCGCCAGCGCGCCCCACCCTGCCGCCATTGTCTCGGTTCCCCGGTTCGCTGTGTATGGCGCCATTCTCCGCGACACCACCGCGGGTGTCAGCTTCCGCGGTGTCGCGGCTGTCGCAACGCCACGGCCCTGTCGCCCGCGACCGAATGGCAGGCCTATGAATCAAGGCAAGCGAGATGTCTCGCCCCTTACCAGTCGCGTTATAATATAACAATATCCGAGCGAGCGGAGCTGGACACCTGGATCTGGTGGGTCTCGTCCCCTTTCGACTACGCTTTCATGCGCCGGGCCCTGGCCGCCTGCCTGGTGTTGTCGCTTACCGCGCCAATATTCGGCGTATTGCTTTCGCTCCATGGGCTGAGCCTGATGAGCGAGGCGCTCTCCCACGCCCTGCTGCCGCCTAGCACCCGATGACGCTGGCCCGGAACACGCCGCCCGCTAAGCCTGTCCTTTTTTGCGGCATTGTGGATACTGGCCCGCGCCGGCGCCGAGCCAGGCCACTGTTTTCGGGCGCCGCTTGTTATGTTATAACTTTCTTCCTTCGTCGCGAGGTACCACACCATGGCGCACCGCTCTTCTCCCCATCACCATCGTCCCGAAGGGCCCTGTCACTTCTCGCTGATGTCGCTGTCGGTTGCCCGGCGGCTGCTGCTGGTGCTGCTGCCCTTGGCCCTGCTCTGGCTGACGGTCTCCTGGGCCGCGGGATGGTGGAGCTGATGGCTGATACCCCCGCTCGCCTGCGGCTGGAGGACCTGCAGCTCGCCCAGGGCAGTCGCACGGTGCTTCAGCACATCGATGGCGAATTCCGTGATGGCGCCATCACCGCCCTGATCGGCGCCAACGGCACCGGCAAGAGCACGCTGATCCAGGGCATCATGGGCATGCTCAAGCCCATCGCCGGCCGCGTCGATTGCCGCGTGCCCAAGGAACGCCGGGCCTGGCTGCCCCAACAGCTGGCCCTGGATCTCACCTTTCCGATGAGCGTCGAGGAGCTGGTGATGACGGGCAGCTGGCCGAGCCATGGCGCGCTCAAGGGCTACTGCGCCGCTCACTACCGCCGCGGCCGCGAGATCATGGCCCGCCTCGGCATTTCGCACCTCTCCCACCGCCCGCTGGGCGAGCTCTCGGGCGGCCAGCGCCAGCGCGCCCTGCTCGGCCGCACCCTGATGCAGGAGGCCGAGCTGTTGCTGCTCGATGAACCCTTCGCCAACGTCGACGCCGAGACCGTGGACGTGCTGATGACGGTACTGCGCGACATGGCCAACGACGGTGCCACCATCATCGTGGTGCTCCACGACATGGAACAGCTCTCGCGATTGGCCGACGAAGCGGTGGTACTCGCCGGCGGCCATGCCCGCTGGGTGCCCGTGGAGAGCTTCCAGCAGCCCGGTGGCAACCTGCCGGCGCCCTTTCTCGGTCATGCCATCACCGGGGTGAGCGCATGCTAGCCATCCTGTTCGATTCGCTCCACGAGTGGCTGGTTGCCCCCTTCGACTACGGCTTCATGCGGCGCGCCCTGGTGGCAAGCCTTGCCCTGTCGCTGGCTGCCCCTCCCATGGGCGTGTTCCTGGTGCTGCGCGGCATGAGCCTGATCGGCGATGCCATGGCCCATGCCATCCTGCCCGGCGTGGCGCTGGGCTTCCTGTTCGCGGGCTTCTCCCTGCCGATCATGAGCCTGGGCGGCATCCTCTCGGGGCTGCTGGTGGCGGTGCTGGCGGGCAGCGTGTCGCAGATGTCCGGCCAGCGGGAAGACGCCGCCATGGCCAGCTTCTTCCTGATCTCGCTGGCGGCGGGCGTCATGATCGTGTCGCTGGGTGGCAGCAGCGTCGACCTGACCCATGTGCTGTTCGGCTCGGTGCTGGCCGTCAACACCACGGCCCTGGTGCTGATCGCCGCCATCAGCAGCCTGATCGTGATCATCCTGGCGGTGATCTTCCGCGCCCTGGTGGTGGAATGCCTCGATCCCCTCTTCCTGCGCGGCCAGGGCGTTCGCGGCAGCCTGGCCCACGGCACCTTCCTGGGCCTGGTGGTGCTCAACCTGACCGCCGGCTTCCAGACCCTGGGCACTCTGATGGCCGTAGGCCTGATGATGCTCCCGGCCACCGCCGCACGCTTCTGGAGCAAGCGCCTGGAGGGGCTGATCGTCGTGGCCATCGGCATCGCCCTGGTCGCCAGCACCGGGGGCCTGCTGCTCTCCTATCACTTCAGCATCCCTTCCGGCCCGGCGATCATCCTGCTGGCCGGTGTGGGCTACATCTTTTCTGCCCTGCTCGGTAGCCACCACAGCCTGCGACGACGCCTGCGGCGTCGTGCGGCGCCCCTGGGGGCTCCCGAACCCCACTGACAGCCACAACCAGGAGTGTCATCCCATGCGTTTACCGAAATCCTCCGCCGCCCTGCTGGGCATTTCCGCCCTGCTGGCCCTGCCCGCCGCCATCGCCGCCGAGCGTGTGCAGGTGGTCACCAGCTTCAGCATCCTCGCCGACATGGTGGAAAGCGTCGGCGGTGAACATGTCGACGTCACCTCGCTGGTGGGCCCCGACAGCGACGCCCACGTCTACTCCCCCACGCCCCGCGACGCCCGCGCGCTGACCGATGCCGACCTGGTGGTCTTTAACGGCCTGCTGTTCGAGGGCTGGATGGAGCGTTTGATCGACTCCAGCGACTATGCCGGGCCCCTGGTCACCGCCACCGATGGCATCGACAAGCTGGAGTATCGCGGGCAGGACGACGAGCATGCCCATGGCCACGACGATCACGACGACCACGGCCACGACGACCACGGCCACGACGACCACGGCCACGACGACCACGGCCATGACGACCACGGCCATGATCACGATCATGACCACGGCGACTACGACCCCCACGCCT
>CAYWBG010000047.1:0-14975 GCA_964456005.1 uncultured Halomonas sp.
CTGTCGCCGGAACAGCCTTGAGCGATGCTTCCATCTGCGATAGCCCTGGAGAGGTAGTCGCCTTGAGAGAACGGCGTCGAGATTTTCGATACCATATGCTGTCTGGCTGTTTGGCCGCTTCGTCTTGCCGCTTCGTCTTGCCACTTCACCACAAGGACGCCTTTATCGTGTTCAGACGCCTTCTGCTTCCGCTTGCCCCCGCGCTTGTCGCATTCGCCACCTCCTCCCTGGCCGTCGCCCAGCCGCTGGTCTTTACCGCCATCCCCGACGAGGATGAGACACGCCTGCAGCAGCGCTTCCAGGCCGTGGCCGACTACCTTGCCGAGACCCTGGACGTCGAGGTGCGTTTCATTCCGGTCACCTCCTACGCCGCCTCGGTCACCGCCTTTCGCAACAACCAGGTGCAACTGGCCTGGTTCGGCGGCTTCACCGGCGTACAGGCACGCCAGCGGGTGCCGGGCTCCCTCGCCATCGCCCAGGGCGTGGAGGACCCCGACTACAAGAGCTATGTCATCGCGAACCGCTCCACCGGCCTGGAACCGCACGACGCCGACACCGCCCCCGAGGGGCTGCGCGACCTGACCTTCAGCTTCGGCTCCCGTAGCTCGACCTCCGGACGGCTGATGCCGGAGTATTTCCTGCGCGAGCACCTCGGCGCCTCGCCCGACGAGCTGTTCACACGGGTGGGCTTCAGCGGCAACCACAGCCGCACCATCTCGGTGGTGCAGTCCGGCGCCTACCAGGCCGGCGTGGTGAGCTACAAGGCGTGGGAGAACGAGCTCGAGGCGGGCAACATCGACCTCGACCGGGTTCAGGTAATCTGGGAAACGCCGCCCTACCCCGACTATCAGTGGACGGTGCGTGGCGACATCGATGAGCGCTTCGGCGATGGCTTCACCGAGCGCCTTCAGCAGGCGCTGCTCGACATGGATGACCCCGAGTTGCTGGCCAGCTTTCCCCGCGCGGGCTTCATCCCGGCCGTGAACGACGACTACCGGGAAATTCTCGAGGTCGCGCAGTCCTTGGGGCTGCTCGACTGATGACCACCCTGGCGCTGCAGGACGCAGTCGCCACCTATGGCGAGGTGCGCGTACTCGGCCCGCTGAGCCTGACGCTGGCCCCCGGCGAGCGCGTGGCGCTGGTGGGCCGCAGCGGTGCCGGCAAGTCGACACTGCTGTCAGTGATGTACGACCAGTGGCGCGACCAGGGGGCCGCCCTGATGCCCCAGGACCTGGGCCTGGTGACCACGCTCTCGGTGTTCCACAACGTCTACATGGGCCGGCTTGACCGCCACTCCTGGTGGCGCAACCTGCTGACCCTGATGCGCCCGCGGCCAGACGACGTGACGGAGATCGACGCCCTGCTCAGCCGGCTCGGCCTCGACGACAAGCGCTGGACCCCCTGCGGGGAGCTCTCCGGCGGGCAACGCCAGCGCGTCGCCATGGCGAGAGTCATCCATCAGGGCGGCGGCATGCTGCTCGCCGACGAGCCGGTGTCGGCACTCGATGGCCCCCTCTCCGAGGTGGCCCTGACCGCGCTGACCGATGCCTACCCCACCGCAGTGCTGGCCATGCACGACGTGGACCTGGCGCTGCGCTATTGCAACCGGGTGATCGGCATCCAGGATGGCACCATCGCCATCGACCAGCCCAGCCAGCGCCTGGCCGCCACCGACCTGCTGCCGCTCTACTGATGCCGTTGACCGCCACACGCCGCATTACCCTGGGGCTGGTCCTGCTGGCGGCGGTGTGCCTGCTGCTGGGCGATTTCGAGATCAGCACCCACGACCCCTGGCACGCGCTGGGGCGACTGTTCATGGGGCTGATCCAGCCAGACCTGTCCCGCGTCGATTTCCTCGGCGAGGCCCTGCTGCGAACCGTGGCCTTCGCCTTCGTCGGCGTGGGGCTCGGCTCGGCGGCCGGCATGCTGCTGGCCCTGCTCTTCCGGCATGTCTGGGTGCGCACCTTCTGCGCCTTCATCCGCGCCATCCACGAGCTGTTCTGGGCGCTGATCTTCCTGCAGAGCTTCGGCCTGCACCCGATCACCGGGGTGCTGGCCATTGCCATTCCCTACGCCGGCACCTTCGCCAAGGTCTATGCCGAAATCCTCGACGAGTGCGACCCGCAGCCGGAGCGCAGCCTGCCACATCGCACCGGGCGGCTGTCGGCACTGGTCTATACCCGCATCAGCCAGGCCTGGCCGCACCTGGTCAGTTATACCGCCTACCGCCTCGAGTGCGGTCTGCGCTCCAGTGCGGTGATCGGCTTCGTCGGCATGCCGACCCTGGGGTTTCACCTGGCTGGCGCCTTCGCTCAGGGCCACTACGGCACGGTAGGCGCATTGCTGCTGCTCTTCTACGCCCTGATTGCCAGCCTGCGGCTGTGGGCACGGCCACGGCTGCTGCCCCTCTATCTGGCGGCGTCCCCCTTCCTGCTGGGTACTGGGCTGCCGATCGCGTGGAGCAATGTCGCGCGCTTCTTCACCGAGGACATCGTGCCCGCCCCGCTACGCACTGGCGAGGGGCTGGAGGGCCTCTGGCCCTGGCTCGGAGACCTCCTGCTGGACCAGGCGCTGCCCGGCATCTGGAACACTCTGCTGTTGACCCAGATCGCCCTGGTGCTCACCGGGGTGCTGGCAATGACGCTGTTCCCGCTGATCTCTCATCATTTCACGGGGGGCCACGTCAGCGGCCGGATACGCCGCGCCCTGGGGCATGGTGTACTGGTAGTCATGCGCTCCACCCCGGAGTACCTGCTGGCCTTTATCCTGCTGCAGCTCTGGGGACCCTCGATGCTGCCGGCAGTGGTCGCCCTGGCGCTGCACAACGGCGGCATCATCGGCCACCTGATCGGGCGCCGCAGCAACGAGATCCTCCTGCGCCAGGATGCCCCGGGGGGCATGAACCGCTACGCCTACGAGGTGGCACCAAGGGTCTATGGCCCCTTCCTGGCACTGCTCTTCTACCGCTGGGAGATCATCATGCGCGAGACGGCGATACTCGGGATTCTCGGCATCGCCACCCTGGGCTTCTACGTCGACAGTGCCATCCAGGAGCTGCGTTTCGACCGCGCCATGGTACTGATCGTGATCACCGCGCTGCTCAATATCGGGGTCGACATCCTCGCTCGCCACCTGCGCAACCGCCTGCGCCTGCGGCATACCGCCAGTTGCGAACCATGAAAAAGGTCCCCCCGGGGGTAGCCGGAGGGACCTTGTGCCGGAGCTGACTGGCAGCTCGTCGGCGATGATGAAGCCGGGCTTACTCCGGCAGGTCGGTCACGGCGCCGGTGGAGGCCGAGCTCACCGTCCGGGCGTACTTGGCCAGCACGCCGCGGGTATAGCGCGGGGCCGGCTGCTGCCAGGCGGCGCGGCGGCGCATCATCTCCTCGTCACTGAGATCGATCTCGATGGTGTCGGCCTCGGCGTCGATGGTGATCGCATCGCCGTCCTCCACCAGGGCCAGCGGGCCGCCGTCGAAGGCCTCGGGGGTCACGTGACCCACCACGAAGCCGTGGCTGCCGCCGGAAAAGCGCCCGTCGGTGATCAACGCCACCTCGCTGCCCAGTCCCCGGCCCATGATCGCCGAGGTGGGGGTGAGCATCTCGCGCATGCCGGGCCCGCCCCTGGGTCCCTCGTAGCGGATCACCACCACATCGCCGGAGACCACGGTGCCATCATTGATGCGCGCCTGGGCCTCCTCCTCGGAACCGAACACCCGCGCCGTGCCGGAGAAGCGCGTGCCCTCCTTGCCGGTGATCTTGGCCACCGCCCCCTCAGGGGCCAGGTTACCGTGCAGGATGCGCAGGTGGCTCTCGGCCTTGAGGGGGCTGTCGAGCGCCGCGATGATCTTCTGGTCATCGGGGTACGGGGCCACATCCGCCAGGTTCTCGGCCAGGGTCTTCCCGGTCACCGTCAGGCAGTCGCCGTGCAGCAGGCCGGCCTCGAGCAGGATCTTCATCAGCGGCTGGATACCGCCGATGGCCACCAACTCGCTCATCATGTAGTGGCCGCTGGGGCGAAGGTCGGCCAGCACCGGCACGCGCTTGCCGATGCGGGTGAAGTCCTCGAGCGAGAGCTCTACCCCGATGGTGCTGGCCATGCCGATCAGGTGCAGCACCGCGTTGGTGGACCCACCGAGTGCGATCACCACGGTGATGGCGTTCTCGAAGGCATCCCGGGTCATGATGTGGGACGGCCGGATATCGCGCTCGAGCAGCTCGAGCACGGCGGCACCGGCCGCCTCGCAGTCCTCGCGCTTGTCATTGGAGACGGCATTCTGGGCCGAGCTGCCCGGCAGACTCATGCCCAACGCCTCGATGGCCGAGGCCATGGTGTTGGCGGTGTACATGCCGCCGCAGGAACCCGGCCCCGGAATCGCCGTCTCCTCGATCTGTTTGAGCTCGATCAGGTCGATATCACCGCGGGAGTGAGCGCCCATGGCCTCGAACACCGAGACGATATCGGTATGGCCCTTGCCCGGCAGGATGGTGCCGCCGTAGACAAAGACGCTGGGCCGATCGAGGCGCGCCAGCCCCATCACGCAGCCCGGCATGTTCTTGTCGCAGCCGCCGATGGCCACCAGGCCGTCGAAGCCCTCGCAGCCGGCCACGGTCTCGATGGAGTCGGCGATCACCTCCCGGGAGACCAGCGAGTACTTCATGCCCTCGGTGCCGTTGGCGATGCCGTCGGAGATGGTGATGGTATTGAAGATCACCCCCTTGCCGCCGGCGGCATCGGCGCCGTCGCTGGCGTGGCGTGCCAGCTCGTCGATATGGCTGTTGCAGGGGGTGAGGTTGCTCCAGGTGGAGGCGATGCCCACCTGGGGCTTGGCGAAATCCTCGTCGGTGAAGCCCACGGCGCGCAGCATGGCGCGGCTGGCCGCCTTGCCGGGGCCATCCACCACCGTGGCGGAGTGGCGGCGGCGGGAATCCTTCGGGGTATCACTCATGGGACACTTTCCTTTGCAGTGGTCAGGGGAAGAAGTAGAGAGTGGCGCCCAACGCGTCTGCTGACAACCATCGGCGCCTCTGCATCGGAACGGGGAAAATGACGTAGCGGGCTGCTAGAGTGTCGATCGCCACATCGTTATCACTTTGACTCAACAAGGAGCGTTTATGGAAACCCCTTCTCAGGAGCTGCTGCGCGACCTCATCGAGCCGCTGTATCGCGGCAAGTTCTGGATGCAACTGACCGGCGTCATGCTGATCCTCTCCGGCGTCCTCACGGCCATTTCCATCGTCGGCCTGATCGTGGCCTGGATCCCCATCTGGGCAGGCTGGGTACTGATGCAGGCGGCCGGCGCCGCCGGGCGAGTCTACGAAAGTGGCGACCCGAGCGACATGAAGCTCGCCCTGTCCAAGCTCAAGACCTACTTCACCATCTTCGGCGTACTGATACTGATCTACCTCATCATTGCGGTGGGCGGCATGCTGTTCGGGGCCGTCGGCATGATGGGCATGTCGGGCGGCCATATGTAGCCCCCGGACGGCCCCGACACGAGAGCGCCCCCGCAGGGAAACCGGCGGGGGCGCTTTTGCATCCGTGGCGAACACCCCCTCAGCGCGGCATCACGGCGTCGTGGAAGGCGCGCTCCTTCGCCACGGTGTCGCGGAAGCGCTCCGCCATGCGGGCAAAGGCGGCGTCATCGAGCCTTTCCGCCTCCTCGTGCAGACGGCGGCACAGCCAGGCCACGAAGTCCTGGAAGGCCGGGTTGTCATGCAGGTCGATCCACTCCCCCATCAGCGGGTGCAGTCCCTCCACGCGGGTCACGCGCAGCGCCCACTCGAGATAGACCCACTCGGTAACCACCAGCACCGCCAGGATCTCGGCATAGTCGCCGCCCTGGCCGGTATCGTGCAGCAGCTCGCGAAACGCCCGGGTCTCCGGCAGGTAGTTCGGCGCCTCGCGCTGGGCCTCGGGTACCCCGAAGGCCTCGAAGGTGCGCTGGAAAGTGCTGTTCTCGTCGCTGGTCAGCATGCCCAGGAACTGGCCCAGCACCACCCGGTCGTCCATGCCCGGCGCCCGGCCGATGGCATGGCCGATCAGCGCGGTGAAGGGGTCAACGAAGCCGTAGTCCTGCACCATGTAGGCGGCGAAGTCGTCACCCGACAGCCGCCCCTCTGCCAGGGCGTCGAACAGCGGGTGGTTCACCGTGGCCGACCAGTCGGGCTCGCTGATCTCGCGCAGCCAGTCGGTGATGCGCGGCACGTCCTGCTGCGCCGCCCAGGCGGTCCAGTCGGCTCGAGTGGTCATCGGGCATCTCCTTGAAGTGTCGTTTGAAATCTTGCGCCCGGGCGAAGCCAGGCAACCAGCAGGCTGGCCAGGGTGGAGGCGAGAAGCGCTCCCAGGAAGGGCGCCAGGGTCGGAATGCTGTCCGGGAAGCTCGCCGCCAGCACCCCGGCAGACAGGCTGCCAAGGGTAATCCAGCCAGGCAGCACCGCGCCGATCAGACCCGCCACGCCGCCGGCCATGGCCGCCAGCGGCGACATTCGCCGCCACAACCCCAGCAGCACCGGCACCACGATGGCGGCGCACAGCAGGTCGGCGATAAGGAACAGCCGCAGCACCGAGAAGCCCTGCAGGGCCACCCACACCACCGGCGCCATCAGCGCCACCGTGACCAGCCGCGCGCCCCGCACCGAGAGCCCGCGCCGCCCGGCGCTGGCCACCGCCATGGAGGCGATGGCGTTCTGCAGGGTATCCACGCTGGAGGCTACCAGGGTCACCGCCAGCACCAGCGCCGGCAGGCCCAGCCAGGCCGGTGCGGCGGAGAGCAGCGCGAAGAAGGGAATCGGCGGCTCGCCCAGAGGCAGCGCATGCATGGCGGCTAGCATGCCGAGACCGCCGATGGCCATCACCACCAGCAAGCTGCTGGCTGCACCCAGCATCGCCCCGCGTCCCAGCGCTCCGCTGTCCTCTGCCGCCCAGATGCGCTGCCAGTAGCCCTGGTGAAAGAGGTTGGCCGCCGTGACCGCAATCACCAGGGTGAGCGCCACCGAGAGCGCGCTGCCAGTGGGAATCGAGGGCATCATCGCCCCGGCCGGCATGGGCGGCAGCCACCACCAGGCCACCCCGCCGACCAGCACCAGCAGGGCCAGCAACAGCCAGGCCTGCCAGCGGTCCGTGGCGAGACTCGCCCGCAGGCCTCCCAGGGTGGTGTAGACCAGGGTGACCACCGCCACCCCGAGGACCACCAGCGAAGGCGGCACATCGGAGAGCAGCGCAGCGATGGCGCCGATGGCCGTCAGTTCGGCGGCCAGGAAGATGGCCATGTAGGCCACCGAGACGAAGGAAACCCAGCGGCGCACCCCGGCGCCATAGCAGGCCTCGGCGAACTCGCCGATGCTGCGCCCTTCCGGCAGGTGACGACGAATCGTCGGGCCGTAGAGCCCCAGTATCAGAAACGGCAGCGACGAGCCGATGGCATAGCCTGCCAGCGCCACCGGCCCCACGAAGGCGCCGATCTCCGGCGGGGCGAAGAGGATCCAGGCCCCCATGCTGGAGGCCAGGAAGGACAGGCCGATGGCCTGGGCGCCCTGGGAATTGCGCGCGGTGACGTAGTCATCGAGGAGGCCATCGGCCCGGCGGGCTCGCAGGCCCAGGAAAGCAAAACACAGCAGCGCCGCGCCGAGCACGGCAGACGTCAGATAGGGCATGTCGCACTTCCTCCGCCGGCATGAACCGGATCAGGTTCCAGGGTCAGCGCCGTGCGCTCTCTCAGCCCAGCCGCCGCGTGCAGCAGCGGGACTCCCCTGGCGACAAGTGAATGGATTGTAGGATCCTGGCTCAAGTCGCCGACTCGGCGGCCGATAATCCGAGGATCGAGGGGCATCATAGCGTCGCCCCGTCCCGTCGACCACCCCCGAGCCGGACACCAGCGCATGCCGTTCAACGAAGCCAAGGAACACGCACCGGGTCGCCTCCACGCGATCTTCGCCGAGCCCTATACCGCCTTCGACAACCTGGTGACGGAGCGCCTGCTCCACCTGCGGGTGGCCGTCCAGGCCCTGATCGGCGCTCCCCTGGCAGAGGGCAGGCTGGTGCTGCGGGTGATCCACGGCTGGGAGAATGGCGGCTTCGAACCCGCGGACCTGAAGCACAGCGACCATCGGCTGGGCTCGCTTTCGGACCTGCGGGGAGTCGCCGAGGCCTATCGCCACGCCTTCGAACGGCAGCAGCCCCTGCCCCGCGACGACGCCTCGCTGCTCGCCGAGCCGCTGGGCCGGGCGATCGAGGGCGCCGAAGCGAACGGCCAAGCGCTGGACGAAGCGACCCGCACCATCCCCGCCCGCTGGCCTGCCTTCAAGGAGGGCCTGACTCTCTATACCTTCTTCAAGGTCTACCACCGCCTCACCTACGGTGAGGACGACAGCTACCGCGCCATCCATTGCCATACCCCCCAAGGCCCCCGCGAGATCCACGAATTCCATCTCGAAGAAGGCGAGTTCGCCGTGGTAGTGCCTTGCGAAGGTGAGAGCGGCGACAGCGTGCTGCTGCTGCACGAGAGTCAGCTGGCGCCGGTGCTGCAGTTACTGGAGGAGAGCCGGGGCAACGGCTGAGTGATCCACCTCATTTCTCCCGAGGCACCCGCCCCATCAGGTAGAACTCCTCGTTGGGCGGCGTGCCGGCCAGGGTGACCAGCCGGTTGGACATGCCGAAGAAGGCGGCGATGGCGCCGATGTCCCAGATGTCATCCTGGGTGAAGCCGACCTCCAGCAGGCGGGTCTGCCACTCGTCGGTGAGCTCGCCCACCTCCAGGCCACAGTGCATGGCGAAGTCGAGCATCACGATGTGGCGCTCGCTCAGGCCGGCGACGCGGTGATTGACGGCGACTTGGTCGGCCAGCAGTGGGTCCTTGCTGTAGATGCGCACCAGGGCACCGTGGGCGACCACGCAGTAGAGGCAATGGTTGCGGGCGCTGGTAGCCACCACGATCATCTCCTTCTCCGCCTGGGTCAGGGTGTCGGACTCCCGCTCCATCAGGGCGTCGTGGTAGGCGAAGAAGGCGCGGAACTCCGCCGGGCGGTGGGCCAGCATCAGAAAGACGTTGGGCACGAAGCCGGCCTTTTCCTGCACCGCCAGCATGGCGTCGCGAATGTCTTCGGGCAGGTCCTGGATCGACTCGGGAATGGGGAAGCGGCTGATCGGGGTGGTCATGGTGGCTCCTGGCGCTGTGGTTGTTGTCGCCGAACCAAAATAGCAGCTTACGTTAACGTCAACATGCCTGCTAAAGTCGTATTCCCCCGAAGGCAGGGCCACTACGCCGGCCTCGCCTCCTCGAAGAGCTCTGCGGGCATGGGATGCGCCAATTCCCAGGTCATAGCGATAGGCCGATCCCCCTGGTAGCTCTTGAGGGCCTTGGCCTGGCCCAGGAAGATAAATGGCGCTGTTTCTCCTTCGATCCGCTTCGTCAAGCGGGCGAAGAAAAGGATGGTGTAGCCGCGCTCCTCGAAGTGCAGGTAGTTCTGGCCGGTAGGACTCTCCTGCGTGACCGTGGACTGGCTTTCCCAATGCAGCAACGTGCGGCTGATGGGGTAGTCGCGATAGCGCGTGGTAGGAGAGAAGTCCTGTTCGTCCTTCTGGAAAGTGATGAGGTGAACATAGGTCCTGAGATGCTTGGCATTCAGCCGGCCCTGTCCGGTAGGCCCTGGCTTTTCAAGACTCGACAGGCCCAAGGCGGCCTTGATCTCAGCGGTACCATAGGCACCGTGCAGGAGTAGCTCGCAATCGAAAGGCAGTTCGTTCAACTTCCTCAGCGGCACCTGCTGATGAACTCGCCGCCAGGCGGCAATCTCGGCGGCATCGGCCGCGATACTTGAATTGGCGCGCCACTTCCGCAGCGACTGCTCGAGACTATCGACGCCAACCAGACCACCCTTTTGGCCCCACAGCAGATAGTGCAGCGCCGTTTGCCGTGCGGTGCCATAGCGCCCTAGGGCCTCTTCGACGCCTTCTGATTGGCCCAGGGTCTCGATGGCGGAGAGCAGTTCGGGATCGCTGCGCAGCGCGATACGCGGTAGGGCCTTGCGCGCCTGGTCGATATCGGGATCAAAGGGCATCGCTTGGCGGTCAGCCAAGGCTTTCCACTCGGACCAGCTGCGGCGCGAGAGCACCTGCACCGGCGTCAGCCCAGTCACCTCCAGGAAACGGCCAAAGGTGAGCGGTTTCCCGACCTCTTCCGACCAGGTGCGCAGTGTCTCGGGGATAAACTGATTCAGCTCGGCCAGCACTGAACGAATCTTGCCGAGCACTCGTTCTCGTGCTACCCGCTCAAGCTGAATGCTGCAACCGGGTGGAAGGCTGGGGAAATCGGCCTCAACCTCGCGATCCAGCCGCTGGCGCCGTCCAGACAGCAGCGCCGTAAACTTGGTGTCCAGCCGATAGCGACGATGGGTTTGTCCCACGAAGTCCAGCACGGTGAGACACTCCTTCCCCGGCGCGTGGCGCAATCCACGCCCTAACTGCTGGAGGAATACCGTCAGGCTCTCGGTAGGTCTCAGGAACATCACCAGATTGATATCGGGAACATCGACACCTTCGCTGAGCACGTCCACGGTGAACAGAAAGGGCAGCGCCCCCTCGCGGAACTGACGCAGCCGCTCTGCGCGTATCTCAGTCGGCGTGTCACCAACAATTACAGCGGCCCGGTACGCTTCGCCCAGCCGGTTGAAACACTCGGCCATATACTCGGCATGGCGCACCCCGGCGCAGAACCCCACCGCGCGCACGCCATGCAGATCGGGCTGATAGCGCTCCAATGCCTGCAGGATGGTGTCTACCCGCTGCTTGGCACGCATGTCATCGCCGGTTAGCAGAGTCTCCAGCTGCCGGGCGTCATAGCGGCCATTGCGCCAAAGCGCATCGTCACTGAGATCGACGCTGTCGCTGACGCCGAAATAGTGGAAGGGACACAGCAGCTTCTCTCCCAGCGCCTCGGGAAGGCGAATCTCCGCGGCGAAATCACCATCGAAGTCCGGCAGGATACTGCTGCCGTCCATTCGCTCGGGCGTGGCCGTTAGCCCCAGCAACACGGCAGGCTTAAGCTCCTCGAGCAGAGCCCGATAGCTGCTGGCGGTCTCATGATGGGCCTCATCGATCACCACATAGTGGAAATGCTCGCTCCCTGACGTTTCCCAAGGCCGGTGACGGTTCAGCGTTTGCACCGAGGCAAATAGGTGGCGGTGTTCTGTCGGCACATGCCCGCCCACCCAGAGCTCGCCGAAGTTCTGATCGCGCAGCACGGTGCGGTAGCAGGCCTGAGCCTGTTCCAGAATCTCCTTACGATGCGCGACGAATAGCAGCGGCACCTGCCGCCCTTCACCTTCGCATACCCGCCGATAATCCAGCGCCGAGATCACGGTCTTGCCGGTACCGGTGGCCGCCACCACCAGATTACGACACGAGCCGCGCTGGCGTGCAGCACCCAGGGCTTCCAGAATTCGAAGCTGGAAAGGCCGAGGCGTGATCTCGGCGAAGAAGGTCGTCCCGACTTGAGCGCGGTCCTTATGAGCGGCGATGGCCCGACGAAAGCGCGGGAAATCTTCTGGGGTATAGGGCTCGAACTCATCGCTTTCCCAGTAGGCTGCAAACTCCGCCTCGAAGCGTTCGAGGATATGCCCCATATCCTGAGCGGTGACCTTGACGGTCCACTCCAGTCCCTGGGTCATCGCCGAGTGGGACATATTCGCCGAGCCGATATAGGCCGTGGAGTACCCGCTCTCTCGACGAACGTGGTAGGCCTTGGCATGCAAGCGCGTGCCACCGCTGTCGTAGGAGACGCGCACCGTGACATTGGGCTGCTGGGTCAGCCACTCCAATGCGGTAGGGTCGCTGGCCCCCATATAGCTGGTGGAGATCAGGCGTACCGGAATATTTCGGTCGGCCAGGCGCTCGAAGGCGGGCATCAACAGCCTAAGCCCTGACCATTTGATGAAGGAGACCAAAATATCGACGCCGTCGGCCGTGGCCATCTCGGCCCGCAGTTCATGCTCGAGGGGCGGATCATGCCCCAACCCCGTCAGCAGGGCGCTGGTCGCCAAAGGCGTCGCCGGTCGAGGTAACCGATGGCTACCCTTTCCCAATTCGCTGAGTATCGGCCTATCGGTATCCAGCAGCTTCTTACGCGCCAGGTAGTCGAGACCATCGGTTGCCGAAATCAGCTCGATAAGACGGTTAAGTAGCGGCAGTCGGCTCTTCTCATCGACAATTCGCAAGGCCTGATGTAGTAGCTGACCGAGAAACTGGGCGTAGGCATGGGGCGCTGTCTCATCGTCGAGCTTACGCATCACTGGCTTGAGTTCAGGGTAGGCATCCAGTTGCGCGCTGAGCTCGTCATCGAGCAGTCGTTCGTAAAGCCCTTCCGGCAACCGTTCCATGGTGTCTCTTCCCTGCCCTGTCGATGCCCTCCAGGGTAACAGCAACGGACAGCCACGGGAGGCCTGCGGCCTCCATTCGCGCAGCAAAGCTGTGCTCCTACAGGGGCGTACAAAAGCACGGCCCCGCCTCTCTCGAGGCGGGGCCGTGTGGTTGCCGAGCGGAAGGAATTAGCTCAGCGAGATGGTGCTGTTGATGCCGCTGGAGACGTTCTCCGGCTCGAACCAGCGGGCGGTGACGGTCTTGGTCTGGGTCCAGAAGGCGATGGCCTGCTTGCCGTTGGGGCCCAGGTCACCCAGCTTGGAGCCCCGGGAGCCGGTGAAGCTGAAGTAGGCCACCGGCACCGGGATCGGCACATTGATGCCGATCTGGCCGACATCGATATCGGTCTCGTAGCGGCGCGCCACCCAGCCGGAGTTGGTGAAGATGGAGGTGCCGTTGCCATTGGGGTTGGCGTTGATGAACTCGATCGCCTCATCCAGGGTGTCGACGTTCACCACGCACAGCACCGGGCCGAAGATCTCCTCGCGGTAGACGGTCATCTCGGCGGTCACGTCGGCAAACAGAGTGGGGCCGACGAAGTTGCCGTCCGGGTAACCTTCGACCTGGCAGCCGCGGCCGTCGACCAGCAGCTTCGCACCCTCCTTCTCGCCGGCGCTGATCAGCCGCTCGACGCGCTCCTTTGCCTGGGGCGAGACCAGCGGACCCAGGTCGGCATCACGCTGGGTGCCGGGGCCGACCTTCATGTTGCGGGCGCCCTCGACGATGTCATCCAGCCACTCGCGAGCTTCACCCACAAGCACTACCACGGAGTTCGCCATGCAGCGTTGGCCGGCGGCGCCGAAGGCGGAACCCAGCAGGTTGTTGATGGCCTGGCTGCGGTTGGCGTCGGGCATCACTACGCAGTGGTTCTTGGCGCCCATCATCGACTGCATACGCTTGCCGGCGGCCGCGGCGCGGTTGTAGAGCAGCGAGCCCACGTGGGTAGACCCGATGAAGGAGAGCGCCTTGATGTCGCTATGGTCGGCGATCTGGTTGGCCACGTCCGGCCCGCCGTGGACCACGTTGAGCACGCCGGCCGGAATGCCCGCCTCGTGCGCCAGCTCGACCAGGCGCATGGTAGAGGTCGGGTCCTGCTCGGAGGGCTTGAGCACGAAGGTGTTACCGGTGGCGATGGCCAGCGGGAACATGAAGCAGGGCAGCATGATCGGGAAGTTGAAGGCGGTGATGCCCGCACCCACGCCCAGTGGCTGGTGCATGGTGTAGACGTCCACCTCGCTGGCGGCGTTCTCGGCCAGCTCGCCCAGCTGCAGGGAGGTGATCGAGCAGGCGTGCTCCACCACTTCCAGGCCGCGACCCACCTCGCCCTCGGCGTCGGGTAGGGTCTTGCCGTGCTCCTCGGTGATCAGCGCGGCCAGCTCGGCGGTGTTGTCGCGGATCAGCGCCTGGAGCTTGAGCATGATGCGCATGCGCTTGCCCAGCGGGACCTTGCGCCAGGTCTTGAAGGCCTCCTTGGCGCTGGCCACGGCACGCTCCACTTCCTCGGCGGTGCAGAACGGCACCCGAGCCACCACTTCCTGGGTGGCCGGATTGACCACGTCGCGCCACTCCTGACTCTGGGACTGGACGGGCTGGCCATCGATATACATGGGGATTTCGCGGACTGACATGGGCGTGCTCCTCTCTGTGCGGTCGCTGCCCGGGGATCGGCTTGTTGTTGGATCCTTAGCCGTGGATCACCCAGACATTAGACTTTGTGTGTATAAAAACACGGAAGTTGATAAGGGCGAGTCTATCCAGACGTCGGATGGCGTGACAACTGACACTCGGGCACATTGTTTTTGCATTTACGCACAACCAGCGACTCAGGAGACCCTCCATGCTCGACTGGCAGGACATCCAGATCTTCCTGGAGGTGGCGCGCAGCCAGCGGCTCACCGATGCCGCCCGCCGGCTGGGGCTGGATCACTCCACCCTGTCGCGGCGTACCCGGCGCTTCGAGCAGAAACTCAACACCCAGCTCTTCGAGCGTAGCACCCATGGCTATCATCTCACCGAGGCCGGCCAGCAACTGCTCGCCCATGCCGAGGAGATGGCCCGCCACGCCTTCGAGGCCGGTGAGAGCCTCACCGACAAGAACCACCAGATCAGCGGCCAGATTCGCCTGGGGGTCACCGAGGGCTTCGGCACTTGGGTGATCGCCCCGCTGCTCTCGGCCTTCTGCAGCCGACACCCGGGGGTGACCCTGGACCTGCTCGCCCTACCCCGGGTGGTCAACCTGAGTCGCCACGAGGCGGACCTGGCCATCACCGTGGAGCGTCCGGTAAGCCCTGGCCTGGTGATTTCGAGGCTGTGTGACTACCGGTTGCGCCTCTACGCCAGCGAGGGCTACCTGGCCCGCCTGGGCACCCCGCAGCGACTGGCGGAACTGGGAAAGCACCGTCTGATCGGCTACGTGGACGACCTGATCTTCAGTGAGCAGCTCAGCTACCTGGAGCCGCTGCTCGACCCGACGGTAATTGGCCACCCCGGGCCGCACTTCGCCATGCGCAGCACCAGCGTGACCACCCAGCACGCCGCCTGCCTGCACGGGGCGGGCCTGG
>CAYWBG010000048.1:0-14926 GCA_964456005.1 uncultured Halomonas sp.
CCGCTGCTCTGGGCGATGATGGCCCCCGCGGTGGAACGGCCGATGCCGGGCAGCGCGGCCAGCGCCTCGAGCTCCATGGGGAAGTCACCGCCGTGCTCGTCGATGATCGCGCCTGCGGCCCGGTGCAGGTTGCGTCCCCGTGCATAGTAGCCCAGGCCCGTCCACAGATGCAGCACCTCGTCCTGGTGCGCGGCCGCCAGCTCACCCACCGTCGGGAAACGCGCCATAAAGCGCTCGAAGTAGGGGATCACCGTGGCCACCTGAGTCTGCTGCAGCATGATCTCAGAAACCCACACCCGGTAAGGGGTGCGCTCACGCTGCCAGGGCAGGTCGACGCGTCCATGCTCGTCGAACCAACCCAGCAGTCGACGCTGGAATTCCGCCGCGGGCAGCACGGGGGATGGGGTCTCGCTCATCGCGGCTCCAAAAAAAAGCGCCGACACGATGGACGGCGCAGGGACTGACTTTGCTCAATCAAACAGACCGCGAAGGGTGTCGCGAAGTTCCCTGCCGGCATCCTCGCCGACTCGCTCATCGAGACGCTCCAGAGCGCCTTCCAGGCGGCGCTCCACTTCTTCACCGGCACGGCGGCCCAGCTCTTCTCGCAGCGCCTCTCCGATGGTGGCCTGGAAGGCCTCGCGATCGAAACGACACCAATCGCCGCTGTCGCCACCCAGGTGTCCCTCACAGCGTACCGGGAAGGGCACCTGTTCCAGGCGCGGGTTGACCCGACAGGCGGCATCGGCGGTATCCACGAAACGGACGGCGGCGCGCAGCTCGAAGCGTTCGCTGGTGAGATCGAGCCAGCCCTCGCCGCCCAGTTCGACGCCGGGGATGGTCACCACCAGGTCATCGCTGCTGAAGGTGCCGTCTCGCACCCTGAAGCTGGCCTCGGCACGCTCGAAGCGAGTATCGGCGTGCCAGTCTCGATCGGTTACCTCGCCCTCCAGGGTCGCCACCGCGGTACACAGCTCGCGGGAGACGTTGACACCGAGAATGGCACCGTCATCGATATGCGAGACGATACGACCATCCAGATGGCGCTTGAGCAGTGGCAAGGTGTTGCCGCGGGAAGTCAGCTCCCCCTCGGCGGAGAGGCGCCCGCGCAAGGCTGCATCTTCCTCGTCTCCCAGCGCCTCGAGCAGCGAGTCGGTGCGCACGCGCTCAAGGCGTGGCGCCAGACGCCAGTGGATCGGGTCGCGGGTCAGATCCAGTTCGCCTTCGGCCGCTAGGCTGCCCTCGTAGAAACCTGACGCGAAACGGGTCAGACGCTGACGCCCTTGGCTGCCATTGAGAGCGAGGTCCACGTCGCGAAAGTCGAGCCCGGCCAGCGTCAGGCGCCCCAGGGTGAGCTGTCCATCGAGCGTCAGGCTTTCCAGCCACTCCGCCGGCACCAGGTGACCCGGCCCATCGGCGTGGGCTCGACTGATGCCCGACAGGCTCACGGCGGCGCTCTCATTGCCGGGTGCGGACGCTGGCAGGTAGGCGTCCAGGTCCAGGCCGTCGCCCTGCAGGTCGAAGTCCAGAAGCTCGCCGTCGAGGCCAGCCCTCAGTCGGCCAGTGAAGGTGCTGCCGTCGAGCACCAGGGTCAGGCCGGTGAGCTCCACCTGCGACAGGTCGCCCTTCAGGGGACTGGTCAGGGCCAGGTCGGAAAGCGCCTCGTCATCGGCCATTTCGGGCAGTGCATCGAACCGCTCTAACCAGGGGCGCAGGGAGGACGGCGCCAGCCTGAGCTGGCCGCCGTAGGTCGGAGCCTCGAGGAAATTGTCCAGGTTGAGGCTGCCACTCAGCCGCAAACCGTGCTCGCCGGTCAGTTCCAGGTCGCGCAGCTGGGCAGTCTCGGCCTCTAGGTCCGCCTCCAGGGCGAAGCCCAGTGATAGCGGCAGCGCCGAGTCGCCCAGCGTCGGGTGGCGAAGGCTGGCGTCGAGCTTGCCGTCCTCCAGGTGCAGGTGCCCCTCGAGCACATCGACCAGCAACCGGCGCCCACGCAGGTCCAGCGCCTGCTCACCGGGGAGCTCTCCCAACCGACTACGACTGTTGATCGCCAGCTCCTCGAGGACATAGCGACGCTCGGCCAGGTTTAGGGTCACTCTGCCTTCCAGGGTGATATCGCTGGCCAGCCTCGGCGCGTTGTCCTGCTCTTGCCACGCCAGGTCGTCATGGCGAACCAGGCGGAAGCGGGCGTTCAGCGGGAAAGGGCGACGAGGGTTGACGTTGCTGCCGCTGATGCGGACCCCTTCAAGGCGCAGCTCCTGGCCGACCGCCAGGTCGCGGTAGTTCACCTCGCCCTCGCGTATCTGCACGCTGGCCACGTTGAGCGCCACGGACAGGCCACCCTCGCCACCGGGAATGGGCCCGGCGGTGGCATTCGCCGGCGCCAATACTCCCTCGGCGTCCTCACTGCGCTGGGCAAGGCGCTCGATCAGCGACTCCCAGTTGCCGCGACCGGAAGCGTCACGCTCCAGGTTGAGTCGCATGCCATCGAGGGTCAGGCCATCGATGGCCACCTCACCGCGAAGCAGCGGGGCGAAGGCAAGGCTGACCTCGGCCTGGCGGAAGGCCACGAAGGACGCCTCCTCTTCCACCACCTGCTCCGGCAGCCAGGCCTCGGCCTTCTCGACGCTCACGCCGAGCCGTGGATAAAAGGACCAGGAGAGCGGCCCATCCAGGGCGAGCTCCAGGCCGCTCTGGTCGCGAACCACTTCGACCAGCCGCGGCTTGAGGTCATCGGGATCGAAGAAGGTGGTGACATAGACAACCGCGGCAACCGCCACCAGAGCAAGGATGCCGACCGCAGCGAGCAGGGTACTCAGGAGCCTTTTCATCGCTGCCCCCCCCCGGGCAACAGCAGCTGATAGAAGCCGCTATGCTGCTCCAACCGGTAGCCGAGCCTGGCCAGTAGCACCTGGTCGGCCAACTGCAACTGGGCAATTTCCGCGCGCAGTGGCTTGCCCTGGGCCTGGGCCTCATGCCCGACCAGGGTGAGCAGCCGAGTGCCGACACCACGGCGGCGGGTTGTCTTGCGGACGCAGAAATGCGATAGCCACCAGGCCTCGCCATCGTCGCGTTGCGCCACGGCGCCGATCAGACGGTCGTTGAAGCGGGCACACAGAAAACGGTGGCCCGCGGCAAGGTAGTCGTGGATGAAGGCGTCGACCGGCGCCGGCAGGCGCTCCTGTGGTGCATCGGAATAGATGCGGGCTAGGTCGATCTGCGCCTGGGCATCCCCTTCCCAGGCGGCATGGTCGACGGGATGCAATGTCACCGTCATAAGAATATCTCCCTGGGCGGGGGCGGCGTGGGTCGCCGCCACGCGATGGTGTGCATTGTAGCGGATGGGGTCGGCGATTCACTATAATGGCAGGTTCTTGGCGACGGGCAGGCCCCGTCGACACTCAGGTATGCTGGCCGGTGCCCCTCACCCGCCAGCTCTCGACTTGCGCCGCGGCGCTGGAGAAGCATCAATGTCCGAGCGTATCGCCACGGTCAGCCGTGATACCCAGGAGACCCAGATCAGCGTCACCGTCAACCTCGACGGCACTGGGCAGCTGACCTGTGAGACCGGGGTTCCGTTCCTCGACCATATGCTCGACCAGATCGCCCGCCACGGTCTGGTCGACCTCGAGATCAAGGCAGTGGGCGATCTGCACATCGACGACCACCACACCGTCGAGGATCTGGGCATCACCCTGGGCCAGGCTTGCGCCCGGGCCATTGGCGACAAGCGCGGCATCCGCCGCTATGGCCACGCCTATGTGCCTCTCGACGAGGCGCTCTCGCGGGTGGTCATCGACTTCTCCGGTCGGCCGGGGCTGTTCATGGACGTGGAGTTCACCCGCGCCACCATCGGTCGCCTGGAAACCCAACTTTTCTGGGAGTTCTTTCAAGGCTTCGTCAATCACGCCATGGTCACCCTGCACATCGACAACTTGAAAGGCTTCAACGCCCACCATCAGGCGGAAACCATCTTCAAGGCTTTCGGCCGCGCCCTGCGCATGGCCGTCGAGTCCGATCCCCGCATGGCCGGCCAGATGCCCTCCACCAAGGGCTGTCTGTGAGGCCGCCGCACGACCACACGAGGAGCGCCCCATGACCATTGCCGTCATCGACTACGGGATGGGCAACCTGCATTCCGTCGCCAAGGCACTGGAGCACGTCACCCACGAGCATGTCATCATCACTCGCGACCCTCGCTGCATCCGCGGCGCCACCCGCCTCGTGCTGCCGGGCCAGGGCGCCATCCGCGACTGCATGGGCGAACTCGAGAAGACCGATCTGCGCGGCCTGGTGGATGAGCTGCTCGCCCGCCAGTCCAAGCCGCTACTGGGCATCTGCGTGGGCCAGCAGATGCTGCTCGACCACAGCGAGGAGAATGGCGGCATCGCCTGCCTGGGGTTCCTGAATGGAGAGGTGAAGCGTTTCCCCACCGACATGCAGGACGACCTTGGACACCGCCTAAAGGTCCCGCACATGGGCTGGAACCTGGTGCACCAGCACCGCGAGCACCCCTTGTGGGCCGGCATCGACCAGGACGAGCACTTCTACTTTGTGCACAGCTATTACGTGTCGGCCAGCGACGACGCGACGGTCTTCGGCACCACCGATTACGGCAGCGCACAGGCCCACGTGGCCATCGGCCGCGACGCCACCTTCGCCGTGCAATTTCACCCCGAGAAGAGTTCCCGAGCCGGGCTCAGGCTGCTCGAGAACTTCGTCAACTGGGCGCCCTGAACCGCGCCGAAAGGATCCTTACATGCTGGTAATTCCCGCCATCGATCTCAAGGACGGCCAGTGCGTTCGCCTCAAGCAGGGTCGCATGGACGACGCTACCACCTACGGTGACGACCCCGTGGCCATGGCCGAGCGCTGGGTGAAAGCCGGGGCTCGCCGCCTCCACCTGGTCGACCTCAACGGCGCCTTTGAAGGTAAGCCGGTCAACGGTGAGGCGGTCACCGCCATCGCCAGACGCTTTCCCGAGCTGCCCATCCAGATCGGCGGCGGCATCCGCTCCGCCGAGACCATCGAACACTACCTCACTGCCGGTGTCTCCTATGTGATCATCGGCACCAAGGCGGTCAAGGATCCCGACTTCGTCGGCGAGATGTGCCGCGCCTTCGCGGGACACGTGATTGTCGGACTGGATGCTCGCGACGGTTTCGTGGCTACCGATGGCTGGGCCGAGGTCTCCAAGGTCAAGGCCGTGGACCTGGCGAAGCGTTTCGCCGATGACGGCGTCTCGAGCATCGTCTACACCGATATCGCCCGCGACGGCATGATGAACGGGGTCAACGTCGAGGCCACCGCGGCTCTGGCCCGAGAGGGCGGCCTGCCGGTGATCGCCTCCGGCGGCGTCACCAACCTCGAAGACCTGCGCGCCTTGGTGGCCGCCGGTGAGCCAGGCATCCTCGGCGCCATTACGGGCCGTGCCATCTACGAAGGCAGCCTGGACGTGGCGGAAGGCCAACGGCTGTGCGATGAACTGACTGCAGGGCTCAAGCGAGCCGGGAGCTGAACATGGGATTGGCCAAACGCATCATCCCCTGCCTCGACGTGGATGCCGGACGCGTGGTGAAAGGCGTCAATTTCATCGGCATCCGCGACGCCGGCGACCCGGTGGAGATCGCCCAACGCTACAACCAGCAGGGCGCCGACGAGATTACCTTCCTGGACATCACGGCGAGCCATGAAAATCGCGACACCACCGTGGAAATGGTCGAGCGTATCGCCGGTGAGGTGTTCATTCCGCTCACCGTAGGCGGCGGTATCCGCACCTGCGATGACATCCGTACCATGCTCAACGCCGGCGCCGATAAGGTCTCGATCAATACCGCCGCGGTGACGAATCCCGAGTTCGTGTACGAGGCCTCCGAGCGCTTCGGCAGTCAGTGCATCGTGGTGGCTATCGACGCCAAGCGGGTCTCCGCCGAGGGCGAAGCGCCGCGCTGGGAAATCTTCACCCACGGCGGACGCCGCCCTACCGGACTGGATGCCGTGGAGTGGGCGAAGAAGATGGTCGAGTACGGCGCCGGCGAGCTGCTGCTCACCAGCATGGACCGCGACGGCACCAAGGTCGGCTTCGACCTGGGGGTGACGCGCGCCATCGCCGACGCGGTGAGCGTGCCGGTGATCGCCTCCGGTGGGGTCGGCAACCTCGACCACCTGGTCGACGGCGTTATCGAGGGGAGTGCCGATGCGGTGCTGGCGGCCAGCATCTTCCACTTCGGGGAGTACACCATCCCCGAGGCCAAGCGCTACATGGCCAAGCGTGGCATCGAGATGCGACTCTGAGGCCCTGGGGACAGGATGTCGCTGCGTAACCGACTGGCCGCCGCCTGGATGCTGGCCCCCCTGCTGCTGGCCTCCTCCCCTGCCTTGGCGGAGGAGGCCAGCGACTGGCGCGAGTCCCTGGACTGGCCCCCCCGCATGGAGCTCAGCCATGTACTGGTGCAGACCAGCCTCTATACCGACCACTTCAGCTCAGACCCTAATCACACCAACAACCAGCAGCTGATCGGCCTGGAGCTGCACAATCCCGACCTCTGGTTCACCGGCTTCGCCCGCTTCAAGAACTCCTTCAACCAGGACTCCCACTATCTGTACGTGGGGCGCGAGTTTCCTGTCTGGGAGTCCGCCGACACCCGGATACGCGCCAAACTCACCGCCGGCGCCCTGCACGGCTACCGCGGCGAATACCGCGACAAGATTCCCTTCAACCGCTACGAGGTCGCCCCAGGTATCCTGCCCACGGTAGGGGTGAGCTGGAAGCGCCTGGAGACCGACCTGATGGTATTCGGCACCGCCGGCCTGATGGTCACCGCCGGCTATCGTTTCTAGTCGAGCGCCAGGCCGAGATTGCTGACGCCGTCGTTGCGCCCCAGCTTGCGCAGCGCCTTAAGCTCGTCTCGCCCCAGCGGCCCCTCGACGGCCTCGAGCACGGCATCCTGGAAGTCGTTCTCGTCCTCCATTAGCGGGTGGTCGCGCACCAGGACAGCCAGGCGCTGGCCATCCTCCTCCCCCTCGGTCAATTCGATGAAGGCACGCACACCCCCGCGCGATGCCTTGCTGACCTCCAGCACCGCCTCGGGGGCCTCGCCCTGAAGGGTGTCCAGCAGCGCCGAGAGCGCTGCCACTGCCTCAGAGGCGCGGCGGGCGCCGAAGCTGTCGTCATCCGCCGGTGGCGCCTGCTCGGCCAGCTTCTCGGCCTGCAGGGAAAAGTCGATCTTCGTCCCCTTGACCGTCAAACGCTCCCACACCAGGTCGAGAATGGCCCTGAGTCCCTGTGGGTTACCCTGGCCGCTAGTCTGGGCATATAACCCGTAGTTGGGCAGCAGGCGCTCGCATAGCGCCGCCATGAAGGCCTGCCGGGAGCGCGGCTCGAGCTCTTGCAGGCGCTGGTAGAAACCGCTCATGGACTCTCCTTGGAATATCAGTGTCTCAGGGCCATAGCCGCTCTGCCGGCGCTCGACCGTGAGTATCCAGTACCACACCCTCGGCGGCGAGACGCTCGCGCTGCATTGTCGCACCGGGGTGGTCGGCCAGCTTCCTCGAAGCAGTGACCACCCGGAACCAAGGCAGCTCATGTCCTTCGGGAAGATCGCGGAGGGCGCGAGCCACCAGCCTAGGCGTTCCGCCCTCGGTCATGGCGGCGATGCGCCCATAGGTGGTCACCCTCCCTGGCGGAATGGCCGCCAGGACCGTCAGTATCTGTTCACGCAGCGCCGGCTTCATGTACTCTTGCGCCCCCTGTCTGGCTGCAAATCATCGATGGCGAGGTTCCCATGCACCTTCACCTGCTCCAGCACAACCCCCATCAGGGGCCGGCGCGCCTGGCCGATTGGCTTACCAGCATGGGTCACAGCCACACGGTGTTCCACCTGGACTCGGGCGAAACGCCACCGCGGCTGGCCGACTGCGACGCTCTGGTGGTACTCGATGGCCCCCTGGGCCCGCTTGACGAGTCCCCGCAGCCCTGGCTGAAGCGTGAGCGCAAGCTGATCGCCCGCGCCCTCGACAGCCGCAAGCCGCTGCTCGGCATCGGCTTCGGCGCGCGGCTTATCGCCCAGGAGCTGGGGGCGGTGGTGGCCCGCGGCACCCAGGCGGAGACCGGCTGGCATAGGGTGACCCTGGCGCCGGAAAGCCCCCTGGACCTTCCCGAGACCTTCGACGCCTTCATGTGGCACCGCGAGGTGTTCTCACTGCCAGAAGACGCCCTGCCGCTGGGCGGCAGCGAGGCGAGCCCACTGCAGGGCTTCAGCTGGGACAGGGGCCGGGTAGTGGGCCTGCTCTGCCACCTGGAGGCGACCCCGGAAAGCGTGGCGGCACTGGTCGATCAGGATCAAGGCCCCGAGGGCGACACCGAGAGCCCCCATGCCCAGCCCAGGGAAGAGATTCTCGCCGACCCGCAGCGTTTCGTGCGTCTGGCACCGCTGCTCGACCGTCTGCTCACCCAGTGGCTGCGCCACGCCCCGCGCTGAGGGCCCTAGGCCAACTGCCTGTCCGCAGTCACCGTGCCGGAGCGGGCGGCCTCGGCCGACCAGCTCCTGGCGGCGGCCAGGCAGCTTTCCCAATCGCCCACATGAAGGAAGCGCTGCTCGGGGTGCTTCTCCAGCTGATGGCGATACATGGGGTCGTAGTACTCGGTGAGCAGCGGCGCCAGCCACGCCTCATGGGCCTGACGATTACCCCGCTCGTGCTCGCGGAAGGCCAGTGCCTGCAGCCGCTGCAGGCGATCCAGCCGGGCGCGGCCCAGCCGCTTGCGGAGCCGCGTCAGCGAGGCGGATAGCTGTTTGCGCATCAGCGCCCAGCCCAGCCACTCGCCACACTGCTGCCGGTAGACCTCCCAGAGGTCGTCGATGTAGTCCTTGTGGATCTGGGCGAGGCGCCAGTCCAGGGGCATCTCGACACGCAGCCTCGGCGCCTGCTCCATGCCCCGCCAGAAGCTCAGCGGCACATTGGCGGCGCCGATATGGCGCGATTCATCCTCTACCACTACCGGGCCAGGCAGCGCCAGCAAGCGAAGTCCCATGGCATGCTCGAAGTCGATCTGGCGAGGCGCCGGCAGCGGGTGGCGACCGAAGGCCGAGCCCTTGTGCCGGGCGCATCCCTCCAGGTCGAGGCCATTATCCAACGCCAGGATCAGCGCGGTCTTGGCGCAGCCGGTAAGCCCGCCCACCACCAGCTGGGGCTGGTTTTCAGCGGCATCGATGCGCGCGCAGAGCGCCTGGCGCATTGCCTTCCAGCCGCCGGAGATGCGCGGTCGCGTCACGCCCGCTTCGGCGATCCACTGCTGGGCGATCTGTGAGCGCAGGCCCCCACGGAAGCAGTAGATGATGGCATCGGGATGCGCCTCAAGCGCCTGCATCCAGGCGCTGACGCGGGCGGCCTTGATGCCGCCGCTGACCAGCCGCTGCCCAAGCGCGATGGCCGCCTGCTGGCCTTGCTGCTTATATTCGATGCCGACCCGACGGCGCTCCTCATCATCCATCAGCGGCAGGTTGACGGCACCCGGCAGCGCGCCCTGGGCGAACTCCACCGGGGCACGCACATCGATCAGCACACGCCCTTCACGCAGCAGCGCGAGATCCGGCTCGACCCGCGGCAACTCACTCACCCCGTCACCTCGATGAGCGCGGTGCCCTGAGCCTTGACCACCTCGCCGAAGGGGCTGAGCTCGATGCCGTGCTCGCGGCCGATGCGCTCCACGTCGTCCTCCCAGGCAGGGTCCACCGACAGCAGCAGGCCGCCGGAGGTCTGGGGGTCGCATAGCCACTGCCAGTGGGGCTCGTCCATCGCCGGCAGGCTCGCGCCCAGCGCCTGGCGATTGCGCAGGGTGCCGCCGGGCACCGCGCCCCGGCGGCGGTAGGCCTCCGCCTCGGCAAGGCGAGGCAGGCGGCGGAAATCAACCCGAGCCGCCACGTCGCTGGCCTTACAGATCTCACTGAGGTGGCCAGCGAGGCCGAAACCGGTGACGTCGGTCATGGCGTTGACGCCCTTCACCTTGGCCAGCGCCACGCCGATGCGGTTGGACTTGAGCATGGTCGCTCTGGCCAGGCCCTGGTGGCCGGCCTCGAGCAGCCCCTTCTTTTCCGCGGTGGTAAGCATGCCCACCCCCAGCGGCTTGGTAAGGAACAGCAGGTCGCCTGGCTTCGCCCCCTTGTTGAGTTTCAAGTACTCGAGATCCACCAGGCCGTTTACTGCCAGGCCGAAGATAGGCTCCTGTGATTCGATGGAGTGGCCTCCGGCAAGGGCCAGGCCAAGCTCGCGGCATGCCGCCTGGGCGCCGGCCAGAACATCGCCGGCCACCTCGGCGGGCAACTTGTCGAGCGGCCAGCCGAGGATGCCCAGGGCCAGTACCGGCGTGCCGCCCATGGCGAAGACGTCGCTGATGGCATTGGTGGCGGCGATACGGCCAAAGTCGAAGGGGTCATCGACGATGGGCATGAAGAAATCAGTGGTGGCGATCATGCCACGACCATCGCCCAGGTCGTAGACGGCGGCATCCTCGCGCCCCTGGTTGCCGACAATCAGCCGGGAATGGCCTGCCCCGGGGCCGACCTTGCTAAGGATGCCGTCGAGCACGTCGGGGGCGATCTTGCAGCCACAGCCGGCGCCGTGGCTGTACTGGGTCAGGCGGATGGCGCTCATCGTGTTCTCCTTCGGCGTATGTAAGCCATATTCTACAACATGCATGGCGAAGCTTCGGCCACGAGTTAGAGCGCCTCCAGGGCATCGGCCAGCTTGTCCACGGCGACCACCTCCATGCCCGGCGGCGATGTCTTCGGCGCGTTGCTCCGCGGCACGATGGCGCGAGTGAAGCCGTGCTTGGCCGCCTCGACGATACGCTCCTGACCGCTGGGCACCGGGCGAATCTCGCCGGAGAGCCCCACCTCACCGAACACCACCAGCTCACGGGGCAGCGGCCGGCTCTGCAGACTGGAGACCACCGCCAACAACACTGCGAGGTCGGCACTGGTCTCCAGCACCTTGACGCCACCCACGACGTTGAGGAAGACATCCTGATCGCCGGTGAACAGCCCACCATGACGGTGTAACACCGCCAGCAACATGGCCAGGCGATTCGGGTCCAGGCCCACGGCGACTCGACGAGGATTACCAAGCGGCGAGTCATCGAGCAGCGCCTGGACCTCGACGAGGATCGGGCGGGTGCCCTCCCAGACCACCATTACCAGACTGCCCGGGGACTCTTCCTGGGTGCGTGAGAGGAAGATGGCGCTGGGGTTCTTCACCTCCTTGAGGCCATGCTCGAGCATGGCGAAGACACCCAGTTCGTTAACCGCGCCGAAGCGATTCTTCTGGCCACGCAGGGTGCGGAAGCGCGAGTCGGCCCCGCCCTCCAGCAGCAGGGAGGCGTCGATCATGTGCTCGAGCACCTTGGGGCCGGCCAGGGTGCCGTCCTTGGTGACATGGCCAACCAGCAACAGCACGGTATTGGACTGTTTGGCGAAGCGGGTCAGGGCCGCCGCGGACTCGCGCACCTGAGCCACGCCGCCTGGCGCGGAGGCGATATCCTCTAGATGCATGGTCTGGATGGAGTCGATGACGAGTATCTCCGGGCGCTCGCGCTCGGCCACGGCGAGAATGGTCTCCACGCTGGTCTCGGCCAGCATCTTCAGCCCCTGCGTGGGAAGCTGCAGGCGGTGGGCACGCATGGCCACCTGGGAGAGCGACTCCTCGCCGGTGACGTAGACCACCCGCCGGGCCTGGGCCAGCTTGCAGGCGGTCTGCAACAACAGGGTCGACTTGCCCGCCCCGGGGTTGCCCCCAAGCAGCACCGCCGAGCCGGGTACCAGGCCACCGCCCAGAACCCGATCGAACTCCTCGAAGGTGGAAGAGAGCCTGGGCACCTCGGTGAGGTCCACGTTGGCCAGGTCTACCACCTCTCGTGACAGGACGCCGGCATAGCCACCCCGAGCGGATGGGGTGGCCGCCGCCGCACCGGGCCGCGCAGAGGCCAGGCGCACCTCACTTAGTGTGTTCCATTCCCGACAGCTTCCGCACTGCCCCTGCCACTTGCGATACTCGGCACCGCACTCGGTGCAGACGAAGGCGCTCTTTACCTTGGCCATGGAATGCTCTCGCCTGGACGCTCAAGGGGGACGCGGACAATAGACGCCCGAACGCAGAGGGGCGACCCGAAGGCCGCCCCTTGCCCTGTCATAATCTCATTCAAAGGCGCTGCAGCTGCAGCATCTCGTTGTTCTGGAAGCGCCGCCGCTGGGGATCGATCAATTCCAGGGTGCTCTCATCAATCCGCAGGAAGTAGTAGATCTGCCCTTCACCATCCGGGGTCAGCTCATAGACGCTGGCATCGGGGTCGGTGGCGGTGCCGCCCAGCACTTCCCAGTTGCCGGCATAGTTCTCGTCTGGCGGATCCTGGGGGTGTGCCCGATAGGAAGCCTGCAGGGTGAAGGTCCGCTCCTCGGGCTGGCTCTGCTCGTCTCCCTGAAGAAGGACGTCGAGATCGATACCATCACAGTTGCGGCACGGCAATGTGCCCTGATAGCGCTCCTCGCCGATCTCGGGTTCGGGGTCGGGGCCCGGAACCGGACCGGCGGCACAGCCGGCCAGCAGCGCAAGCATGGCCGAACCGGCAAGCAATGTCCTGATTTGCATGTGTGTCCTCCTGAACAGTGGGCAATGACACCGTCGTTTTCGGCGGCCTGACAGACAGCATAACCTCTCAGGTCAACAGCTGACAGCCCGCCCGCCACCGGGTTCCCCTCAGCCCACTGCAGGATAGACGTGCCCAAACACCAGGGCCAGCACCACCGGCATCACCACCAGCGACCCGAGGTTACCGATCAGCACGAGAGAGGCGACCTTGTGGGGTTCCTGGCGATACTGCTCGGCCACAAGATAGTTGAGCACGGCCGGCGGCAGGGCGGCGAATACCCATAGGGCGGCAGCCTGCAGGCCGGTAAGCCCCAGCAGCCAGATCAAGGGCAGCGCCAGTACCAATCCCGACAGAGGACAGAGCACCGCACCCAGCATCCCGGTTTTCCAGTCACCGAAGTCGATGTCCAGCATTCGCACACCCAGGGCGAAGAGCAGCAGCGGAATGCAGACACCGCCCAGCATGTGCAGTGCCTCGAGCAGCCAGCCGGGTAGCGGCACGCCGATCAGATTGACCGCTAGGCCGGCGATGCTGGCCAGAACGATGGGCATGCGCAGGATTCGCCACAGCGGGGTATGCGGACTGAGCATCCAGAGCCCCAGGGAGAAATGCAGCAGCATCTCGACGATGAACAGCACCACCGCTGCCGGCAGGGCCGCTTCACCGAAGGCAAGCAGCAGCAGCGGAATTCCCATGTTCCCGGAGTTGTTGAACATCATCGGCGGCAGGAAAGTCTTGGGGTTAAGCTTCAACCACTTGACCACCGGCCAGAGCAACACCCCCGATCCCACCACGATCACCGCCCCGCCTAAGGCCAGCCCGACATACTCCTCAAGCGGTGCCTGTCCATCTGCCAGCACCGCAAACACCAACATGGGAACGAACAGTTCCATGTTGAGGGTATTGATGCTGCGTATGTCCGGCGTACGAAACCGGCCGTAGAGGGTACCGCAACCGGCGATCAGGAATACCGGCAGCAGGGTGGCGAGGATCTGGGCGGTCATGGTGAGTCCCTAGCGCGTCCCGTGCGCTCTGATCGGTAAAAGCCGCCAGCCTAGCACGGCCATGGCTTGCGCGGTCAGTTCCCGCGCGTCACCATGGTATCGATACCCTTCCAGCCCCTCGAGCGAGTACCAATGAGCAAGTTCTGGAGTCCCGCCATCCGCGAGCTGACGCCCTATGTTCCCGGCGAGCAGCCCCGCGAGCGCCTGATCAAGCTGAACACCAACGAGAACCCCTACCCGCCGGCTCCCGGCGTCGGTGCCGTTCTCCGCGAGTTTCCCACCGACCATCTGCGCCTTTACCCCGACCCGGAATCCCGCGCCCTGCGTGAGGCGCTGGCCCAGGAGTTCGCTGTGGATGCCAATCAGGTCTTCGTTGGCAACGGCTCGGACGAAGTGCTGGCCCTGGCCTTCCAGGCCTTCTTCTGCCAGGAAGACCCCCTGGAGATGCCCGACATCACCTACAGCTTCTATCCGGTGTACTGCAAGCTGTTCGGGATCGAGCGCCAGACCTGGCCGCTCACCACCGACTGGCAGGTGGACCTGGAAGCCTTCTCCGCTGAAAGCGGCGGCATCATCTTCGCCAATCCTAACGCCCCCACCGGTCACGGCCACGGGCGTGACGCCATCGCCGAACTGCTCGAGCGGGTGTCCGAGTCCGTGGTACTGGTGGATGAGGCCTATGTGGACTTCGGGGGTGAGAGCGCCATACCCCTTACCCAGCGCTACCCCAACCTGCTGGTCACCGGCACCTTCTCTAAGTCCCGCAGCCTGGCCGGGCTACGCCTGGGATATGCGGTAGGTTCCCTAGAGCTGATCGAGGGCCTCGAGCGAGTCAAGGACTCCTTCAACTCCTATCCTGTTGACAGCCTCGCCAGCGCCGCGGCTATCGCCGCCCTCGAGGACCGCGAACACTTCGATGCCTGCCGCGAGAGGGTCATCACCACCCGCGAGCGTGCCCGCAGCCGGCTGGAGAAGCTAGGCTTCGAGGTGCTGCCCTCCCAGGCCAACTTCATGTTGATCTCCCATCCGGAACTCGATGCCGGGCAGCTGTTCATCGGGCTTCGCGAACGCGGCATCCTGGTACGCCACTTCAATACCGAGGCATTGAACCACTTCCTGCGAATTACCATTGGCACTGATGACGAGATGGACAGCCTGGTCGAAACCCTCGAACTGCTCTGTGCCTGAACTTCGCCGGTACCACCGCCCCTGCAACACCGGCCTGTGAGCCGGTGTTTCACAGGGCTGCCCCCGCATCCCAGACGCGAAAAAGCCCCGCGCTCTTTCG
>CAYWBG010000049.1:0-14336 GCA_964456005.1 uncultured Halomonas sp.
GCACCCAAACCGATCAGCGGCCATCCGCCACTTTCTGGGGACTGACACGCCACAAACGACACAGGCCCCGCCATCGGGCGGGGCCTCTTGTATCTACATCCAGTGGATTCAGCTAGACGCTGTTGACGGCCGACGCCGGGGGCTTTCCAGGATGCGGCGAAGCACTCGCCAGGCGGCAAGGCCGGCCAGCAGATTACCCAGCGCCGCCCCGACGGCGAGCCCTGCCAGCCCGCCCAGCCAGGCGCCAAGCCCTAGGCACGGCAGATAGAAAAGGAACAGGCGCGCACCGGACATCAGCATGGCGCGCAGCGGCCAGCCAAGGGCATTGCCGGCCGAGACCACGATCATGCAGACGCCGAGGGCCGCATAGCTGGGCAGCAAGAAGCGGATCAGCATCGCCAGGTCGTCGCGCACCTCAGGGGTACCCGCCAGGACCAGCGCCACCCAGGGGGCCGCTGCCGCCATGATCAGCCCCAGCACTAGCTGCCAAACCACCACCACCTTGAGTGCCAGGCGCATCAAGCGATGCACCTGATCCCAGTCCCCTGCCCCGTAGCAGCGCCCCAGCCAGGGCGGCAGCGACATGGTCATGGCCAGCACCACCATCAGCGACAGGGTCTCGAGCCGGCTCGCCAAGCCCCAGGCGGCAACCGAGGCCTCGCCCAGAGTGGCCACCACCGTGATCGCCAACATCGCCGCCAGCGGCGGCATCAGCTGGCTGACCATCGCCGGCCCGGCGATACCGACGAAGGGGCCCGCCGAGCGGCGCACCTCGTGCCTCAGGCCCTCCCGGCTCAACCAGTCGCTATGTCTGAGGCGCCTGCCCAGCACCAGCAGGCCACAGGAAAAGGCGATGGTGGTCGCCCATGCAGCGCCTGGCAGGCCTAGCCCCTCCCACTCTCCGACCCCGAAGATCAGCAGCGGGTCCAGCACCAGGTTCACCAGGCTGGTCACTACCATCATCTTGCCGGGCAGCCAGGTATCGCCGTGGGCGCGGAACAGGCTGTAGCCGAAGTAGAGGGCCGCTCCCAGCCAGGCCGCGAGCAGCTGGGGCGCCCAATAGTCTCGAATCAGCGCCAGGGTAGCGGCATCCGCCCCCAGGAGACCGAAGATCGGTGCCTGAAGGGCCCACAGCAGAACCGCCAGCAGCGCGATAATGCCGGTCCCCGCCAGCAGCACCAGACTTCCCAGGCGGCGGGCCCGAGCCTCTTCCCCGGCCCCTAGGGCGCGAGAAATCAGCGCGGCAATGGCGATGCCGAGGCCCACCTGGATGCCAATAATCAAAAACGAGAGCGGAAAGGTGAAGGACTGGGCGGCCAGCGGTGCGGTGCCCAGGCGGGCGATAAAGGCACTGTCCACCAGTTGGAAGCCGAGCAGCGCCAGCACGCCGATGGCCATGGGCCAGGTCTGCCGCCAGAGGACGAGGCCAAGGGAGTCTGAGGAACGAGGGTGCGTCACGGTGAATCAGTCGCCTGAGGGGGGACGCCGCATTCTACGCAAAATTGTCGAGACTCTCAGCTCGAGAGTGTACGGCTGCCCGATCCCCTATCCCCAGCTTTTGGTCGACACTCCCTTTCCCCGACGCCGGTCCCCTACTGATAGCCCAGGGTATCGTCGCACTCGGCGACGTGTATGAAGCATGCCGAAACCGCGTCTCAGGTCAGGATATCGACGCTCGCGCAAGAGAGAAGCCGGCCGTCAGGCGGCCGCTTCGTCGCCATGACCGCAGGCCGCGGCATGTGACGTTGATCTCCCAACACACAACGCCACCCCCGGCATGGCCGGGAGTGGCGTCTAGAGAGCCTCGAGCAATCCGGGGATACCTGGCTTACTGGCGAACGCCCTCGAAGGTGACATAGAGCTCGAGCTCATGCATCACCTCGGGGAAGTCGCTCATATCGATGCCGAAATCGCCCAGGGTCAGCATGGTGCTGCCCTCAAAGCCGGCACGGTAAGATCCCCAGGGATCCTCGCCCTCGCCCATCAGGGTCACCGGCATCTCGATCTGCTGGGTCTCGCCCTTCAGCGTCAGGTCTCCGGTCAACACACCTTCGTTGTCGCCGGTGGGCTCGAAGCCGGTCGTGGTGAAGGTGGAAGTGGGATAGTCACCGGCGCTCAGGAAGTCGTCGCTCAGAAAGTGACGGTCCCGCTCGGCGTGATTGGTGTTCAGGCTGGTCACGTCGACCTCCATCTCGACGCTGGACGCCTCGAGATTCTCGGGATCGTAGTGGAACCGACCCTCGAAGGACTCGAAGTTGCCGAGGATATAGGAATAACCCAGGTGGTTAATCTTGAACTGGATGAAGGCATGCTGGCCCTCCATGTCCACCTCATAGTCATCGGCTTGGGCATGGCTGACGCCCACCAGGGCAGCGGCACCCAGGGCAACAGCGAGTGCGGTCTTCTTGAACATGCGATTCTCCTTGCTTCGTTATTGAGCGGCCTCGCGGGGCGAGACGCTGAGGGAACTCGTTCAGGGGCGTCGCGAACGCAGCGGATTCACCATACGGGTCAGGGTATCGCGGCGGTCCAGGTAGTGGTGCTTCAGCGCCGCCAGGACGTGACCCCCGGCCAGTAGCATCAGCGCCAGAGCCGCGTACCAGTGGACCTCCCCGGCGATGGTCTCCTGATTAGGCAGCCGACTGATCAGCGCCGGCACCTCAAACCAGTCGAAGACACTGATGCCGCGGCCGCGGGCCGTCGATATCAGATAGCCACTGACCATCACCACCAGCAGCAGCACATAGAGGAGAGTATGCCCGACATGGGCCGCCAGACGCTCAAGCCGGCTGCCCTGGGCGGCCGGCGTGGGATTCATGAAGCGCCAGGCAAGGCGCACCAAGGTGGCGAACAGCAGCAGCATGCCAATGGAGCGGTGCCACCAGGGCCCCAGGTTATACCAGGGGTCGAAGTAGCCGAGACCCGTCATCCACCAGCCCAGCACGAAGAGCCCCACGATAGTCAGGGCGCTGAGCCAGTGCAGTGCGATGCTGACAATGCCCCAGCCGGAGCGGGTGTTGCGCCACATGACGACGTCCTCCCGAACTCGATGATGGCACAAGCGTAACGCACTGACTCATCAGCTTCTGCTGAAAAAACCTGACGCTACCATTCGGAAAAACCGTCAGCCCCGCGGGAGTGTCTCCAGAAGCAGCTGTGCGGTGGGTGCGCTGGAGGCCGGGTTCTGCCCAGTGATGAGCAACCCATCGCGGAGCTGGAAGGGCGCGAAGTCGTCGGGGCCACGCTCGTAGCGCGCTCCTTGCGCCTTGAGAGCATCTTCGAGCAGGTGCGGCACTACCTCGGTCAGGCCCACAGCGTCTTCCTCACTGTTGGCGAAACCGGTGACGCGACGACCCTTGACCAGCGACTCACCATCCGGCGCATGAACCTGTAGCAGCACGGTGGGCGCATGGCACACCGCTGCCACGGGACGGTCGGCAGCGATGAAGGCCTCGATCAAACGCTTCACGTCGGCATTCTCGGTGAGGTCCCACAGCGGACCGTGGCCACCCGGGAAGAACACCGCATCGAAGTCGTCGACCTGAACGTCGGCGAGCTTGAGCGTCGCGGCCAGCTGCGCCTTGGCCTCTCCATCCGCCTCGAAACGGCGGGTCTCCTCGGTGAGCGCCTCTTCGGCCTGGGAGTTGGGGTCCACGGGCGGCTGGCCGCCCTTGGGCGAGGCCAGGGTGATCTCGGCGCCGGCGTCCTTGAAAACATAGTAGGGCGCGGCGAACTCCTCGAGCCAGAAGCCGGTGGCGTGGCCGGTGTCGCCCATGCGGTCATGAGAGGTGAGTACCATCAGGATCTTCATCGTTGCCCTCCTCGGGCAGCAGTTCATGGCATACCCTAATGAGATGGCGATGTTCGACGAGAATTCAAGGCCAGACACGACGGCGTCCATCCGCCTGGCGGAACGACCGTTGCGACACGGCGGACGGCGAGTGTCAGACCAGGGCGTCGAGGCCGCGAGCCAGGTCGGCGCGAATATCCTCGAGGGCCTCGAGGCCGACGGCGACGCGGATCAACCCCTCATGGATGCCTGCGCTGGCCTTCTGGTCGTCGGAGAGACGGCCGTGGGTGGTGGTGGCAGGATGGGTGATGGTGGTCTTGACGTCGCCCAGATTGCCGGTGATCGAGAGCAGCCGGGTGGCGTCAATCACCGACCAGGCCGCCTCGCGGCCGCCCTTGACCTCGAAGCCGAGCACCGCACCAGAACCACGCTGCTGGCGGGCGGCGAGCGCATGCTGGGGGTGGCTGGGAAGGCCGCTGTAGTATACCCGTGACACCGCCGGATGAGCCTCGAGCCACTCGGCCAGACGCTGGGCGTTCTCGCAGTGGGCACGCATGCGCAGGCTGAGGGTCTCGAGTCCCTTGGTGAATATCCAGGCGTTGAAGGGGCTCAGGCAGGGTCCGCAGGTACGCACTACCCCGAACACCTCCTCGAGTTCCTTGTCGCGCCCCACCACGGCACCCCCGACCGCCCTGCCCTGTCCATCCAGGTACTTGGTGGCGGAGTGGATCACCAGGTCGGCCCCCAGGGCGAGGGGCTTCTGCAATGCCGGGGTCAGGAAGCAGTTGTCGATGGCCAGCCACGCCTCATGGCGATGGGCGAGCTCGGCCAGGGCTTCGATGTCGACCACCTCGGAGCGCGGGTTGGAGGGCGTTTCGGCAAACAGCAGGCGGGTGGCCGGCGTGATCGCCGCTTCCCAGGCCGCGAGATCCGAGAGCTCCACATAGCGAGTCGTGATGCCCAGCTTGCCCAGGTACTTGTCGAAGAGGCTAACCGTGGAGCCGAACAGCGAGCGCGAGGCGACGATCTCGTCACCGGCCGACAGCAGCGCCAGGGCGGTGGCAAGGATCGCCGACATGCCGGAACTGGTGGCCACGCAGCGCTCTCCACCCTCCAGGGCGGCCAGGCGCTGCTCGAAGGTGCGCACCGTCGGGTTGGTGAAGCGCGAATAGACGTTGCCCGGCTCCTCTCCACTGAACTTGCGTGCCGCCTCGGCCGCACTGCCATAGACGAAGCTGGAGGTCGGGAAGATCGGTTCGCCATGCTCCTGCTCATGGGTGCGGTCATGACCGGCGCGGATCGCCAGGGTCTCCAGCGCCCAGTCGTCCTCCTGCGTCTGCTGCTGATCCATGGTGGCCCCCTCAATCATCGATGTCGTCCTGGTTGTGCATGCCCACGAGCGCATGATCGCCGGCGCTATGCTGCTTGGCATCGTCGCTGCGCGAAGCCTCCAGGTCGGCCAGGTAGGCATCGTCGATATCGCCGGTCACGTAGCGGCCATCGAACACCGAACAGTCGAACGCCTCCAGGTTGGGATTGACTTCGCGGCAGGCGCTCTTGAGATCTTCGAGGTCCTGGTAGAAGATGCGATCGGCGCCGATCAGCTCGCCCACCTCGGCCTCGCTGCGGCCGTGGGCGATCAGCTCGCTGGCCGCCGGCATGTCGATACCGTAGACGTTGGGGTAGCGCACCGGCGGTGCCGCGGAGGCGAAGTAGACCTTGTGAGCGCCGGCTTCCCGGGCCATCTGGATGATCTGTTTACAGGTGGTGCCGCGCACGATGGAATCATCCACCAGCAGCACGTTCTTGCCCTTAAACTCCACTCCGATGGCGTTGAGCTTCTGGCGCACCGACTTCTTGCGCTGCGTCTGCCCGGGCATGATGAAGGTCCGCCCGATGTAGCGGTTCTTCATGAAGCCCTCGCGATAGGTCACCCCCAGGTATTGGGCCAGCTCCAGCGCCGAGGTACGCGAGGTATCGGGAATCGGAATCACCACGTCGATGTCGTGCTCCGGCCACTCGCTCTGGATGCGGTCACCCAGCTTGCGCCCCATCTCCATGCGGGTACCGTAGACGTAGGCGCCGTCGAGGATGGAATCGGGGCGCGCCAGATAGACATGCTCGAAGATACAGGACGACAACCTCGGCGCGTCGGCACACTGCTGGGTGTGAATCTGACCGGTCATGTCGACGAAGATCGCCTCACCCGGGTCCAGATCACGATGCAGCTCGAAACCGCCCACGTCTAGCGCCACCGACTCGGAGGCGATCATCACCTCCTGGCCGTCGCCCTCGTCGCGGGTGCCGAAGACCACCGGGCGGATGCCATTGGGGTCTCGGAAAGCGACCAGACCCACGCCGTTGATGATCGACACCGCCGCATAGCCTCCCTTGCAGCGACGATGCACGCGACGCACCGCATCGAAGATATCGCCAGGCTCCAGATAGAGTCCCTGCTTGCCCAGCTCATGGGCGAAGACGTTGAGAAGCACCTCGGAGTCGGAGCTGGTGTTGATATGCCGCAGGTCCGAGGAGAAAAGCTCCTTCTTGAGCTGCTCGGAGTTGGTCAGATTGCCATTGTGGGCCAGGGTGATGCCGTAGGGCGAATTGACGTAGAAGGGCTGAGATTCGGCCTCGCTGGAGGAGCCGGCGGTGGGGTAGCGCACGTGGCCGATGCCCACGTTGCCCTTGAGACGCGCCATGTGGCGAGTGTGGAAGACGTCCCGCACCAGGCCGTTGCTCTTGCGCAACAGGAAGCGGCCCTCATGCCAGGTCATCATGCCGGCGGCGTCCTGACCGCGATGCTGGAGCACCGTCAGGGCGTCATAGATGCCCTGGTTCACCGCCTGCTTGGCCAGAAGGCCCACGATACCGCACATTCCACCTTACCTCGCTTGCCTGGAACTTGCTTTGAAGAGTCGGAGCGGCCGGGCCGCCCGGGATTCATCTGTCGGGGGTTATCACGTCGTTACCTGCCGTATCGCCACGGCCCGGCAGGGAAATCTCACGCAGGGAGTCCGGGGCCTCGGGCAGTCGACCCTCCCAGGCCTCGAACTGGCTGACCGACCAGTCGCGCAACTGTTCGAAGGTCGGCCGCAGCTGGGCTTGCTGCCAAGCCTCGAGCTGGGCCAGGGGCGTCAGGCTGATCAGGATGGTGGCCAGCACCAGGATCGCCGCGCCCTTGGCGGCACCGAAGGCCGCCCCGGTGATCCGGTTGAACAGGCCCATGCCGACCCACTCCACCGCGGCGTGGACCAGGCGAATGATGATGCCGCAAAGCAACACAACGCCGAAGATCACCAGCACGAAGGCCAGCACCAGGCGCCCATCGGCGTTGTCGATCAGTCCGGAGAGGAGATCTGCCACGGGCTCGGCGAGCAGCCGCGCGGCCAGCAGGGCGATGATCCAGGCCGCCAGCCCCAGTGCCTCGCGGATCAGACCGCGCATGAAGCCGGTAACCGCGGTCACCGTCAGCAAGGCGATGAAGATCCAGTCCAGCCAGGTCAGTGCCATGCTTACTCCCTAACCCGAACGAGCAGTCCCTGCAGATTGGCGCGGGACTTGAGTTCGCCCATGGCGCGTTCACCAGCCTCCGAGGAGTCATAGGGGCCGACATAGACCGTGGTCAGGTCGTTGTCTCGGGCACGGCGATAAGCGTTGAAGCCCTGCTCACGCAGCTCGCCTTCGAGCCGCTCGGCGTTGGCCGGCTCGCCGAAACTGCCGACCTGCACCGCCCACTCCCCCGCGGGGGCGGGGGCGGGAGACGGTGAATCAGGCTCTCGGCTAGCACCCTCGGCCAGGCGCTGGTCGGCGGCTCTGGCGAGTTCGGCGATGGGATCGTCAGGAGGATCAGCTGGGGGGTCGGCCGCCTCGGCCAGCTCCTGCGCCACTTCGTCGTCGACGACCTCCGCCGTCGGTGTTGCCTCTTCCCGGGGGACGGGGGCGCCCATCTCACCCAGACCAGACGGCGGCTGCGGCTCGGGCACGTCTCGTCGCTCCACGTCGATGGGCTGGTCGATGGTCAGCACCGGCTGCGGCCGCTCACTGCGCGGCGATGGCTCGTCGAACAGCATGGGCACGAAGATCACCGCCAAGGCGATCAGAATGACCGCCCCGCTGAGGCGCTCTCGCATTCCATATTTCATGACACTCCCTCACTGCACATGTCATCACCTTCAGTCTGCGCCCTGGGCTGCTCGGCCGCCAGGCGCGCCGCCAGCACCTCGCCCACGGTGAAGAAGGAGCCACATACCAAGACCCTGTCCCGGGCGTCCAGTCGCTTTGCCAGCCAGGCGGCACCCTCCGCGGGGGAGGCGGCCTGATGCCACACCTCGGCCCCCTGTCGGGCGAGTCGAGAGGCGAGGTCTTCCGCCGTGCGGGCGCGCTCGCCATCAAGGCTTGCGGTCACCCAGGCGTCCACGGCCGGCGCCAGTGCGGCCATCACGCCATCCGCGTCCTTGTCGACGAGCATGCCCAGAAGCGCGATGGTGCGCCCGGCACAGGGACGCGCCACGAGACGCGCCGCCAGGTAGCTCGCTGCGTGAGGGTTGTGACCCACGTCCAGGCACCACTGACCGAGCCATTGCATGCGACCGGGCAGGCGCACCTCGGCCAGCGCCCGGCGACAGACAGCTCGCTCAAGCGTCACGCCGGCCAGGGCCAGGGCCTGAAGCGCCGTGGCCGCGTTGTCCAGGGGCAGGCCAGGGTCAGGGAGGTCGATAAGGGTCGTCTGACCCCAGAAGCGCCAGCCATCCCCCTCCCCTTCCCGTCCGAACGCCTCGCCCAGCGCGAAGACCGGCGCGCCGAGCGTCTCGGCCACCTCCCGCACGCTGTCGGGTAGCTCGCGGCTACCCAGCACTGCCGGGCGGCCCGGGCGCAGGATACCCGCCTTCTCGCGGCCGATCTGCGCCAGGTCGTTGCCCAAAAAGGCAGCGTGGTCCTGGGCCACGGTGGTCACCACTGCCACATCCGGGTCGACGACGTTGACCGCATCCAACCTGCCACCCAGCCCCACCTCGAGAATGGCGAGATCCGGCGGCTGCAGGGCGATGGCCCAGAGAGCGCCGAGAGTCCCCACCTCGAAATACGTCAGGCTGACCGGCTCACCGTTCAGGCGTGCCGCTTCAACCGCCTCGAATCCCTCGATGAGCGTGGCGTCTTCGGCCTCCCGGCCATTCAGGCAAAGGCGCTCGTTATAGCGAATCAGGTGAGGGGAGGTGTAGGTAGCGGTGGTCAGACCGTGGGCGCGGGCCAGCGCCTCCAGCATGGCGACGGTGGAACCCTTGCCGTTGGTGCCGGCCACGGTGATCACCCGTCCCGCCAGGCGCCCTTTCAGCAACCCCATCCGACGAGCCACCTCGGCGACGCGCTCTAAGCCAAGGTCGATGCCCACCGGATGGACGGCTTCCAAGCGTTCCAGCCAGGCATCCAGGGAGGTGGGCAAGGCCGCATCAGCCATGAGGGGGTCAGCGCCGGGTGTCGACTTGCCCGTCACCGGCGCCCGGCTTGACGGGTTCGTCGGGAACGGGGTGTGAGGCCTCCGGGTCCGGCGCCGATACCTCGGCCTCCACTTCCTCGACCAGCTCGGCCTGTTCGGCGACATCCACCAGGTCGGGCTCGCCGGGCAGCGCCTCGGCCGGACCGCTAGTGGGCTGGTGGGTCAGCTTGCGCAACACGCCTCCCAGGCGCAGCCTCAGGTCCTGGCGGTGAACGATCATGTCGACGGTGCCATGCTCGAGCAGGAACTCGCTGCGCTGGAAACCCTCTGGCAGCTGCTCGCGAACGGTCTGCTCGATGACCCGCGGACCGGCGAAGCCGATCAACGCGTTGGGCTCGGCCACGTTGAGGTCGCCCAGCATCGCCAGCGACGCCGAGACACCACCGAAGACCGGGTCGGTGAGTACCGAGATATAGGGCACCCCGGCCTGCTTGAGCTTCTCCAGGGCGGCCGAGGTCTTGGCCATCTGCATCAGCGAAAACAGGGCTTCCTGCATGCGCGCCCCGCCAGAGGCGGAAAAGCAGATCAAGGGGATGCCCTCGTCATGGGCCAGCGTGGCGGCGCGCACGAATCTCTCACCTACCACGGCACCCATGGAGCCGCCCATGAAGGTGAACTCGAAGGCCACTACCACCACCGGCAAGCCACTCAGATTGCCGCGCATGGCAATCAGGGCATCCCTCTCCCCGGTCTCCTTCTGGGCCGCGGCGAGGCGATCCTTGTATTTCTTGGAGTCGCGGAACTTGAGGCGGTCGACGGGCTCAACGTCGGCGGCCAGCTCCTCCCGACCCTCCTTGTCAAGGAACCAGTCGAGACGCTTACGCGCGGTGAGGCGCAGGTGGTGGTCGCACTTGGGGCAGACGTTGTGATGCTTCTCCAGCTCGGGAAGGTAGAGCACTGCCTCGCACTTGGGGCACTTGCGCCACAGGCCGTCGGGCACGCTGGCCCGTCGATCCTTGCGCTGGATACGCCCCATGGAGGGCACGATCTTGTCTAGCCAGCTCATGTCAGAAAGAGTTCCGTCATCTGGTCGGCGCCCGGCATCGGCCGGGCGCATGAATCGATTCGTCGGGCGAAGGCCGCGCTCAGCCGGCACTCATGGCGTCAAGGGCCTCTCGCATCTCGCCCAGCACTGCCTTGAGCTCGCCGGGGATCCGCTCGGGCCGCTCGGCATTCTCGGCAATGCGGCTGACCAGCGCCGAACCGACGATAACACCGTCGGCCACACGTCCGACTTCTGCCGCCGAGGCACCGTCACGGATACCGAAACCCACGCACAGCGGCAGGTCGGTCATCTCGCGCAGGGGCGCCAGGTGCGCCGCTACGTCGTCGGCATCCAGGATCGCCGAGCCGGTCACACCCTTGAGCGAAACATAGTAGAGATAGCCTTCACCGTGGGCGCATATTGTAGCGGCCCGAGCATGGGAAGTGGTAGGGGCCACCAGGAAGATCGAGGCCAAGCCATGGGACTTGAGCAGCGGGCCAACCTCGCCAGCCTCTTCCGGGGGCATATCCACGGTCAGCACACCGTCCACGCCTGACTCGGCAGCCTGGGAGGAGAAGGCCTCGAGACCGATTCGCTCCATGGGGTTGAGGTAGCCCATCAGCACCACCGGCGTAGTGGCGTCAGTCTCGCGGAATTCGCGCACCATCTCGAACAGGTGTGATAGCCGCACGCCCTGCTTGAGGGCACGCTCGCAGGCCTTCTGGATCACCGGGCCGTCGGCCATGGGGTCGGAGAAGGGCACACCCAGCTCGATCACGTCGGCCCCGGCCTCCACCAGGGCATGCATGAAGCCGACGGTGTACTGAGGTGCCGGGTCACCGCCGGTGATAAAGGGAATCAGGGCGCGCCGCCCCTGGGCCTTGAGCTCGGCGAAGCGTTGGTCGATACGATTCATGGTATGGGCCGTCATCTAGAATTCGATCCCGTCGATCTTTGCCACCGTCATGATGTCCTTGTCACCACGACCGGACAGGTTGATCACGATGTTCTGGTCGGGGCGCATGGTCGGCGCCAGCACCTTGGCGTAGGCCAAGGCATGGGCCGTCTCCAGCGCCGGCATGATGCCCTCGACATGGGTCAGCTCGCGGAAGGCCTGGAGCACGTCAGTGTCGTTGGCGGCCACATAGTTCACCCTCCCCACATCCTTCCACATGGCGTGCTCGGGGCCGACGCCCGGGTAGTCCAGGCCCGCCGAGACCGAGTGGGTGTCGGAGACCTGGCCGCCCTCGTCGGACATCAGGTAGGTACGGTTGCCGTGAAGCACCCCGCGCGGGGCGCCCGAAGCGAGGGGGGCGGCGTGGCGACCGGTCTCGACACCATCGCCACCCGCCTCGACGCCATACATCGCCACTTCATCATCCTCGACGAAGGGGTAGAAGAGCCCCATGGCATTGGAGCCACCTCCCACGCAGGCGATCAGGGCATCGGGCAGCTTGCCGAATTCCTCGAAGGATTGGCGGCGCGCCTCGCGTCCAGCGACAGCATTGAAGTCGCGAACCAGCATCGGATAGGGATGCGGGCCGGCCACGGTGCCAATGATGTAATAGGTGGTGTCGACATTGGTCACCCAGTCACGCAACGCCTCGTTCATGGCATCCTTGAGCGTGCGGGTGCCGGACTCCACCGGGATAACGTTGGCGCCCAGCAGTCGCATCCGGTAGACGTTGAGCTTCTGGCGCTCCACATCCGCAGCGCCCATGTAGACATCGCACTCCAGCCCCAGGCGGGCCGCCACGGTGGCGGAGGCCACGCCGTGCTGCCCTGCCCCGGTCTCGGCGATCACCCGCGGCTTGCCGGTCTTCTTGGCCAGCAATGCCTGGCCGACCGTATTGTTCACCTTGTGCGCCCCGGTGTGATTGAGATCCTCACGCTTGAGCCAGATCCGCGCCCCACCGATCTGATTCGACCATCGCTCGGCCAGATACAGCGGAGAGGGACGGCCCACGAAATGGGCCAGGTCGTAGTCGAATTCCGCCAGGAAGTCTGGATCGTCGCGAAGACTCAGATAGGTCTTGGCCAGATCGTCCAGGGCGAAGCTCAGAGTCTCGGAGACAAACCGGCCGCCGTAGGCACCGAAATGGCCACTGGCATCAGGCAGTCGGGTCAGGTCACTGAACTTGCTCACGAAAGACACCTCACAGGTCGCCAGAAGGGGCTTAGAGATTGATAGCGCTGATTGAGCGAATGGGGCTGAAAATCGGCAAACGGGTAGGCTGGGTCAGAGCGCAAGGCGGCGCGCGTCCCCGAGCCCTACGGCGTCAAGAAAAGCCTTAACAAGCGCGGCATCCTTGACGCCGGGCGAGGCCTCGACGCCACCGGAAACATCCACCGCAAAGGGAGTTACCCGGATGATGGCCTCAGCCACGTTGTCTATCTTCAAGCCTCCGGCGAGGATAACAGGTTTTGCCAGCCCTGCGGGGATTCGCGACCAGTCGAAGGTCTCGCCGGTGCCGCCCGGCACTCCGGGACGATAGGCGTCGAGCAGCAGCGCTCGCGCCCCACGGTAGGCCTCGGCGGCGGCAGGCAGATCGAGTCCCTCGCGCATGCGCAGCGCCTTGATCCAGGGGCGGGCGAAGCCCTCGCAGAAGGCAGGCGATTCATCGCCGTGGAACTGCAGGAGGTCCAGGTGCCGAGCGCAGCGCTCGATCAGCGCCGACTCCTGGTCGACGAAGAGCCCCACTCGGGTGACAAAGGCCGGCACCCGCGCGGCCAGTTCGGCCAGGAGGGACTCGTCCACGGCGCGCTTGCTGCCGGGCCAGAGCACGAAGCCCAGGGCATCGGCGCCGGCCGCCACGGCGGCATCGACATCCTCGGGGCGGGTCAGGCCGCAGAGTTTGACGCGAGTGCGACTCTGGTTATTTCGACTTACGTTATCGACAGACGGGTTCATCAACTACCTCAAGCTCAAGGAGTTCTCCAAGCGGCTGACGATACTAAAATAATAACGGGCAGGGCTCCACCGAAAGCGGGTAGGGCTACAGTTCCTGAGTGAGCAGAACGCCAAGTTGTGCGTTCTGTCGGTCGATGCCTCAGCCCAGACGTGCGGAGCCAATAGTCGGTTTCCAGACGAAAACCGGAGGGAGTTCGTCGATATAGGGCCACGGATACCTTGCTCTGAGTCGTTGCTGCTACCGAGCAGGATAAGAGTTTGTCAAGAGTTTATTTTTCTCGAGTTCCGACACGAAGCCAGCAAGGTCATGGCGCAGGGAGGATGGGGCAACGTTGTATCGCTCTAGAAGAGCCGCCTCGGCACCCTCCAGGGTCCCGTGCTTGACAATATAGCACCACATCTCGGCAGCCGTGCCCTCCAGACGGAAGCAGGGGGCAGTATCGCCAGAGTTCTCCGGCATCCTCGCGACCGCGACTGCCGAATCGATCTCGACCCATAGAACGCGATCCGCCGGCCTAATTGGACCCGGACACTCGAGGAGCAGCGTGCAATTATCTTCAACTCCGGCGTCAGGACAGCCATTCTGCAGCTTTTCAACCGCAATGCGCCGCTTGAGGCACAGATGAGCCGGCATGAGATTCCAGCCAGCCTCGAAGCACTGGGCATCCGCATTCCAGAACTTGGACTGGGGTTCGCTCCAGGCGAAGGCAAAAAAGGAAGCAACCCCTACCCAGTAGCCATGCTTCCCCATTCGCGACTGCTGCAGACTGCACCACTCGGCATAGCCCTCTCCATAGCGTCGTGGCCCCAGATCGTGCAGGGCTTCGGCACTCAAGCAGTCGATAATGCACGCTTCACGAGACATGAGCGCTTCCCGAAAGCCCTCGGGCACCAGCAACGCGGCAAATACCACCTGCTGATCTTCAGCATGCTTAAGGTATTGCTGAAGCCTAACCCCGGAAATGGCACAGTCGTCTACGATCACGATGGGATCACTGCGACGCTCATCGTGGAGCGTACGAATATCGAAGAGCTGATCCGGGCGAAGGTCGAGCGCATAGGCCAGCATGCCCAGCACGATATGACCACCCCGTGGAATGGTGGCAAAATGAAAGGCGCATATCTCTTCAGGGCTGAAGCGCTGCCTGAAACG
>CAYWBG010000049.1:14346-14689 GCA_964456005.1 uncultured Halomonas sp.
TAGCGGCAATGCTCGATCGCTTCACCAAGCAAGGTTGCCAAGTTCTTCAGGCGTTCAAGTTCAAACACAGAGAAATTACCAAAGGCAGCAATCAGCGGTACCGGGTGACGTCTAGAGACCAACTGAACATTAGGCAGCCTTAGCCAAAGCGGATCGCCGTAAATCGTCGACAACAAAGACGAGAGCGCAGTGTCTACTGCGCTCTCCTGCATAAGAGAGAGTAGCTGCGACTCTCTGCCACTACCATCCCACAGCAGAAGACAGTCAATGGATATCGACGACACTATCCGCCAACACCGATCATGTTATAATTTCCCTATCATCAATAGGTGAATAATTTAAA
>CAYWBG010000050.1:0-14589 GCA_964456005.1 uncultured Halomonas sp.
TATAGCATTAGCCGAAATCACGTTAAACGAGTTCCGCCAGCGATTCAACCACGCCGTCCGGGCCGCTTTCGCGCACCGGCTCGCCGTGGTTGTAGCCGTAGGGAACCGCCAGAGTACGAAAACCCGCCGCCCGGCCCGCTTCGATGTCGTGGCGAGAGTCTCCCACCATCAGGCAGGCTTCCGGCGCTAGGCTGAAGTGATCCGCCACATGCAGCAGCGGCGCCGGGTCTGGCTTCTTCTCTGGCAGGCTGTCTCCGCCGAGGCAGAGCGCGAAATGATCCGCCAGGCCCAGCCCCTCCAGCAGCGGCGCAATAAAGGCGTGGGGCTTGTTGGTGACCAGGGCCAGCGGCAGGCCGCGCTCGCGCAGGGCATCCAGGCACTCGCGCACGCCGGGGTAGAGCCGGGTATGGGCACCGGGGTCGCGGCCATAGTGCTCGAGAAAAGCGGTGTGGGCGCGCTCTAGTAACGCCTCTTCGACCTGACCATTGGTTCCTAGCGAGGCTTTTCCGGCGACCGATCTCCGAGGGGGCGCTGTGAACCCCTCCCTGGGCGCTACCGATGCCATCCCTGGCATAGGACCCCCTCTGTGATCGGTCCCCGGCGCCTCGCTGGTACAAGCCTCGCCGTTACCGCCATCTGCAGCGTGCTTCAAAGCCCGCTCCATCAGCTTGAGCGAGCCGTTGCCGACCCAGTCGCGCACCCTCGCCTCGCCGGCGGCGGGCAGGCCAAGATCGGCCAGGGCCGCGTCCACCGCCAGCGCCAGGTCGGGTACCGAATCGATCAGGGTGCCGTCCAGGTCGAAGGCCACCAGCTCGATGCCGTCGAGAAGGGGGTGCATGCTCTCTCCTTGCTGACCATCTTGCCGACTCCCGTTTTCTGCGTGCTGCCGGGCCGCCAGCCAGGCTCGCTTGCGCATAGCCGATAGCCGCTTGATCTCGGCTTCACGGCGCAACGCCTCCCCATGGCGGCCCACCGGCTCACGGTGGCGCAGCTTGAGCGGTCCCTTGCCGCGCAGCGCCTTGGCACCGCGGCCGGCGGCATGTTCGGCCAGGCGCCGGTCGACGTCGGTGGTGATGCCGGTATAGAGGGCACCCGCTGCAGTCTCCAGCAGGTAGAGGTGCCATACCGGCTCATCTCTCTCGGTTCGCGCGTCGCCCACCGCCTCAGCGCACACTGGCCAGCTGCTCGCGGAAGTCGCGAATCACGCTGTCGTAGCGGTGGGGGTCGGCCTCGTTGCGCCCCTTGAACACCGCCGAGCCGGCCACGAAGGTATCGGCGCCGGCGCGGGCCACCTCGGCGATATTGTCGACCTTCAACCCGCCATCGACCTCCAGGCGAATATCGCGGCCGGAAGCGTCGATGCGCCGACGCGCCTCACTCAGCTTGTCCAGGGTGCCCGGCAGGAAGGACTGCCCGCCGAAGCCTGGGTTGACGCTCATCAGCAACACCATGTCCACCTTGTCCATCACGTAATCGAGAAAGGAGAGCGGCGTGGCCGGATTGAACACCAGCCCCGACTGACAGCCGCCGTCACGGATCAACTGCAGGGAGCGGTCGACATGGTCCGAAGCCTCCGGGTGGAAGGTGATGATGCTGGCCCCGGCGTCGATGAAGTCACCGATCAGCCGATCCACCGGTTTGACCATCAGATGCACGTCGATGGGCGCCGTCACGCCATGCTTGCGCAGTGCCTCGCATACCATGGGCCCGATGGTGAGGTTGGGCACATAGTGGTTGTCCATCACGTCGAAATGCACGATATCGGCGCCGGAGGCCAGCACGTCGTCCACCTCCTCGCCAAGGCGAGCGAAATCGGCAGAGAGGATCGAGGGGGCGATCAGGAAGTCGCGGGTCGCATCGGTCATGACAGGGTCCCGGGGGTCGCTTGCGAAAGCACGCATTCTAGCAGAGCCCGCGGGGCTCAGCAGCGCACAAGCAGGTGATAAGGTCACTGCAGAGTTATATTCTTAAAAAGAATAAAGAAAAACTTTGTAATTACCATTTGGCCCATTTATCCTTTTGGCATTGCCCTAAATCCCGGAGTGACCCCATGACCCTGCGCCCCTTTTTCCAGCGCTCCTTGCTCGCCGCCGCTCTCGGTGCCGGCCTGGTCGGCCCGGCCACCGCCGCCGACCGCGAGCTGCTCAACTCTTCCTATGACATCGCCCGCGAGCTGTTCTCGGCGATCAACCCCGACTTCATCGCCCACTGGCAGGAGACCCAGGGCGAAGAAGTGGCTGTCAGCCAGTCCCACGGCGGCTCCTCCGCCCAGGCTCGGGCCATCATGCAGGGGCTGCGCGCCGATGTAGTGACCTACAATCAGGTCAGCGATGTGCAGGTGCTGGCCGACGACGGCCTGGTTCCCGAGGACTGGCAGGACCAGTTCGACAACAACGCCTCGCCCTACTACTCCACCACCGCCTTCCTGGTGCGCAAGGACAACCCCAAGGGTATCGAGAGCTGGGACGACCTGGTCCGCGAGGATGTGAGCCTGGTCTTCCCCAACCCCAAGACCTCCGGTAACGGCCGCTACACCTACCTGGCTGCCTGGGGCTTCGCCGAGCAGGCGCATGACGGTGAGGAAGAGCAGGTACACGACTTCATGCGTACCTTCCTGCGCAACGTGACGGTGTTCGACACCGGCGGCCGCGGCGCCACCACCAGCTTCATCGAGCGCGGCCTGGGCGATGTGCTGATCAGCTTCGAGTCCGAGGTCAACAACATCCGCGGCGAGTACGGCGAGGACGACTTTGAAGTCATCGTGCCGCCGATCAGCATCCTGGCCGAGTTCCCGGTAGCCGTGGTCGAGCCCAACGCCGAGCGCAACGGCAACCTGGACCTGGCCCAGGCCTATGTGGAGTACCTCTACAGCGAGGAGGCCCAGCGCACCCTGGCCGGCTTCAACTACCGCGTGCATCACGAGGCGGTGGTCGAGGAGTTCGCCGATCTCTTCCCCGAGACCGAGTTACTGCGCGTCGAAGACGTCTTCGGTGGCTGGGATGCCGCCATGGAGACCCACTTCGCCAGCGGCGGCCAGCTTGACCAGCTGCAGCGTCGCTGAGTCACTGATCCCGCAGGAGACGAGCCACGCCCATGAGCACCCGCGCCCTTCCCTTTGCCATCGGCCGCACCCCCAAGCGGGTGCTGCCGGGGTTCGGCCTGTCGCTGGGCGTGAGCCTGCTGTTCGTCTCGCTGGTGCTGCTACTGCCGATGACCGGCCTGTTCGGCCAGTTGGCGGGGCTCAGCCTGGCCGAGTACTGGGCAATCATCAGCGACGGCCGGGTGGTCGCCAGCTACACGGTGACCATCGGCGCCGCCGCGGTGGCGGCGCTGGTCAACGCCGCCTTCGGCCTGCTGCTGGCCTGGGTGCTGGTGCGTTATGAGTTTCCCGGCAAGCGCCTGCTCGACGCCCTGATGGACCTGCCCTTCGCCCTACCCACGGCGGTAGCCGGCATCACCCTCGCCACCCTCTATTCGAGCAACGGCTGGATGGGGAGGCTACTGGAGCCGCTGGGCCTGCAGGTGGCCTACACCTGGGTGGGTATCGCCCTGGCCATGGCCTTCACCAGCATCCCGTTCGTGGTGCGCACGGTACAACCGGTGCTGGAGGACCTGCCCCACGAGGTGGACGAGGCCGCTCTGACCCTAGGCGCCAGTGATGGCACGGCGTTTCGGCGGGTGATCCTGCCCCATCTGTGGCCGGCACTGGTCACCGGCACCGGGCTGGCCTTCGTGCGCTCGCTGGGCGAGTTCGGGGCGATCATCTTCATCGCCGGCAATATGCCCTACGAGACCGAGATCACCGCGCTGATGATTTTCGTGCGCCTGCAGGAGTACGACTATGCCGGCGCCTCGGCCATCGCCTCGGTGGTGCTGTTCGTCTCGCTGGCCCTGCTGCTGGCCATCAACATCTGGCAGGGACGCTTCATCAAGCGCCTGCATGGAGGGAGCGGCTGATGCAACGTATCGGTGATGCCCCGGCGGTTCGCCGAGGCCTGATCCTCGCCGCCGTGGTCCTCTCGGCTCTGTTCCTGCTGCTACCGCTGGTGGCCATCTTCGCCCAGGCCTTCGCCCAGGGTGTGGCGGTGTTCTGGACCAATGTCAGCAACGAATACACCGTGGCGGCCATCGGCCTGACGCTGTTCATCACCGTGCTGACGATTCCCGTCTGCCTGGTGTTCGGCGTGGCCCTGGCCTGGCTGGTGACCCGCTTCACCTTCCCGGGACGGCGCGTGCTGCAAACCCTGATCGACATTCCCTTTGCGGTGTCGCCCGTGGTGGCGGGCCTGATCTACCTGCTGCTCTACGGACGCAACGGCTGGCTGGGCGGCTGGCTCGACGGTTACGACATCCAGTTGATGTTCGCCTGGCCGGGCATTCTGATGGTGACCATCTTCGTCACCTGCCCCTTCGTGGCCCGGGAACTGATCCCGCTGATGCAGGCCCAGGGCTCCCGGGAAGAGGAAGCCGCCGTGACCTTAGGCGCGCCGGGTTGGACGATCTTCCGCCGGGTCACCCTGCCCAACATCCGCTGGGCGCTGCTCTACGGGGTGATCCTCACCAATGCCCGGGCAGTGGGCGAGTTCGGTGCCGTCTCGGTGGTCTCCGGGGCCATTCGTGGCCAGACCAACACCCTGCCACTGCACCTGGAGCAGCTCTACCAGGATTACAACACCGTGGGGGCCTTCGCCAGCGCTGCCCTGCTGGCGCTGATCGCCCTGCTCACCCTGGCCGCCAAGGCCGGACTGGAATGGCGCGCCGCGCGCCAGGAGGCTCACGCATGAGCATTCGTCTGCACAACATCGGTAAGCACTTCGACGTCGGGCGCCAGCGCACTCGAGCCCTGGAGCCGGTGAACCTCGACATTCATGACGGCGAGCTGGTCGGCCTGCTCGGCCCTTCCGGCTCGGGCAAGACCACCCTGCTGCGCATCATTGCCGGACTGGAGAGCGCCGACCCGGACAAAGGGGCGCGCATCCTCTTCGGCGACCGCGACGTTACCGACCTGCATGTGCGTGACCGACGCATCGGCTTCGTCTTCCAGCACTATGCCCTGTTCCGCCACATGACGGTATTCGACAACGTCGCCTTCGGGCTCACCGTGATGCCGCGCAAACATCGCCCCACCACAGGCGAGATCCGCGCCCGGGTGCATCGCCTGCTGGAGATGGTGCAGCTCGAACAGCTGTCCAACCGCTACCCGGCCCAGCTCTCCGGCGGCCAGCAGCAGCGCGTGTCGTTAGCCCGTGCCCTGGCGCTGAAGCCCGACGTGCTGCTGCTCGACGAGCCCTTCGGCGCCCTGGATGCCAAGGTGCGCCAGGAGCTGCGCCGCTGGCTACGCCACCTCCACGATGAGCTGGGCTTCACCAGCCTCTTCGTGACCCACGATCAGGAGGAGGCCCTTGAACTCTCCGACCGGGTGGCGGTGATGAGCAACGGGCGCATCGAGCAGATCGACACCCCGGACGCCGTTTACCGGGCACCGGCCAACCGTTTCGTGTTCGAATTCCTGGGCGACGTGAACCACCTGGAGGGCGAAGTACGCGACGGCATCCTCACCTGCGGCGAGGCGCGCCTGTCGGTGGATCTGGCCGATGGCCCCGAGGAGCTGCTGCTGCGTCCCCATGAGGTGCGCCTGGCACAGACGCCGACGGCGGAGGTTCGGCTGCCGGTGACCGTTACCGCAATCTCTCCGGTGGGGGCCGAGGTGCGTGTGGAACTCGAGGCGGACTGGCTGGGGGAGCCCTGGCTGGCCACCGTTCGCCATGCCGATTATGAGCGCCTCGACCTGCGGCGTGGCCAGCGACTGTTTGTCGTACCGCGCCGCTGGCACCGATTTCCCGAGGGTGCATCGCGCTCCAGGATGACGACGCTCGCCGACGCGGCCTGAGGCCGGCTCAGCACAGCCAGGCCATCAGCGTCTCGGCCTCGCCGGTGAGCGGCTCGATGCGCTCGTCGACGACCCGGAAGCCCAGGCGGCGATAGAAGGAGACCGCGCGCACGTTGCGGGAATAGACACACAGCGTCAGCCGCGAGCGACGCGCCATGGCTTCGGCCATCAGCCGAGAGCCGTGTCCGTAGCTCTGCACCTCGGGGTCGATGAACAGGGCCTCCAGGCGGTCGCCGTCCAGGGCGGCGAAGCCGATCACCCGCCCTTCAACCTCAAGCACCAGAAGCTCCTCGACACCGGGCAGGAGGTCGTGGGTCATGGCGTCCAGATGGCGCTCCCAGAACTCGGCGGGGATGAAGTCGTGGGCCCGCCGCGAGGCCCGCAGCCAGATATCGGCCAGCAGTGGGATCTCCTCGGCGTTGGCAGGTCGGATCATGGCAATTCTCCGGCGGGCTATGCCTCCAGTGTAACGTTGAGGTGTCACCCCCGCTCGAAGAATTCCGGGACATGGCAAGAGCGGATATACTGGCAGATCGGTCACCTTTTCCCCTGCCTTCGGGAGGCTCACCATGCCGTATCGCCGCTTGCTTCGTCTTACCGCAGTCGTTCTTACCGCCGGCGTGCTGGCGGCTTGCGCCAGCCCCCACCACCTGCAGCTCAACCCCCAGCGCAGCGCCGAGGTGCCGGTGAGCGGCAGCGGCCAGGCGATCACCGTGATTGCCGTGGACGAGCGTGATGGCGAGGTGATCGGCACCCGGACCGGCAGCGCCATGTCCACCGCCACCATCACCGTCAGCGCCCACGAACTGGTACCACGCCTGCAGCGCGAAGCCGAACGTGCCGTCCGCGACATGGGCTTTCGCCCCACGACCGAAAGCGCCGAGGGACGCCCCACCCTGACCCTGACCCTGGACCACCTGGGGTACGCACGCGGCCAGAGCCGAGCGGTGATCGATGAGGCTCGAATCGAGGCGGTCTTCATCGCCGAGGCACGCAACGGGGGTAACACCTATACCGGCACTTACACCTCGCGGCGCACTCAGAGCTATGCCGTGCGTCCGGATCGCGACGCCAACACTCGCATGGTCAATGACCTGCTCTCCGATGGCCTGAACCGGGCGTTTCGGGATCCGGAGCTGGGCCGCCTGCTGGCCCGCTAAGCCCTACTCCAAAGGTCCTCGGCGCGTCATCGCCCAGATGCTCTCCCGAAAACCGCTGCCCGCTTGCGGTTCGCCATCCTCTAGGTGTGTGACGCGGAAATTGGGCTCGAAGAGTTCGCGAACCTCCTCGGCCGAGACGCTGAAGGGCGGGCCACCGCTATCTACGGGAGGCCTCGTCAGGCTGATCAGCAGGCCACGGCTGCCCGGCGGGATTAACTGAGCCAGATGAAAGGCGTAGCGCTGACGGGTCGCCGGGGGCAGGGCGATCAGCGCGGCGCGATCGTAGAAGGCGCCAATCTCCGCCGCCTGATCGATGTGGAAGTGAAAGAAGTCGCCACACCAAAGCTCCACGTTGCCCAGGCGGCAGATATCGAAACCACTCTGCCGGTAGCGGGACACCATCCCCCTGCCCTCCACCAGGAACTGTTCGATGGCCTCCGGGGCCAGCTCAATGCCTAGCACCGGATAGTCTTGCTGACCTAGCCAGCGCATGTCCAGGCTCTTGCCACACAGGGGCACCAGCACCTTGGTACCGGCCTTGATCTCGAGCCCGGGCCAATGCCGCAGCAACGCAGGGTGGGGGCGGTCGCGGTGAAAGCCGATACGGCCCTCGCGCCAGCGATCGAGCCATTCATTGGCCATGCCGTCTCCTTCGACCCTGACTCCTAGAACCAGCGATCATTCTTCTTGCGACGCCGCGGCAGGTGGGGAACGATCAGCCCCACCACAAGACCGGCCCCGGCCACGCCGCCGCCGTACATGAAGTAGCGCAGCAGCAGGTCCTCCTCCTGAGTATCGAGCCGGGCCTGCAGTTGGCGGATGGTCTGGCGAGACTGCTCCGACTCGGCGTCGAGGTCTTGGTTGTGCGCCTCGAGCTCGGCGATGCGCTCCTCACGGGCGGTCAGGGTCTCGCGCATGTCGGCGGTGCGGCGCTCCCAGTCGCCGTGAATCTCCTCGAGCTCGGTGGAGAGCTCGGCGACCTGTTGCTCGAGTTCAGGCAGACGCACCTGGGCGCTAGGAGTGTCCTGCAGTTCGCTGGAGAGCACCCAGACGGTATTGCCGCCGCTGTTCTCGACCCGAGTGTAGTTGCCGCTGGTCTCCAGCACGGTCACCGGCTCGCCGGCGGTGAGGGTCCCGACGATGCGGTAGCCATCGGTGGGCCCACTGCGCACATAGGTGGTGATCGAGTCGCTGACCCACTGAGTGTCGTCGGCCTGCTGGGCCTGCAGCGGCAGGGCGAGAAGGCCCAGGGCCATGCCCAGGGAGAGTCGTCTTATGTCGTGTCGTGTCATGCCGTAGTCCTGGCTAAAAGCTGGCAGATTTCCACTCTGGCGTGATCTGTAAGCGTCGCCGGCTTCCTGCCGACGACGATGCGATGAGACGTTACCCGCCGCAGCGGCTTTTCCACAGTGGCTGTGGACAACTGCCGGGAAAACCGCTGGACAGTGCGGCACGGTGGCCGTCACTGTGGGCTTTTATGCCATCCGGTCACGGGGTAACCAGCCGGGTCCCGACGCGTATTCAGTCTTCACCCCTGGGCGGAGGAGAGAAGGGGCGAGGAAACTCCGCAACCCGTCCCTCGCTCTTCACCGCCCGGGGTGTTCCTTCACGCTCAACCTCGTCGATGCGCACAATGGAATTGAGAGGAAGATAGCTGCGGATGACGCCCTCGAAGGTTCGCCGCAGCTTGTCCGCGGAAGGGTCCACTACCAGCCGGGAGGCATTTTCGAAGACGAATTCCTCGACTTCGATGAACCCCCAGAGGTCACTCTGGAAGATCTCGCGAGCATAGAGCTCCCAGACCTCCCCCTGCTGGTGGAATACCACCCGATAGATCGGCTTGGCCGTCATGATGGTGCGTTTTCCTCGACCTGTCATAAGAAACGAGGCGCCAAGGGTAGCACACCCCGCTATCGGCGGCCCATGCTGGCCCCGTTGCCGGGCGACGCGTATAATAAGCGGCTAGTTTTCAGGCCCCCAGCGGCCAAGCGTTCACGATACGGCCCTCCCCGGTAAATGCCTGGCGGGGGCGGCATCCCCCTCTCATCCACCGGTGACAGACGTCGGGCGCCTGGCGCCACGACCCTATTCTTATGGCGAAGAAACTCTTCATCAAGACGCACGGCTGCCAGATGAACGAGTATGACTCCGCACGCATGGCGGATCTGCTCGGCGAATCCCACCGGCTCGAGCTCACCGACGACGAGCGCGAAGCCGACGTCATCCTGCTCAACACCTGCTCGATCCGCGAAAAAGCCCAGGAAAAGGTGTTCCACCAGCTCGGCCGCTGGAAGAAGCTCAAGGAAGCCAATCCCGACCTGGTGATTGGCGTGGGCGGCTGCGTGGCCAGTCAGGAGGGCGAGGCCCTGCGCAAGCGGGCTCCCTTCGTGGACATGGTCTTCGGCCCCCAGACCCTACACCGGGTGCCCTCGATGCTCGACGCCCGCCAGCAGGATCAGATCTCGATGGTGGACGTCACCTTCCCGGAGATCGAGAAGTTCGACCACCTGCCCAAGCCCAGCTCCGACGGCGCCACCGCTTTTGTCTCGGTCATGGAGGGCTGTTCCAAGTACTGCACCTTCTGCGTGGTGCCCTACACCCGCGGCGAGGAGGTCTCGCGCCCCTTCGAGGCGGTGATGGACGAGGTGATCCACCTGGCGGATCAGGGTGTGCGGGAAATCAATCTGCTGGGCCAGAACGTCAACGCCTACCGCGGGCTGAACCAGCTGGGCCACGAGATCGACCTGGCCGAACTGATCGCCTGCGTGGCGGCAGTCGAGGGGATCGACCGCATCCGCTTCACCACCTCCCACCCGGTGGAGTTCTCCGACAGCCTAATCGAGGCCTACGCCGAGATTCCGGAGCTGGTCAGCCACCTGCACCTGCCGGTGCAGGCGGGCTCCGACCGCATCCTATCGGCCATGAAGCGTGGCCACACCGTCGAGGAGTATGTCGAGAAGATGGAGCGCATCCGCGCCCTGCGCCCCGATATCAGTTTCTCGTCCGACTTCATCATCGGCTTCCCCGGCGAGACCGACGATGACTTCGAGGCCACCATGGACCTGATCGGCCGTATCGGCTTCGACCACTCCTTCAGCTTCGTCTACTCGGCGCGCCCCGGGACCCCGGCGTCCAGCCTTCCGGACGACACCCCGGCGAGCGTCAAGAAACAGCGCCTGGCGATCCTCCAGGAGCGCATCAGCCAGCAGGCGATGCAGATCAGCCGGCGCATGGTGGGCACCACCCAGCGCATCCTGGTCACCGGCTTCTCTCCCCGCGACCCTGGCCAGCTCTCCGGGCGCACCGAGAACAACCGGGTGGTCAACTTTCGCGCGGCCAACCCCACCGAGCTGATCGGCTATTTTGTCGATGTGGCGATCAGCGAGGCACTGCCCAACTCGCTGCGCGGCGAGATCGCCTCTCCGGAGGTCTACTGACGCCTCCCTCCGCCGCGTATTGCCCCGGCCGCTGCCGGGGCAGTAAGCTGCTCTAAATCCACCGTCCATGGGATCCGCCAGCCTTGAGCCAGCCATCCACTCCGGCCAGTCGCATCATCACCCTCAATCTCGAACCCAATGACCCCCGTCGCCTGGCCAATCTGTGCGGCCAGCGCGACGAGCACCTCAAGCTGGTGGAGGCGCGCCTCGGCATCACCCTGCGCAACCGCGGAAACATCTTCCAGCTGGCGGGCCCCATCAATCGGGTCAAGGCCGCCGCCAACCTGCTCGAGCACCTCTACCGCGAGACCGAGGCCAACGACCTGGAGCCGGACACCGTACACCTCTTCCTGCAGGAGTCCGGGCTCGAAGCCCTGGAAGAAGAAGAAGGCGACGAGGCCGATGGCGAGGTACTGCTGCGCACTCCACGCACCCTGATCAAGCCCCGCGGGCTCAACCAGCAGGGCTACGTGCAGAGCATTCGCGCCCACGACATCAACTTCGGCATCGGCCCGGCGGGCACCGGCAAGACCTATCTGGCGGTGGCCGCGGCGGTGGAGGCGCTCAATCAGCAGGAGGTGCGCCGCATCCTGCTGGTGCGACCGGCGGTGGAGGCCGGCGAAAAGCTAGGCTTCCTGCCCGGCGACCTGGCCCAGAAGATCGATCCCTACCTACGCCCGCTGTATGACGCCCTCTACGAGATGATCGGCTTCGAGCAGGTGGCCAAACTGATCGAGCGCCAGGTGATCGAGATCGCCCCGCTGGCCTACATGCGCGGGCGCACCCTCAATAATGCCTTCATCATTCTCGACGAGAGCCAGAACACCACTCGCGAGCAGATGAAGATGTTCCTGACCCGTATCGGCTTCGGCTCCACCGCGGTGATCACCGGCGACGTGACTCAGGTGGACCTCCCGCGGGGCCAGAGCTCGGGGCTGATCCAGGTGCTTGACGTGCTCAAGGATACACCCGGTATCGGTGTGACCCACTTCGCCGCCAAGGACGTGGTGCGACACCCGCTAGTGCAGCGCATCATCGAGGCCTACGACCATTTCGAGGCTGAGCAGGAAGCTGCCGACCGCGACCGCAAGCAGGCCAAGGAGCAGGAGCGAGAGGCGCTGCGACTGGAACGTCAGGAGCGACAGGAACGCCTCGACCGCGAGCGTGGTGACTCATGAGCCGCCCGCGAGTCGATCGCCAGGTGGCCATCCGGGCCGAAGGGCTGCCGACTCGTTCCGAACTCGAGGCCTGGGTGGCCGCCGTCCTGGCACGTCACGAGGTGGCCGCCGACAGCGAGCTGACCATACGCCTGGTGGATAGCGAAGAAAGCCGGACCCTCAACCGGGACTATCGCGGTCGCGACAAGCCCACCAATGTGCTCTCCTTCCCCTTCGAGAATCCACCCGGGCTTTCGCTCCCGCTTCTCGGCGATCTGGTGATCTGCCACCCAGTGGTGGTGGGCGAGGCGGCCGAGCAGGACAAGTTGCTGTGCGATCACTACGCTCATATGGTGGTGCATGGCAGCCTGCACCTACTGGGCCTCGATCACCAGGAAGACGACGAGGCCGAGGCCATGGAGGCCATGGAGCGCGAGATCCTGGCCGAGCTGGGCATCGCCGACCCTTATCGTCTGAACGCGGACCCCGCCATGGCGGCCGCCCCCGAGACCGAGGACAAGAGAACCGACGCATGAGCGAAGACCGATCGAGCGTCCAGGGCAACAAGTCCTGGATCGAGAAGTTGTTCAGCGCCCTTTCCAGTGACAGCGACGAACCCAGCTCCCGCGACGAACTGCTGGCCTTCCTGCGCCAGGCGGCCAGCCGCCTGAAGCTCGAGCAGGACGCCATGATGATCATCGAAGGCGCCCTGCAGATCAGCGATCAGCAGGTGCGAGAGGTTCTGATACCTCGCTCCCAGGTCACCGCCATCGCCCTCGACCAGCCGCTGGAGGAGTACCTGCCGGTCATTCTCGAGACCGGCCACTCCCGCTACCCGGTGATCGGCGAAAACCTCGATGAGGTCAATGGCATCCTGCTGGCCAAGGACCTGCTTCCGCTCCTGCAGGCCGATGCTCAGAATGGCAGGGCCTTCCGCCTCGAGGAGGTGGTGCGCCCGGCGCTCTTCATCCCGGAATCCAAGCGGCTAAACAGCCTCCTCAAGGAGTTCCAAGACACTCATAACCATATGGCGATCGTGGTGGACGAATATGGCGGCACCGCCGGCATCATCACCATCGAGGATATTCTCGAGGAGATCGTCGGCGAGATCGAGGACGAACACGACGCCGACGAGGAGGATGATATCCGCGAGCTGGACGAGGGTCGCTACGCCATCCGCGCCCTGACGCCCATCGAGGACTTCAACGAGCGCTTCGCCACCCGCTTCTCCGACGAGGAGTTCGACACCCTTGGGGGATTGGTGATGCAGCGCTTCGGCCACCTGCCGGCCCGCGGCGAGCACACTGAGATCGGTGGCTGGCGCTTCACGGTGCTCAACGCCGATAACCGTCGTATCCGTCTGCTGGAGGCCGTGCCCTTCGCGGAGAAAGACGACGCCTGAGCCCTTGTGAAATAACCCCTGACACGGATGGTCACCCATGTCCCAGCTGCGCTTCTCACCGGCCTTGGGCTGCCTGCTGGCCCTGATTGCCGGAGGTCTCACTACCCTAACCGCTTCGCCCTTCGAGCTGTGGTGGCTCGGCCCGGTTGCCGTGGGCCTTGTTTACCTGGGCATCCAGGCGCTGAGCCCGGGCCAGGCCGCTCTGCGCGGCTGGTGCTATGGCGTTGGCCTGTTCGGCTCCGGCACCTCCTGGGTCTACGTGTCGATCCACGATTACGGCTACACGGGCGTGCCCCTGGCGGTATTGCTCACCACCCTGTTCGTGACCAGCATGGCGCTGTTTCCAGCGCTGACCCTGTGGCTCTATCGGCGGCTCACCAGCCAGCGCCTGGCCTTCCTCTCCTTCGCCGGCGCCTGGGTGCTGGGCGAGTGGCTGCGCACCTGGCTATTCACAGGCTTTCCCTGGCTGCTGCTGGGCTCCGCCCACGTGGATTCTCCGCTCGCCCCCTGGGCACCCATCGGCGGCGTCTATCTGCTGTCGCTGATCACCGCGCTCAGCGGCACCTTGCTGGTGGAGTTCCTGGCAAGGCGCTGGTGGGTGGCGGCTCCCATCCTTGCCCTGTGGCTGGCGCCGCTGGCGCTGCCCACCCAGTGGACCCAGCCCGATGGCGAACCGCTGCGCGTTGCCTTGCTCCAGGGCAACCTTGATCAGCTGATCAAGTGGACCCCGGAGGGCCAGCGCGTCGCCGCCAATACCTACAGCGAGCTGACCCGCACCCAGCCCGACGACATCGACCTGATCGTCTGGCCCGAGGCGGCGCTGCCGATGTTCGAGGACCAGGCCAGACCGATCCTGGAGCGAGTCCAGTCAAACCTCGCCCCCGAGACAGCCCTACTCACCGGCATCCTGCAACGCGACGAGAGGGACCTCTATTTCAACAGCGTGATCGGGCTGGGCAACGCCGAGGGCCAGTATCGCAAGGAACACCTGGTGCCCTTCGGTGAGTACCTGCCCCTGGAAAGCCTGCTGCGCGGCACCATTGCCTTCTTCGATCTCCCCATGCCGGCCATGACCCCCGGACCTGCCGGACAGGCACCGATCCGCGCAGCCGGCACCACCCTCGGCAACGCCATCTGCTACGAGATCATCTACGCCGACCTGGTCGCCGAACGCGCCCGGGACAGCGCCCTGCTGATGACGGTCTCCAATGACACCTGGTTCGGAAAATCCATCGGTCCCCTCCAGCACCTGCAGATGGCCCGCCTGCGCGCCCTGGAGAATGGTCGCTACCTGATCCGCGCCACTAGCAACGGGGTTACGGTCATCGTCGACCCCCTGGGGCGCGTCACCGCCCGCGCCCCCCAGTTCGAGGTGGCCAGCATCACCGGAGAGGTGCAGCCCATGACAGGCCTGACTCCCTTCACTCGCACCGGCAGCTGGCCGGTGTGGTTACTCGCCGCGCTGCTAGTGCTGCCCGGCCTGCGGCTGCGCCTAGCGCCTAGCGCCTAGCGCCTAGCGCCTAGCGCCTAGCGGGATGCTGAC
>CAYWBG010000051.1:0-14517 GCA_964456005.1 uncultured Halomonas sp.
ATGGCCGCTCGCGGATCAACATCGAGTTTCGTCTCGACATGGACATCGATGCCGCCGCCAATGATGTTCGCGACCGCATTTCCGGGGCGCTGCGCAACCTGCCCGACGAAGCCAATCCGCCCGAGGTGCAGAAGGCCGACTCCAGCGAGGAAGTGGTGGTATGGCTCGCCCTCTCCGGCGACGGCTACAGCATCCCGGAACTCACCGACTACGCCGACCGCAATCTGGTAGACGGCTTCTCGGTGCAGCCCGGGGTGGCCCGGGTCCGCGTCGGCGGCGGCAACGAGTATGCCATGCGGGTATGGCTAGACCGCAATGCCCTGGCCGCCCGCAACCTCACGGTGAGCGACGTGGAGAGCGCCCTGCGCGCCGAGAACGTGGAACTGCCCGCCGGCTCCATCGAATCCCGCGACCGCCAGTTCATCGTGCGCCTGCCGCGCAGCTTCAACCAGCCGGAGGACTTCGAGCGCCTGGCGCTGCCCCGGGGTGATGACGGCTACCGGGTGCGTCTGGGCGACGTGGCGCGGGTGGAGATCGGTTCGGTGGAAGAGCGCTCGGTATTCCGCGCCAACGGCGTACCCATGGTAGGACTGGGGATCATGAAGCAGTCCACCGCCAACGTGCTGGAGGTCTCCCAGGGGGTTCAGGCCGAGCTGGAAAGGGTCCAGTCGAGCCTGCCCGACGACATGACGCTCACCCTCAACTACGACGCTTCGGAGTTCGTGGCCGGCGCCATCCAGCAAGTGGTGCTGACCCTGTTCATCGCCATGGGCCTTGTAGTGGTGGTGATCTTCGTGTTCCTGGGCAATGTGCGTACCACCCTGATTCCCGCGGTGACCGTGCCGGTGGCGATGATCGGCGCCTTCATGGCGCTGGCCCTGATGGGCTTCTCTATCAACCTGCTGACCCTGCTGGCCCTGGTGCTGGCCATCGGCCTGATCGTCGACGACGCCATCGTGGTGCTGGAGAACATCCATCGCCGCATGCACGACTATGGCGAGACACCGCTGGTGGCGGCCTTCAAGGGAACCCGCCAGATCGCCTTCGCGGTCATCGCCACGACGCTGGTGCTGATCGCGGTGTTCGTGCCGCTGGCCTTCCTGCAGGGCAACGTGGGTCGACTGTTCTCCGAGTTCGCCCTGACCATGGCCGCCGCGGTGGCCATCTCCAGCGTGCTGGCGCTATCGCTCACGCCGATGATGGCCTCCAAGATCCTCAAGCCGGCCCAGGAAGACAGCCGAATCGCCCGCGGCGTGCAGCGCCAGCTGGCGTTCATTCAGCGCCTCTACCGCACCCTGCTGGGCTGGATGCTCAAGGCGCGTCTGGCGGTGCTGGCGGTGTTCGTGGCGCTGATCGCCGCCACCGTGTGGCTGGCCAGCCTGCTACCCAGCGAGTACACCCCCCAGGAGGATCGCGGCAGCTTCATCATCCTGGTCAACGGGCCCGAGGGCGCCACCTTCGACTACATGATGGATTACATGAACGAGATCGAGGCGCGCCTGGCGCCCATGGTGGAAAGCGGCGACATGGAACGCGTGTTGATCCGCGCGCCGCGGGGTTTCGGTAACATCGAGAACTTCAACAGCGGCTTCGGCATCATCGGCCTGGCCGACTGGGGCAGCCGACGCGATGCCTGGTCGATCATGGGGGACGTGCGCCGCGAGCTCGCCGGGCTGCCCGGGGTGCAGGCCTTCCCGGTGATGCGCCAGGGCTTCGGCCAGCGCATCAGCAAGCCGGTGGAGTTCGTGCTGGGCGGCGGTACCTACGAGGAACTCGCCGAGTGGCGCGACACCCTCATGGATCACATCCGCGAGGACAATCCGCGGCTGATCGGCCTGGACAGTGACTACCGCGAGACCCAGCCCCAGCTGCGGGTGGACGTCGACTACGAGCGGGCCGCCTCCCTGGGCGTGACCGTGACCGAGATCGGTCGCACTCTGGAGGTACTGCTGGGTGGGCGCAACGTCACCCGCTATATCGACAACGGCCAGGAGTACGACGTCATCGTCGAGGGCGACCGCGACAGCCAGGCCAGCCCCCGCGCGCTGGACAACATCCAGGTGCGCTCATCCCGTACCGGCGAGCTCATCCCCCTGGCCAGCCTGGTCTCCTTCAGCGACTTCGCCGGCGCCAGTACCTTGAACCGCTTCAACCGAGTCCGCTCGATCACCCTCGAGGCCAATCTGGCCGACGGCTACTCGCTGGGCGAGGCGCTGGCGTATCTGGAAGCGGCTGCCGACGAGGTGCTACCGGCCCAGGTCCAGACCGACGTCAGCGGCGCCTCGCGGGACTTCCAGCAGGCCAGCGGCGCCACCACCTTCCTGCTGATCCTTGGCGCCCTGGTGGTGTTCCTGGTGCTGGCCGCCCAGTTCGAGAGCTTCATCCACCCCTTCGTGATCATGCTCACCGTGCCCCTGGCCATGAGCGGCGCCATGTTGGGGCTGTTCGTCACCGGGCAGTCGCTGAACATCTACAGCCAGGTGGGGCTGGTCATGCTGATCGGTCTGGCGGCCAAGAACGGCATCCTGATCGTGGAGTTTGCCAACCAGTTACGCGACCAGGGGCTTGCCTTCCGTGACGCCCTGGTGGACGCGGCGGTGACGCGCCTGCGCCCGATCCTGATGACCGCGGTGACCACCATGGCCGGCTCCATCCCGCTGATCGTCTCCACCGGTGCCGGTGCGGAATCACGCATGGTGATCGGCACCGTGATCCTCTCCGGGGTGGCCGCCGCCACCCTGTTCACGCTGTTCGTGGTGCCGGTGGCCTATGACCTGCTGGCACGCCACACCGGCTCACCGGGCGACGTCAAACGCCGGCTGGAGGAGGAGATAAGCGCCAGCTCCACGCAGCCGTGACCCAAGCGTCGACTGCGATGGCCAATCAAAGGGGCGCTAATCACAGGCGCAACATGGGCAAGGGCCACCCCGTGGGGTGGCCCTTGCCCATAGCGTCAAGCGGTAGCCTCAGCAGTCGCCGATGCGTGCGCCTTCCACCACGGTATCCATCTGCATCTCGCCCATGGGCGACTGGACCGTGACGTCGACGTTACCCTCGACGCGCTCACCCAGGAAATCCATGCGACCGGCAATGTTCGCCTCGCCGCCCTCTTCGCGGCAGATCATCCGGTAGTCCAGGCCATCGGCGGAGACGTTGTGCTCGAGTAGCTCGCAGCCCTCCTCCACCTCGAGGAACTGGAAGTCGGCGTCGTCCAAGTCGCCCTGGGCAATGCACTCCTGGTGGGTATCGGTCTGGTCAGGAATCGGCACCTCGCCGGTCACCGACGTGGTGCTGGTGAATTCCCACATTCCCGGCACGATGTTGGGCGAGTCGGCCATGGCGGCCAGCGGCAGGGCCAGCGCGGCGGCGGCCAGCAGGGAACGAAACGGCATGGGGTGTCTCCCGGTCTGTGAATGGCATGCCTCTCCTTCGGCACGGCCTCAAGCTTACCCCCATTCGCGTCGAGTACCCAACCGTTCCCGGGCAGCGCTTGCTACTCCTCACAGACCGTGCGATTGCGACCTAGCGCCTTGGCTCGATAGAGGAGTTCATCGGGTCTCCTCAGGCAGCCATCCAGATGGCTAGAACCGGTCAGGCATCAGCGGGAGGAGGGTATTCCGATTAGGCGATCGGGTCATCCAGGGCTACCGGCCGTGAAAACAGGAAACCCTGGAGCAGATCACTTTTCAGGAGATTCTTTCAGTAGTTGTTCGAGACGCTCGACCTCGGCCCTGACATCGACGAGCTCGCTTACATCGTATTGCACGCCGAGATAGTAAATCAGGCGTCCCGATTCGTCACGAAGCGGCTGAATCGAGAGCCGGTTATGAAATAGCGTCCCATCCTTGCGATAGTTGCGCAGCGTTACCTCAACGGGAGCATGTTCCTTGAGAGCGGCACGGATCTCGTCAAGCTCGGGCTGATCACGATCCTCGCCTTGGAGGAAGCGGCAGTTGCGACCCAGAATTTCCTCCTGACTGTAGCCCGTCAGGCGTTCAAATACAGAGTTCGCATAGACAATCGGAGAGTCCGGCAGGTCCGGATCGGAAAGCGTCACGCCGTTCACGCAGGTATCCAGTATCTGGGTCAGGACGTGGGGTATAATTCCGGTATCTTTATCGACGGTAAACAGCATGATGTCTCCTGCGTAGGGTGCGCTCGGGATACTTTAGTTTGTCTTCTGCTGACCGAGTTCCCTTTCGGCCAAGACCTTCAAGTCGCGCACGACGCGCTCCGTACCATCCTGAACCGCCAAGCGGATGAGTTTCTCAAACGGCCGCAGGGCGAGGCTCAGGCGCGCCAGTTCGAAGCTGAAGACCAGTTGCGTGCTCTCGCCATTCGGTTCGAAGAAGTAATTGATCACGAACGGATCCTTGACTCCCTTGAAGCACACGCGGCGCTCCGGTTCTAGCGCGACGACGCGAAAGTCGGCTTCGGTGCGACGCCCTTGGTCAACCCTCACCTGCCGGGCCGTCCAGCCCAATGCCAATGGCCCCCTGCTTAAGGGTTTCAGCTGCTTGACCTCGGGAGACCACCGAGGGTAGTTGCGGACAAAATCGATGACCACGAAACGATAGACGTCAGGCAACGGGCAGCGAATCAAAATGCTGGACTGGGACTTTACCATCGTTCGAGCGCTTCCCATGGAGATGATTTGCGGGCGTTCGTAACGCTAAGGCCAAGGGCTGAGAAAACATCTAGCCTAGCTGCCAACACTGCATGGTCGAACATAGCAGCATCCGCCGGAAGCGCTCAAGAGGCCATTTGGCCGATGCCCGTGGTGGGCAAGGAGCCGCCCAAGCCGTCACGTGAACCGCATTGCGCATGGCTACTTCAAAAGCCCCCTCGCCTGACCGCCCCGCTGCTGGTCAATCCCAGATAGCACTAGGATAGCCACCGTCGTCAGAGCGCAGTGACGCAGTGGCCGATCCATGGCCGTTGACACCTGCCCAGAAAAAGAAAAACCGGCTCTAAGGACAGGGTATTCGTGGCGGAGAGGGGGGCACCTCGGGTCGATTCCATCGACGCCGGTCATCTCCAAGGCATTAGCCGATGGTTGACAGCCGGCCTGTCTGATGAGGCGTGGGAGTTGCGCAGAGTGTGACATTCTCCACGGGGTTCCCGGGGGAACGGCAGACAATTAATTTTTTCTATAAACATCATATGGATAGAAGTTCTTCAAGGTATCGGATCAAGGCTCTAGGTGGCTGTAGCTCGCGAACGCATATGTACAGAACCTAAATTATGTGGAATTATTGTATGAGATTTTTCGCTCATTGCATGATCGCAGGAAGCAGGCAGCACCTTGAATCAGAGGGCATCGTGATGTCTGTAGGTGGCGACCGTCGAGAATCCAAACCTTCACCGTCATGCTTTCACTTTAGGAACGATCGATGCGGAACAATGGCCCGGTCACACAAGTCAGCCACTCCCTGTCCCCGGATGATGTGCTCATCTCCAAGACCGACACCGAGAGCCACATCACCTATGCCAACCCTCGCTTCGTCGAGATCAGCGGCTTTAGTCTTGATGAGCTGGTGGGCTCGCCCCACAACCTCGTGCGCCACCCCGATATGCCCGAAGCCGTCTTCGAGGACATGTGGCAGACCCTGGGCAGTGGCAAGTCGTGGTCGGGCCTGGTCAAGAATCGTTGCAAGAACGGCGATCATTACTGGGTAAGGGCCAACGCGGTCCCGTTGAACGAGGGCGGCACGATCAAGGGCTACGCTTCGATCCGCGTCAAGCCCAGCGAGGAGGAGGTTCGAGAGGCCGATGAGGTCTATCGCGACATACGTGAAGGCGGCAAACGCTTTGTCATTCAGGAGGGCCACTGGTATCGCCGCGGGCTCCTCGGCAAGCTGAGCCGCTTCAATCCTCACAGCCTGGGGGCACGCATCGGCGGCGTCAGCGCCCTGACCCTTGTACTGCTGGGTGTCACCGGTATCGGCGGCGGCTACATGATCCAGCAGCAAGGCCTGGATGAGGAAAGATCGGAGCTTCGTGTCCAGGCCTATGACCTTGAGCACCGGGTGCTCCTGGGGCAGCAGGCGTTGCTCTCCGGCATCACTGGCGGCAACGACGCTGACATGGCACAGATAGTCTCCGTGGTGTCCAACTCTGCGAGTGGCCTTGCCGGTGCCTGGAGCGACCTGCGTGCCGAACTCTCTACTCACGGCATCCCGGTGAGTGATGAGTTGGAGGCACGGATGGCCACGCTTTCCAACGGTGCCATGGTGGAGATCGCCGATCACCTGCAGGTCGGGCGTATCGAGCAGGCGGAGGCATCGTTCTCCCGCTTCGTGCAGCAGGAATCGAGCCCGCTCATTGCCGAGCTCGATACGCTGCAGGGTGAGCTTGCCCAGTGGGCGGAGAACGCTGCCTTCGACGTTAGATTCGAGGAGCAACTGGGCTGGATCTTCACCATCATTGCAGTGGTCGGTGGACTGATCGTGGCGCTGCTGGGTGTTCGGCTTGCCGCCTATGTACGCCGCAGCCTGGTCAACGCCAACAACTTTACCCTGCAGGTGGCGGCGGGCAACCTCAAGTCCCCGATGCCGAAGAACGGCAAGGATGAGGTGGGTCAGACCCTGGAGTCGCTGAACTTCATGCGCCGCTCTCTCACCTTCCTGATCGGCGAGATCAATCAGCGGGTCGACGTGGTGCGCCCGTCGGTCAACGAGCTGCTTGACAGCAACACTGCCATGGCCACCCGCATCGAGCAGCAGGCCGCCGCGGTGCAACAGACCGCCGCCAGCACCGAGGAGATCTCCACTACTGTTTCCCAGAGTGCCGAGAATGCCCGGCTGGCCAGCCAGGCCTCCACCGGCAACTTGGACGAGGTCGACCAGGCCAACGAGGTCATGCACCAGCTGACCGCCTCCATGCAGGAGATCACACGCCAGGCCGAGAACATGGCCGGCATCGTCGGCACTATCGACTCCATCGCTTTCCAGACCAACATCCTGGCCCTCAATGCGTCGGTGGAAGCGGCACGGGCGGGCGAGCACGGTCGCGGCTTCGCGGTGGTCGCCCAGGAGGTGAGAAAGCTCGCCAGCCAGTCGGCAGAGGCCGCCAAGAAGGTCCAGGAACTGATCCAGCGTGCCCGCGAGGATATCGTTGAGGGCGAGAAGCATACCCTCGACGCCGAACAGGCCATGGAGCGCATCCGCGGGGCCAGTCAGCGGGTCAACGACCTGATGGGTGAAATCAGTGCGGCGAGCGAGGAGCAGAGCGACGGCATCGGCCAGATCAGCCAGGCGATTACCCAGATTGACCAGGGCACCCAGGAGAGTGCGGTGGCCATGCATACCTACAATCGCTCAACCGAGTCATTGCAGCGGGAGATCCATGCGCTCTCCTACAGTGCTCAGGCTTTTCTCTCGGAGGCCGAGATCAAGGCCATCAGCGAAGGCTCCACCGGTAACCCATCAACTCTGAAGACCAGCCTTCAGCATCGCAACATCATGAGCGAGCGTCAGCCACTGGCAAGCCTCGCGGGAAGTCGGACACCGTCCACCTCCCGCAGCGCATCATCGAATGAGGAGGAGTGGGAAACTTTCTGAGCCGCACAGCGGGCGATGCCCGGGTGATCAAGGAGTAGCGCGATGGATTCAGAAGGCCCCGACGCCGCTGGCAGCTCGATCACGCGCACGCGGCTAACGGAATTCGAGTCGATTCAGTGCCCATCGAACACCGCGCTGGACTGCGCGCTGGGATGAGATACCCAAGGGCAGAAATCAAGGCGGGGACGGACTCTCGAAGACAGTCAGGCGCAGCTGGATTGTCCGAGAGTCTCCAGGTCGACTCAGGGAAAGCCAACACAAGGGTGTGGATCAACAACTTTCAGGCAAAGAAAAAGCCGCTGAAACCAGCGGCTTTTTCGATATTCGTGGCGGAGGGGGAGGGATTCGAACCCTCGAAGCCTTTCGGCTTACACACTTTCCAGGCGTGCTCCTTCGACCACTCGGACACCCCTCCGCATTGCTATCCTCGAATCTAACGATATCGCGGCCGCCGAACATTTAGCTTTAGCACGGCGCCCTTTTCTCTCGAGGACGGCGCGTATGCTATCGACTTAAGTGCCCGATTGCAAGTCGCTTTCGCCTTCGGGGAAAAGTCGCACGAGGGGAGCCGGGCGTGCATAGAGGTAGCCCTGGAAGCGCCCGCAGCCATGCTCGCGCAGCCAGTGGGCCTGCGCCTCGGTTTCTACCCCCTCAGCGGTAACGGAGAGCGAGAGCCGGTCGGCCAGGGCGATGATGGTCTCGACGATGGCGGCGTCGGCGGGGCTGTCGTGCAGGTCGCGTACGAAGCTCTGGTCGATCTTCAGCTCGTGCAGGGGGAGTCGCTTGAGATAGCCAAGCGACGAGTAACCGGTGCCGAAGTCGTCCAGGGCGAAGCGCACGCCCCGGGCCCTCAGGGCTTCCATGGTCACCTGGGCGGCCACCGGGTCTCGCAGGAACAGCGACTCGGTCACTTCCAGCACCAGCCGCTGGGGATCGGCGCCGGTCGCGGCCAAAATCTCTTCCACGCTGGCGACGAAGTCGGCCTGGTGGAACTGAACGGGACTGACGTTCACGGATATGGTGAGCCCTCGCCGCCCAGGGTCCTTGGTCCATGTCGCCAACTGGTGGCAGGCGCGCTCCAGCACCCAGCGGCCGATGGGCAGGATGCGCCCGCTCTCCTCGGCCAGGGGAATGAACACCCCAGGCGAGACCATGCCGCGATGGGGATGCTCCCAGCGCAGCAGCGCCTCCAGGCCGACGATTGTGCCTTGTTCGTTCACCTGGGGCTGGTAGTAAAGGCTCAACTCTTCCAGCTCGAGGGCACGGTCCAGGTCTGCCTCCAGGTGGGCACGTTCGGTCACCGTGACCTGCATCGCCTGATCGAAGAAGCGCAGCGACGAGCCGCCCGCCTGCTTGGCCTCGTACATCGCCAGTTCGGCCTGCCGGATCGCGTCGGGAGCATCGAGCTGATGGTTGTGAAACAGCGAGATACCGATGCTGGCGGTGAGCGGCAGGCTCTCTTCTCCACCGGAGGCTACTCGGGGAACCTCACGCAGAAGCTGCTCGGCCAGGCGCTCCGCGCTGCGGGCGGCATGGGGGGCAGCATTGCCGAGGTCGTGAACCAGCAGCGCGAACTGGTCACCGCCCCAGCGGGCCAGGGTGTCACTCTCGCGAAGACATCGGCGCATCGATTCGGCCAGGCGGCGCAGCAGGGCATCCCCGCTGGCGTGGCCAAGGGTGTTGTTGTAGGCCTTGAAGTTATCCAGCCCCACCAGCAGAAGAGTGGCGAAGTGGTCGCGCTCATGGATCTGCTTGATCACCTCGCCCAGGCGGTCGATAAGTAGGCGTCGATTGGGCAGGCCGGTCAGCGGATCGTAGAAGGCCAGCCGCTGGATGGCGGATTCCGCCGCCTTGCTCTCGGAAAGATCGGTGAGGGTAGCCACATAGTGCGTCACCCTTCCCTCCCCGTTGCGTATGGCGCTGATAGTCAGCCACTGGGGGTAGACCTCGCCGCTCTTGCGACGATTCCACACCTCGCCCTGCCAACTCCCCTCCCGGGTGAGGGTCTGCCACATCTCGCGATAGAAGGTCGAATCGTGGCGCCCGGAGGCCCACATGCTGGGCTTGCGCCCTTCGACCTCTGCCGCCGAAAAGCCTGTGATGTGGCTGAAAGTGGCATTGGTGCGCAGCACCCGCCCGTCGGCATCGGTGATGAACATGCCCAGATGCGTATCGAAGGCCATAGCGGCGATCTGCAGTTCGGCGGCACTCTCCTCCAGCCGCCTCTGGGCCCGGGCACGAAGCGCGGCTTCGTCACGCAGGCGATGCTTGGTGGCCAGCAGGCTCAGATGACGACGCAGCGCCAAGAGCCCTACCAGGGCCAGGAACAACCAGCCCGCAGCGAGCATTGACGCCTGCTGCCACCAGGGAGCGAATACCTGACGCATCTCGCGGCCTGCCACCACCAGGTAGGGCACCCCCGCCAGGCGGCGAGCCGAAAAGAGGCGTTCGGCCCCATCTAGGGGAGAGCGAAATACCAGACCGTCCAGGTGGTCACCCGCATCCAGCGCCGCCGTCAGGCGATCGGCCGATACCTGAATCCCGAGGCCAGGCCCTGCCTCCAGGCGGGGGTATCGTCCCACCAGGTTAAGCTCGTCATCCAGGATCGCCAGGCTGCCCCCCAGGGGGAAGGCCTCCCGCGCCAGTGCCCGATGGAAGACGCTCAGGTCGAGTTCTGCCACCAGGGTGGCCAGGGGTAATCCACTTGGCGTCTGCAGCCGATGGAGGTTAACCGCCCTGGGGGGCAGGTCATCGCCGCCGGGCAGGACGCCGGAGAGACGCCGAACAAGCCCCGGACGGGCCCGGAAGGCGTCAAGCTCATCCCTCGCGTCGGCCAGCAGGCGCTCGGTGCCCTCCTGATCGGAAGTGGCCAGGAGATTATGCCCGGGGTCTAGCAGCACCAGCCGGCTAACCTGCCGGTTGAGTTCGGTGTGACGAGCGAGACGCGGCCCCAGTGTATCTAGGGCGGCCGGCGACTCCTCCGCCATGGCCTGCGCGGTCAGCAGTCTCGCCCCGGAGAGCACCATGCCGGTCTGGTTGAAGCTCGCCTGAGCCCAGGAGCGAGCCATCTCCGCGGCCGCAGCGGTCTGCAGGGTCTCCGCGTCGAGCAGCTGTTGGCGCCGCTCCATCAGGGACCAGGCCATCACCAGGGCCGTGACCAGCAGCGCCAGCCCATACATCAGGACGGCAGGCGCTGGAGAAGCGGGCAGCGGCTCCTGCCCGGGTGTAGAAGAGAAACCAGACACCTTCGCATTACCCTCGACGAATGAGGGAAAAAGGTTGACATGGATCAATAAAGAAACATAGCCCTTTGAGACTATTGAAAAAGCTTATCGTGACCTGAATCAAGTTGACGTTGCCAAGACCGCATAGTCGCCGCGCGCCTCGAGGCAGAGGGTGTCGCCGCACCAGAGCTGCTGGATCAAGGCGATGCGCCCGCGGCCCCGGCCGGCCAGCTGCTCGGCCAGGCTCGCCGGCCCTGCTTCGCGCTCGGGGAAGCAGGTAAGGCGGTAATCGGTAGTGACCGGCGCCAGGAAACGCTGGCTGGCCTCGGCTACAACGACATCTCGGGCCAGGCTATGGCGGCGCAGCCAGAGGGTGGTCCAGCACCAGCCCAGCAGTGTGGTCTGAGCGGTGAGAGCCCCGCCAAAGCCAGTACCCTTGTCGTTGAGGCTGGGGCCCAGGTCGAGTTCCCAGATCAACTCGAGGTCATCGCGGGTCATGCGGCGGATGCCCAGGTGCTCGACCAGGGGTATAGCCTCACCTAGCCAGGCCAAGAAGCGTGCCGGGTCATCGTCCTGGCCAGGCGCCGGCAGCGGCAGCCGCGAATGGGGAATACCGATCTCACGCATGCAAAGCCTCCCTTAGTGACCTTGGCGAAATGCCGCCGGCGGATTCACCGCCAGCGTTCCACGAAGGCGTCAATATCGTGCTCGGGGATGGGCTTGTGACGCCCGCCCAACTGGCCCAGGTAAATAAAGGCAACCACCTCATCCTCTTTGTCGAGGCCCAGGCCCTTGCGGACGGTGGGGTCGAAGGCGTACTTGCCGCTCCGCCACATGGCGCCGAACCCCTGGGCATGGGCCGCCAGGAGGATGGCGTGGGCGGCACAGCCAGCGGAGATCACCTGCTCGATCTTCGGCACCTTGGGGATGTCCGGCGTGACCCGGGCGATCACCGCGATGACCATGGGCGCACGCAGTGGCTTCTTGCGCGCGGCATCCAGGGCGGCGTCACCGACGCTGGGGTCCTCTCGGTACTCGGCCTCGGCGAACAACTCGCCGAGACGCGAGAGCCCCTCGCCCGAGAACTCGATGAAGCGCCAGGGCCTAAGTTCCTTGTGATCCGGCGCACGCAGGGCCGCGCGGTAGATCGCCTCGAGCGGTTCGGGCCCGGGCGGCGGCCCCATCAGCTTGCCCATGGAGCTGCGTTCATGCAGCAGCGTCAGCGCATCCATTGAGTGCCTCACTTGGCAGGTTTCAGACGAGAATTCTTCTCGGCACTTTACCAGCTGACCGCCTTACTGTCGTGCCAGGCGAAGGGGCTGCGGCGGCTGCTCGCCCGGGGTGGCGCGCCAGGGGCTGATGTCCAGCCCGCCACGACGCAGGTAGCGCGCCAGCACCAGCAGCCGCTCGGGCCGAGCCCGAGTCATTAGATCGACGAAGATATGCTCCACGCAGTGCTCGTGGAAGTCCTGGTGCTGGCGGTAACCGATCAGGTAGCGCAGCAGCCCCTCGCGGTCGAGCCGTGGTCCCCGGTAGCGGATCATCACGCTGCCCCAGTCGGGTTGGCCAGTGACCGGGCAGTTGGACTTGAGCAGGTGAGAGTGAAGCGTCTCCTCGACGATCTCGTCTCCCACCGCCAGCAGCCTGGGGTCCGGTGAATAGGCGTCCACGGCGATATCTAGGTCGTCTAGGCAGTCGCCGGGCAGGCGCCGCGGTGCGAGGGCCTCGTCATCGACGTCGAACAGCTCGACCGACACCGCAGCCTCGGCAGCCCGGGACAGGTCGGCCACCAGGGATTCGATGACCGCCTCGCGGCTCGCGAATCGGCTCTGGTTGAAGCTGTTGAGGTATAACTTCCAGGACTTTGACTCGATCAGGTAAGGAGAGTCCGCCGGCAGGCGGAAACGCGCCACGGCCACCACCGGCTTGCCACGGGCGTTGAGCCAGCTGACCTCGAAGGCGAACCACTCGTCCTCGCCGACGAAGGGCAATGCGCCCTCCTCGATGCCCAGCGGCGCCCGGTTGGCGGCACGGGGAATGGCGTAGAGCAGCGAGGCGTCATAGCACTCGGGGTAGGCAGATTCACGCCCCAGCGGAGCATGCGCCAAGGTCTCGGGACGTCGATGGCTCATGAGCGGATCCCCTTGCCATGTTCCAGCATCCACAGGGCAATGCCGAATAGCACGGCGATGAAGGTGACGATGGCGGCCAGCGCCCAGCCCACCGGTATGTCGGAAACGCCGAGAAAGCCATAGCGGAAGACGTTGACCATGTAGAGGATGGGATTGAGCATCGACACGCCCTGCCAGAAAGTCGGCAGCAGCGAGATCGAATAGAAGACCCCGCCCAGGTAGGTCAGCGGCGTGAGGATGAAGGTCGGCACGATGGAGATGTCGTCGAACTTCTTGCCCAGCAGGGCATTGATGAAGCCCCCGATAGAGAAGAGCGCCGAGGTAAGGACCACCACGCCTACCGTCAGCAGCGGGTGGGCCACGCTGACGCGGGTGAAGAACAGCGAGACGATGGTGACGATCAGTCCCACCCCCAGGCCGCGGGCCATGCCCCCCATCACGAAGCCAAGCAGAATCACCCAGTTCGGCATCGGCGAGACCATCATCTCCTCGATGGAGCGCTGGAACTTGTTGGAGAAGAAGCTCGAGGCCACATTCGAATAGCTGTTGGTGATCACCGCCATCATGATCAGCCCCGGGACGATGAAGTCCATATAGCTGAAGCCATCCATCTCGCCGATGCGCGAACCGATCAGGTTGCCGAAGATAATGAAGTACATGGTCATGGTGATGGAGGGTGGCAGCAGTGTCTGCGGCCAGATGCGCGTGAAGCGCTTGATCTCCTTGTGCACCAGGGTCCAGAGAGCAATGGCGGTCTGGGTGGGGTTCATGAGCGAGCCTCCGCGTCGGCGGCGGCCTTGTCCAGGGCGTCGTTGCCCTGCTCCACCATGGTCACGAACATCTCCTCGAGCCGATTGGCGCGGTTGCGCATGGAGACTACCTGGATGCCCTGCTCGCCCAGCGCACCGAAGAGATCATTGAGCCGCTGTCCACGATGTACCACCGCCGCCAGCTGCGACGGCTCCACCCGGCTGACCTCGAAGCCTGGGACCTCGGGGGCGGCGTCCACGGGGTGTGCCAGGTCGAGCAGGAAGGTCTCGGTATTCAGCTCCGCGAGCAACTCGCGCACGCCGGTGTTTCGGATGATCTCGCCATGGTTGATGATCGCCACGTTACGGCAGAGGCTCTCGGCCTCCTCGAGATAGTGGGTGGTGAGGATGATGGTAGTGCCCTCCTCGCGGTTGATGCGGCGCATGTACTCCCACATGCTGCGGCGCAGCTCGATATCGACCCCGGCGGTAGGCTCATCGAGAATCAGCAGCCGGGGGCGGTGCATCAGCGCCCTGGCAATCATCAGCCGGCGCTTCATGCCGCCGGAGAGCATACGCGCGCTGCCATTGCGCTTGTCCCACAGGCCGAGGTCACCCAGTAGCTGCTCGGCGCGGGGCAGCGCCTCTCGCCGGGACATGCCGTAGTAGCCGGCCTGGGCCAGCACGATGTCGATGACCTTCTCGAACTGGTTGAAGTTGAACTCCTGGGGCACCACGCCAAGATGGTACTTGGCACGGGCGAAGTCCCGATCAGTGTCGATGCCGAAGATCGACACCTTGCCGGCACTCTTCTGTACCAGCGAACAGACCACCCCCAGGGTGGTAGATT
>CAYWBG010000052.1:0-14484 GCA_964456005.1 uncultured Halomonas sp.
GTTACAAATCTAGTACTTTCCCGGTAGTGAGGGCCTATCCGTCTCAAAGCCTTGCTTCGTCAAGGATGTTCCCACTAGGTAGGTCGAACCGTAGAATGATTTCCGACCCGCCTCATGGAGAGAGAAATGACCCCGACCCCTCTGGTACTGGCCAGCGGTAATGCCGGCAAGATTCGCGAGTTTCATCAACTGCTCGCCCCGCTGGGCCTCGAGGTTCGGCCCCAGTCGGAATTCGACGTGCCCGAGGTCGAGGAGACCGGCCTGACCTTCGTCGAGAATGCCTTGCTCAAGGCCAGGGAGGCTAGCCGTATCAGCGGCCTTCCATCTCTCGCCGATGACTCCGGGCTGGAGGTCGATGCCCTCAATGGCGCGCCCGGTATCTATTCGGCGCGCTTCGCCGGTGAGCCCAAGAGCGATTCGCGCAACAATGCCAGTCTGCTCGAGGCCCTGGCCGAAGTGCCCGAAGGCCAGCGAACGGGCCGCTACTGGTGCGTGCTGGTCTACCTGCGCCATGCCGAGGATCCGGTGCCACTCATCGTTCAGCAAAGCTGGGAAGGCGAGATCCTGGCCCACCCGCGCGGCGAAGGGGGGTTTGGCTATGATCCGCTCTTCTGGTTGCCCGAGCAGGGGATGAGTGCGGCTGAGCTGTCGGCTGCCGAAAAGAACCGCCTGAGCCATCGCGGCCGCGCGCTCCAGTCGCTGGCCGAGGCGCTGGACCAGTCCAGGGAGGCGCGATGAAGGACGCCATGCTTCCGCCCCTTTCCCTCTATGTGCATGTGCCCTGGTGCGTGCGCAAGTGTCCCTACTGTGATTTCAATTCCCATGGGGTCGGGCGTGGCGCCGAACTGCCGGAGTCCGACTACCTCGACGCCCTGGTCGCCGACCTGGATGGGGACCTGGAGCATGTTGCTGACAGGGAACTGAGCAGTATCTTCATTGGCGGTGGCACGCCGAGCCTCATGTCGGCAAGGTTCTATCGTGAGTTGCTGGCCGCCATCCGGGCGCGGCTGTGCCTGCACCGTGACGTCGAGATCACCCTCGAGGCGAATCCCGGGACCCTGGAGCGTGGTCGCTTTGCCGGCTACCGAGAGGCGGGCATCAACCGGCTGTCACTGGGTGTGCAGAGCTTCCAAGAGACCCAACTGCAGGCGCTCGGTCGCATCCACTCCGGTGACGATGCCGAGGCCGCCTTTCATGAAGCTCGCCGGGCGGGTTTCGATAACCTCAACCTGGACCTGATGCACGGCCTGCCCGAGCAAACTCCGGCGCTGGCCTTGGCAGATCTCGAGCGTGCTCTGGCGCTGGGCCCTGAGCATCTCTCCTGGTATCAGCTGACCCTCGAGCCCAACACCGAGTTCTACTCCCATCCTCCCCGGCTGCCCGAGGAGGAGGCGCTGTGGGAGATTCAGGACCTGGGGCATAAGCGCCTGGAAGACGCCGGTCTCGCCCGCTACGAGATCTCGGCCTACGCATGTCCTGGGCGAGAATCCCGTCACAACCTGAACTACTGGCGTTTCGGTGACTACCTGGGCATCGGTGCGGGGGCTCACGGCAAGCTGAGTCGGGGAGAGGATGGTGGCCCGTTCTCGATCGAGCGGCGCTGGAAGCCCCGCCAGCCGGAGGCTTACCTGAGGCGCAGGCGCGACCCCAGGGGGTTTATCGCCGGGCGCCGATGGGTTGAGGAAGGAGAGCTGCCGCTGGAGTTCGCCATGAATGCCCTGCGCCTGGTGGAGGGAGTTCCGCTTTCGACCTGGTCGGCCCATACTGGCCGCCCGTTGGCCCTTCTCACAGAGCGACTGCTTGCGCCTCGCAATAATGGACTTCTTGTGGAAGATGCCCAGCGACTGCAGGCTTCGCCTCAGGGTCTACTATTCTTGAATGAACTGCTGGCGCGGGTAAGCGAAGATTGAGCAGTACCCAAGCCCTTCGCAGCGTTCCACGTTATGATACAGCGTTAGGCCAGGGAGGATTCACTGGGCCATACGCCGATCCACAAGGAGAAACACCCCATGATCAAGCCACTTCGCCTTTTTGCACCGCTGGCCGCCGCCGCCCTGCTCGTCGGCTGTGCCACCACCGACCCCCATTCCGGCCAAACTCAGCGTAGCCAGACCGGCACGGGCGCCGCCATCGGTGCCGCCGTGGGTGCTGCTGCCGGTGCCCTGAGTGGCGACGGCAGCACCAGCCGTCGCGATCGGGCGCTGGTCGGTGCCGCCGTGGGCGCCGCCGCCGGCGCTGGAATCGGTGCCTACATGGATCGCCAGGAGGAGGAGCTTCGCCAGAGCACCCGTGGCACCGGCATCGATGTCGATCGCCGTGGCGATGACATCGTGCTCAATATGCCCAGCGGCGTGACCTTCGACTTCGATTCCAGTGATCTGACCATGAGTGCCCGCGACGCCCTGAATGATGTGGCGTCTATCCTCAATCAATACACTGACACTCGCGTCAACATTTCTGGACACACCGACAGCACCGGTAATGCTGACTACAATCAGCGCCTCTCCGAGCGTCGCGCCGAGTCCGTCGGCAACTACCTGGCCCAGTCCGGTGTGTCACGCAATCGCCTCGCCATGAGGGGCTATGGTCAGACCCAGCCGGTGGCCAGCAACGCCACTGAGCAAGGGCGAGCACAGAACCGGCGCGTCGAGATCACCCTGACCCCCATCGAGAGCCAGTTCCAGTGATTTCGGGGTAATCGCGCTTCACGACGCCTGCCTCCGGGGCCCGTCGCCGAAAGGTGGCGGGCCCTTTTCTTGGCCGCTGCCTTGCCGATCCACGGATGCTTTCCCATGCTTTCCTACCAGCACGCCTATCACGCCGGTAATTTTGCCGACGTTCACAAGCATTTGACACTGTTCGCCGTTATCGATCATTTATTACGTAAGGAATCGGCAGTTACGTATATAGATACTCATGCGGGTCGTGGCCTCTACCCCCTGGACGCCAGGGAGATGTCCAGGCTGAAGGAGTATCGTCAGGGGGTGGAGCCGCTCTGGTGTCGCCAGAGAGAAGCCCCGGCAGGGTCGCTGACGAAAGACTGGCTGGCAGCCCTGGCCGATGCTCAGCCGGAACGAGGCACTCTCGCCCGCTACCCGGGATCACCCTGGTGGCTCTCACGTCGTCTGCGGCCCGAGGATCGCCTGATGCTGTTCGAGCTGCATCCCGGTGAGTATCGGCATCTGGAGGGGCAGGCGTTGGCAAATAACGTGCAGCGCATTCAAGGGGATGGGCTGGAGGGCCTCCTGCGGCGCCTGCCGGTATCCACGCCTCGCCTCTGTGTGCTGATCGATCCCAGCTACGAGCGCAAAACGGAATATACAGAGATAGCCGACAGCATGCTGGCCTGCATGTTCAAGGCGCGTCATGCGGTGATGCTGGTGTGGTATCCGCTGTTGGCAGCAGGTGGCCACCATGAGTTGCTGAAGGCCCTTCGCGACGGGGGGCTGCGTAAAATCTGGCGCAGCGAACTGGTGCACCATGAGCCCGCCAAGGGGGAGCGGGGCATGTTCGGCAGCGGCATGCTGGTCGTTAATCCGCCCTGGGGGCTGAGCGAGCGGCTGGCGGAAGCCATGCAGTGGATCTGCCCTCGGCTGGGCGAGTCGAGCTATTACATGGGCGACTGGTGGGTGGGAGAGTAGCGGCCGTACGCCGTCGGGGGCCGACTAGCCAGCTTATTTCCCGATGCAGAAGCTGCCGAAGATTTCGCCAAGCAGGTCATCGGCACTGAATTCGCCGGTGATCTCCCCCAGCGCCTGCTGGGCGTCACGCAGATCCTCCGCCAGTAGTTCGCCGGCACCGAATCCCTGCAGCTGAGCCTCGCCGTTGTCGAGCGCTTGTTTGGCCCGATCCAAGGAATCCAGATGTCGTCGCCTGGCCGAAAAGCGCCCCTCGGTGGTGGCGGCATAGCCCATCACCGCCTTCAGATGAGCCTTGAGGCTGTCCACACCCTCTCCGGTCTTCGCCGAGAGTCGAACGATCGGCGTGTCTGTGGATAACTCGATTCCCGGGGTCTCCTGGCTGGTGTCGATCTTGTTGCGCACCAGGGTCAGCCGGGAAGGGTCCGCCAGGCGTGCGACAAACTCGGGCCAGATGGCCATGGGGTCGGTCGCTTCCGTGGTGGCGGCATCCACCAGCAGCAGTACCCGGTCGGCCTTCTCGATCTCTGCCCAGGCCCGGGCCACTCCGATCTGCTCCACGGCATCCGGGGTGTCACGCAGACCCGCGGTGTCGATCACGTGCAGCGGCATGCCGTCGATATGCACGTGTTCGCGAAGCACATCCCGTGTGGTTCCTGCGACATCCGTGACGATGGCGGTCTCCTGCTCGGTAAAGGTATTGAGGAGACTGGACTTGCCGGCGTTGGGACGCCCGGCGATCACCACGCTCATGCCCTCGCGCATCAGCGCCCCCTGGCCGGCGGCGGCACGCACCGCCGCCAGTTCCGCCATCACGCCGGCGAGGTGTTCGGCCACCCTGCCATCGGCCAGGAAGTCGATCTCTTCCTCCGGGAAATCGATGGCCGCCTCCACGTAGATGCGCAGCTCGATGAGCCGTTGCACCAGCGCCTCGACCCGGCGCGAGAAGTCCCCCTGCAGCGAGCGCAGGGCATTCTCGGCGGCGGCTCGGGAGCTGGCATCGATCAGGTCGGCGATCGCCTCGGCCTGGGCCAAGTCGAGTTTGTCGTTGAGAAAGGCGCGTTCCGAGAATTCGCCGGGACGGGCCAGCCTGGCCCCCAACTGCACGCAGCGCTCGAGCAGCAGGTCCATGATCACCGGCCCGCCGTGGCCCTGTAGTTCCAGGACATCCTCGCCGGTGAAGGAGTGGGGGCCGGCGAAATAGAGCGCGATCCCCTCGTCGATCACCCCGGATTCGCCCCGGAAGGGGCCGTAGTGGGCGCGGCGAGCGGGGGGGCACTCACCTACCACTGCCTCGGCAATCGCTGTACAGAGGGGCCCGGAAGTGCGAATGATGCCCACCCCCCCGCGGCCTGGCGGAGTGGCGAGGGCGGCGATGGTGTCCTGAGCATAGAGGGGGCCGGGCATCGTGTTCTCCTCGTGGCCGTTGGCGGCGGTGCGTGGGCCGTCATTGTCCTTTTCGGATGACGGAAACGCCAGACCCCCGCACTGGGCGGGGGTCTGGTGACGCTGAAGACGCTAGGTCTATTTGGTCTTCATGCCCTTGCCGACGCTCGGATCGTTCTCGATCTTGCGTGTGATGGCGTACTGCTGGGCGATGGAGATGATGTTGTTGACCACCCAGTAGATCACCAGGCCGGCCGGGAACCACAGGAAGAAGAAGGTGAAGACGATGGGCAGCATACGCATGATCTTCGCCTGCATGGGGTCCGGCGGCGTCGGGTTGAGCAACTGTTGCACGAACATCGAGGCGCCCATCAGGATCGGCAGGATGAAGAAGGGATCCTTTACCGACAGGTCCTGGATCCAGAACATGAAGGGCGCATGGCGTAGCTCCACTGACTCCAGCAGCATCCAGTACAGGGCGATGAATACCGGCATCTGCACCAGGATAGGCAGGCAGCCGCCCAGAGGATTGATCTTCTCCTTCTGGTAGAACTTCATCATCTCCTGGGACATCTTCTGGCGATCGTCGCCGTACTGTTCCTTGAGGCGCTGCATTTCCGGGCCCAGCTTGCGCATGCGAGCCATGGACTTGTAGGCCTTGGCAGAGAGCGGCCACAGGGCCAGCTTGACCACGATGGTGAGGAAGACGATGGACCAGCCCCAGTTGCCGATCAGGCTATGGATCTGGTCAAGCAGCCAGAATAGCGGGTTGGCGATGAACCACAGCCAGCCGAAGTCCACAGTGAGGCGCAGGTTGGGGGCCACGGCCTCCAGGTAGTCCTGCACCTTCGGACCCACATAGAGGGTCGCGCCTAGCCGGGTTTCTCCCTCCGGTGCCAGGGTGCTCACCGGCCCAGCAAAGGCCGCTACGTTGCGGTTTTGCGAGTCCGTGGTGGCATAGTAGAGGTTCTGCTGGTTCTGCGGCGGCGCCCAGGCGGAGACGAAGTAGTGCTGGAGGATGGCCACCCAGCCCCCCTCGGCGTCGCGGTTCTCGAAGCGACCCCGCTGGATGTCGTCGAAGTCGACCTTGTCGTAACGAGTCTCGGGGGTGGAGTAGGCGGCACCCAGGTAGGAACTCATGCCCAGGGCCACGCCGCTGGAGGGGTCCGGGCTGTTGTCGCGTGCCAGCTGGCCGATGAAGCGAGCGCTGACCGGCTCCTCGGTATTGTTGACAAGGTAGTAGTTGACGTCCACCGCGTAGCTGCCGCGTTCGAAGCTGAAGCGTTTGATCACGTCGACGCCATTAACCTCGGCGGTGAGGTCGACTTCCAGGCGACTGTCGTTCTCGTCCAGGCGGTATTCGGTCTGCTCCGGGGTAAAGGCGATTCGCCCAGCATGGCCGTCGAGCTGAAGACCCGAACGGGCCACGTAGCTGCGAGTCTCGCTGTCGGTGAGCAGTACGTAGGGTCGGTCGGAATCCAGCGTCAGGCGGTGCTGGGGGAGGGCGGCGTATATGATATCACCGCCCTGAGGGTCTATTCGCAGGTCCAGCACGTCGGTGACCACCGCAATCAGGTCGCGACTGCGGGTACCGGTGTCACCCTCTGCCGGCATCGCCTGATCCATCTCTCCTTCTGGAGTCGGTGTCGTCGGCACGGCCAGCCCATTGCCGTCGTCGGTCTCGACCTCGGCTTCCGGTCCACTGCTGGTGAAGGAGGGAGCTTCCGGTTCAGGAGCTATCTGACCGTAGTCCTGGTTCCACTGCACGACGATCAGGTAGGCGAGTACCGCCAGGGGGATCAGCAATAGGAGTCGTTTTACGTCCATGAGGGTCCTGCCCGATGGGTAGTGAGGATACCAATGGCGCGATGCAGATTGTACGCCCGATATAGACAAAAGCCTGCCGGAGGCAGGCTGGATGACAAGCACGGACTGTCCGCGATCGAGACGGTAGCGTCAATCAGGGATTTTCGGATGGCAAGCCGTGACATCTCGCTGACTCCTGGCTGGCCGATCATTCGTCGAGGCCAATGGTCCCAGAGGCCTTGGCGTCTTCAGAACCCGTCCGCCGGGCATCGTTGCTCCGCTTGTCGGCTTCGCGTGCGAGACGCTTCCACATTCCGTGAAGCTGGCGTTGCAAGGTAGCGTTATCTAGCTCCCCTACGCCACGCCTCGCCAGTATCACGATATCTACTCTAGGAAGCTGCTGCTGCCGCAGGCGAAAGGATTCTCTCACCTGGCGCTTGAGGCTATTGCGATCGACGGCGCGGCGAAGGTTTCGCTTGCTCACAACCAAGCCAAGACGCGGATGTTCGTGCTCGCCGGGAACTGCCAGAGCGAGTAGCCCTTTACTATGGACCTTGAAGACGGCTGTCTCGAATACATTCCGGTAATCCCCGGCCGTCAGCAGGCGCAGGCGGCGGGGAAAATCCTGACGGTACATCTGAAATCCGTGATCAGGCACTCAAGCGCTTGCGGCCCTTGGCGCGACGACGGGCCAGGATGGCGCGACCGCTCTTGGTAGCCATGCGGGCACGGAAGCCGTGCACGCGCTTGCGCTTGAGAACGCTGGGTTGAAAAGTGCGTTTCATAACTCGTTATTCCCACGTGGTTTTTAGGACGATCGGACAGTGTAGAGGCGTCCGGGTTACTTGCAGGAACCCGGAGGTATTCGGCTCAAGACCGGAAATTGTAGTGATTCTGGGGCTTCGGTGCAATTTTTCTGTTCCCCCGCTGAGGCATGTCGGTTCTTTCCTGCGCTATGGGTGTGTCCAGAACCCAGGGTTTCGGCTTTCCGGACCGCCGAGGGTGAGGAGAGCATCATTATCTATTAAGTATTTTTTATTAGTGTTGTTATTAATACTGGGGAAAAACATTGTGGATAAGCATATATATAGTCATTAAATCAGTAATTTATCGCATACAAAAGGTTGTGAGTAAGCTGCGTATTTCCCGGGGAAATGCGCTTCATGACCGGTGGATGGGGCTAGTGTTCGTCCACAGCAGGCAGCTATCCCCGCTCCATCAGCTCTCCAGTACCGATGTATTCCGCAGGGTTTTCCACAGACGCTGAGGGTGAGGGGAAGGGTGTGGATAACCCGTGGCGTCAACGATACAATGTGCGACCGTTTTCCAACCCATGGTGAGGTCGCGTGTCGCTTGCTCTCTGGCAACAGTGTCTGGACACCCTGCAGGACGAATTGAGCTCCCAGCAGTTCAATACCTGGATACGTCCGCTGCAAGCCGAGGAAGGAGAGTCCAACGAGCTGTGTCTGTTGGCACCTAACCGCTTCGTGCGCGACTGGGTGAGTGACAAGTACGCCAAGCGTATCGGCGAGCTGATGCGCGACCTTTCACCGACGAAGCCTCCCAAGGTGGTGCTCTCGGTGGGTAGCCGTCGCTCCACTCCTCGACCTCAACCCCGGGAGCTGGGCAATCCGGTATCGGCAAGCCCCAAGCGCCCCGGGGCTCCTGCCGTGCATACGCCACCCCGCGGCGATGTGGGCGACGAGCGCGACATAGCAGCGCTGCGTGACGATGCGGCACCCTCCCGACGTCCTGCCGGCGAGCGGCAAGTTCAGGTCGAGGGTAGTCTCAAGCACAACAGCGGCCTTAATCCCAACTTCACCTTCGATACCTTCGTTGAGGGTAAGTCGAACCAGCTGGCGCGTGCGGCCTCAAGGCAGGTGTCAGAGAATCCTGGTGGCGCTTATAACCCGCTGTTTCTCTATGGTGGCGTGGGACTTGGCAAGACCCACCTGATGCATGCGGTGGGCAACGCCCTGGCCGTTCGACGCGAAAATGCCAGGGTGGTCTACCTGCACTCCGAGCGCTTTGTCGCTGACATGGTCAAGGCGCTGCAGCTTAATGCCATCAACGACTTTAAGCGGTTCTACCGTAGCGTCGATGCCTTGCTGATTGACGATATCCAGTTCTTCGCCGGGAAGGAGCGCTCACAGGAGGAGTTCTTCCATACCTTCAACGCTCTTCTCGAAGGGGGGCAGCAGATGATCCTCACCTCCGACCGCTACCCGAAGGAGATCAGCGGAGTCGAGGAGCGACTCAAGTCGCGCTTTGGCTGGGGGCTCACTGTCGCCATCGAGCCGCCCGAGTTGGAGACACGGGTGGCGATACTGATGAAGAAGGCCGACCAAGCAAAGGTGGATCTACCCCACGATGCTGCCTTCTTCATCGCCCAGAAGATTCGCTCCAACGTCCGCGAACTCGAGGGTGCGCTAAAGAAGGTGATCGCTGATTCCCACTTCATGGGCAAGACGATCACTCAGGACTTTATACGCGAATCCCTCAAGGATCTGCTCGCACTCCAGGACAAGCAGGTGGGGGTGGACAACATCCAGCGCACCGTAGCCGAGTATTACAAGATCAAGCTGGCAGACCTGCTCTCAAAGCGGCGCTCACGCTCGGTGGCGCGTCCTCGACAGGTGGCCATGGCCCTGGCCAAGGAGCTCACCAATCACAGTCTGCCGGAGATCGGCGATGCCTTTGGTGGGCGGGATCACACCACAGTGCTTCATGCCTGTCGCAAGGTGAAGGCGCTTCAGGAAGAGAGCGCGGATATCCGCGAGGATTACAAGAACCTGCTGCGGCTGCTGACCAGCTAATCACCGCTTCCCCCGAGAGCCCGCCCGCTTGTGGTTTAATGGGCCCCCAATAGCCGCGCCGACGGCAACCCTTCAGGACAAGACGTGGAGCCGACATGAAATTTTCCATCTCCCGCGAAGCGCTGTTGCGACCCTTGACGCTGGTTGCTGGCGTCGTCGAGCGACGCCAGACCCTGCCGGTACTCTCCAATGTGTTGATCCAGGTGGAGCAGGACCAGGTAGCCCTGACCGGCACCGACCTGGAAGTCGAACTCATCGGGCGTACCGTCGCTAGCCAGGTCGATGAGCCGGGGTCCGCCACGGTGCCGGCGCGCAAACTGATGGATATCTGCAAGTCTCTGCCTGACCAGGCCGAGGTGCAGCTCTCCCTGGAGGAGGGCAGGGCAGTGCTGCGCAGCGGTCGCTCCCGCTTTACGCTGTCGACCCTGCCGGTGGCCGAATTTCCCAATATCGAAGATTCTCGAGGCAGCATCGAGCTGAGCCTACCTCGGGGAACCCTCAAGCAACTGATCGACGCCACTTCCTTTGCCATGGCTCAGCAGGACGTACGTTATTACCTCAATGGCATGCTGCTCGAAATGCGCTCCAATCTGGTTCGCGCGGTGGCCACCGATGGTCACCGGCTGGCGGTGTGTTCGCGACCGGCGGAAATCCAGGTGGAGCCGGCCCAGAAGCTGATAGTGCCGCGCAAGGGCATTCTGGAGCTGGTTCGCCTGCTCGACGACGGGGAGGAACCCGTCAGCCTGACGCTGGGGGCTAGTCATGTACGCGCCCATACAGGAGATTTCACCTTCACCTCCAAGCTGGTGGATGGCAAGTTTCCCGACTATGAGCGGGTGGTGCCGCGAGGCGGCGACAAGGTATTCATCGCCGACCGCGCCGAGATGCGCCAGGTGCTGTCGCGCACCGCGATCCTCTCCAATGAAAAATATCGCGGCGTCCGGCTCAATCTCGAGGAGGGCAACCTCAGGGTGATGGCCAACAACCCCGAGCAGGAGGAAGCCGAGGAGAACATCGCTATCGAGTACAGCGGGCCTGGCATGGAGATAGGTTTCAATGTGGGCTATCTGATCGACGTTCTCCACGTGCTGGATGAAGACCGTGTGCAGATGACCCTGGCTGACCCCAACAGTAGTGCGCTGCTGGAAGAGCCGGGGGGTGGCGACGCGCTCTATGTCGTCATGCCCATGCGTCTTTGAGGACCGGGCGGCATCCCCGGGTGTCGCCTGCACTTCCTGCACCATGCCTCTCGATCGCCTCTTCTTTCAGGGCCTGCGTAATCTGCAGGTTATTGATTTTGAACCGGGTTCACGGATTAACCTGATCACCGGTGTCAATGGCAGCGGAAAGACCAGCCTGTTGGAGGGCATCCATATCCTCGGTATGGGGCGTTCTTTTCGCACCCGCAATATGCGCCATGTTATCTCTCATGATGGTGACGCCCTGATGGTGCATGGTCGCCTGGCCGGCGACCCGCCCGTCCGTTTCGGCGTGCGTCGTCGTCGCAGCGAAGATGAATTGGAGATGCGGCTGGCTGGGGAAAGACTCGGGCGCGTTTCTCGCCTGGTGGAGACACTGCCGCTGCAGCTGATCAATCCCGATGCCTTTCGTCTGCTCGAGGGTTCACCGTCCGGGCGCCGGGAGTTTCTAGATTGGGGGGTGTTTCACGTGAAACATGATTTCCTCCAAGCATGGCAGCGCGCGCGACGGGCACTGAAACATCGGAATGCACTGCTTAGGCATGGTAATATGGAGGGTGATTCCCTTTCCGCCTGGGAACACGAACTGGTGCATTGGAGCGAGCGGGTCGACGATTTGCGTAGCGCCTGGATCGACGCCTTTCTTCCGGTCTTCGAGGAGACTCTGAGCGGCCTGTTGCCTATCAACGGCCTGCGGTTACGTTATTCACGCGGCTGGGATAGGCGCAGGGGGCTTGCCGAAATCCTGTTGCAGGGAAGGGAAACCGACAGGCAGATGGGGTTCACCCAGCAGGGCCCTCAGCGCGCGGACTTGGCGATTCGACTCGACAGGCGTCCGGCGGTGGAAGTGCTTTCCCGAGGGCAGCAGAAGCTGGTGGTGAGTGCCCTCAAGCTCGCCCAAGGGCGACTTCTTCAAGCCGTGACGGGACGCACCTGCCTTTACCTGATCGACGATCTCCCGGCCGAACTGGATATCGAGCATCGGCGCGTTTTCTGCGATTGGCTGGCAAGCATGCACTGCCAGGTGTTTATCACCAGCGTCGATCACGATGCCCTGGCAGATATGTGGCGGCCGGATACACCGGTTTCGATGTTTCACGTGAAACGCACGATTAGCGGCGCGGGACACCTCGAGCCACTGGAACGACAGACTTCATGACGGAGCAGTCAATGAGCGAACAGGCCTACGACTCATCGAGCATCAAGGTACTCAAGGGGCTGGATGCCGTACGCAAGCGTCCCGGCATGTACATCGGTGATACCGATGACGGCACGGGCCTGCACCACATGGTGTTCGAACTGGTGGATAACTCCATCGACGAGGCGCTGGCCGGGTATTGCAGCGAAATTCGCGTGGTGATCCATCCCGATGAGTCGATTACCGTCAGCGACAACGGCCGAGGGGTTCCTACCGAACTACATGAGGGTGAAGGCGTCTCGGCCGCAGAAGTCATCATGACGGTGTTGCATGCTGGTGGAAAGTTCGACGACAACTCCTACAAGGTGTCCGGTGGGCTGCATGGTGTCGGTGTCTCTGTGGTCAACGCACTCTCGGAGGAGCTCAAGCTAACCATCTGGCGGGCTGGTGAAGTCTTCGAGCAAATCTACCATCACGGTGTTCCCCAGGCGCCACTCTCGGTGGTTGGGAAGACCGAACAGAGCGGCACTCGGGTCCACTTCCGTCCCTCCACGGCGACGTTTGCCAATATCGAGTTTCATTACGACATCCTCGCCAAGCGCCTGCGCGAGCTATCCTTCCTGAACTCTGGGGTGGCTGTCCGGCTGATCGATGAACGCAGTGGTAAGGAGGAGTTGTTCCACTACGAGGGCGGTCTCAAGGCCTTCGTGGACCATCTGAACACCAACAAGACGGTGCTTAATCCGGTGTTTCACTTCGACATGCAGCGCGAAGACGGAGTGGGTGTCGAGGTGGCGATGCAGTGGAACGATACCTTCACCGAGAACATCTTCTGCTATACCAACAATATACCCCAGCGGGATGGTGGCACCCACCTGGCGGGCTTTCGTGCGGGACTGACCCGAACCCTGAACGGGTATATCGAGGCAGAGGGTCTGCTCAAGAAGTCCAAGGTGAATACCTCGGGTGATGACGCGAGAGAGGGCCTGACGGCAATCATCTCCGTCAAGGTGCCGGATCCCAAGTTCTCGTCCCAGACCAAGGAGAAGCTCGTCTCTTCCGAGGTTAAGACCGCCGTAGAGCAGGAACTGGGGCGGCAGTTCTCTGAGTATCTGGTCGAAAAGCCCAATGAAGCCAAGGCAATCGTCAACAAGATGCTCGATGCCGCCCGGGCCCGGGAGGCCGCGCGTAAGGCGCGAGACATGACGCGACGCAAGGGCGCATTGGACATTGCCGGGCTGCCGGGAAAGCTGGCCGACTGCCAGGAAAAAGACCCTAGCCTTTCAGAGCTGTTTCTTGTCGAGGGCGACTCGGCCGGCGGCAGTGCCAAGCAGGGCCGAGACAGGCGCACTCAAGCGATCCTCCCGCTCAAGGGTAAGATCCTCAACGTCGAGAAGGCCCGCTTCGACAAGATGTTGTCCTCCGCAGAGGTGGGCACCCTGATCACTGCCCTCGGCTGCGGTATCGGGCGAGAGGAGTTCAATCCGGACAAGCTGCGCTATCACTCGATCATCATAATGACCGATGCCGATGTGGATGGCTCTCACATTCGCACCTTGCTGCTGACCTTCTTCTTCCGTCAGATGTCGCAACTGATTGAGCGTGGCCATGTTTTCATCGCCCAGCCTCCCCTTTATAAGATCAAGCGCGGCAAGCAGGAGCTCTATCTGAAGGACGAGCAGGCCATGATCGATTATCTGACTGCCACCGCACTCGACGGCGCTCGGCTCCACGTCAACGCCGATGCTCCCGGGATCGCGGGTTCTCAGCTGGAGGCGTTGGTCAACGAATATCGTGACGTGATGCGACGCATTGATCGCCTTTCCCGAGTCTATCCCAACGCAGTGCTGCGCAAGGTGGTGCACGCTGCCAGGCTTGAGGGTGAGCATAGCCTTCGCGACCGTGTCACCATGCAGCACTGGATCGATTATCTGCAGGCCGAGATGGATTCCCTGGTAGCTTACGAAGGAGGTCCTCGTTATACCTTCCGTCTCGAGGAGGACGCCGAACGCAGCCTCTGGTTGCCCGCCGTCACGCTAGCCGCCCACGGCGTAACGACTGATTATGTTTGGGGTTTGGATTTCTTCACCAGTGCCGATTACCGAGCCATTGCAGGCCTGGGAGAAACCTTGGATAGCCTGCTGGAGGAGGGGGCCTACGTGGCCCGGGGCGAGCGCAAGAAGAGTGTCAGTACCTTCTATCAGGCACTGGAGTGGCTGATGAGCGAGGCCCAGCGTGGCCTTTCCCTGCAGCGTTACAAGGGTCTTGGTGAGATGAATCCCGACCAGCTATGGGATACCACCATGAACCCCGAGACACGTCGGATGCTCAGGGTTTCTATCGAGGACGCAGTGGCCGCCGATATGATGTTCAATACCCTCATGGGTGACGAGGTCGAGCCCCGGCGAGACTTTATCGAGCGCTATGCATTGGTGGCCAACCTTGATGTGTGATGCGGCGTTTCACGTGGAACATTGCTGAGCGCCAAGCGCCAAGCGCCA
>CAYWBG010000053.1:0-14392 GCA_964456005.1 uncultured Halomonas sp.
TGAGTTTTGCGAGCAGGCGCTTCCACCAACCGTTGGCGGCAGCATCCGGCGTAGCCGGCATCAGGGCCTCCCTCGGCCGTTCGAGGAAATCGGCGATGGGGTTCACCTGGGCGGCCCGGTCTAGGAAGGGGGCATGGCCGCAGCCGGTGACTTCCAGGGTGACCAGTCCCGGCTGGGCCTGGGCCATTTGCTCGACGCTGTCGTGGCGCAGTAACGGTGAGTCGGCGCCGCGAACCACCATCAGCGGGCAGCGGATGGCTTGCCAGTCGGCCCAGGTATCGCGGGGGGTATCATGAATGAATTGCTCCCCGATACGGGGATCATAGTGGTAGGTCCAGCTGCCGTCGGGCAGTCGTCGTGCGCTGCCCAGCGCCAGGCGGCGCCAGGCGGCATCGCTGTCGATGCCGAAACCGGCATAGTGGCGGCGCAACTCGGCCTCAAGGTCGCCGAAGCGTGAGAAACGGTGGGGGGCGGCGAAGTAGCGGCCCAGGTCCGCCAGGCCCTGGGGGTCCAGCTCCGGGCCCACGTCATTGAGCACCAGCCGCTCTATGCGCGACGTCGTCTCGGGGTCCGCCGCCAGCAGCATGCCGATCAGCCCGCCCATGGAGGTGCCCACCCAGGGCACGCTGTCGAGGGCGAAGTGGTCGAGCAAGGCGATCGCCAGGGCCGTATAGCGCGAGTAGAGATAGTCGTGGGCAGGGAAGAGCGGCCAGCCCGAGAGGCCTCGCCCGGGGGTGTCGGGAGCCAGCACCCGCCAACTCGGGCCTAGCGCCCTGGCGAAGTCTTCGAAGTCACCGCCATGGCGTGCCAGGCCGTGCCACGCCACCACGGTTCTTGTCGCCCCGGGGTGCCAGATGCGCACCGCGACCTCCAGCTGTCCGACTCTCACCAGTTCCAGCGAGTCCATGGGCGACTCTCTCCTCTGTCAGGGTGCAATGTTGCAAAGCAGCGTAGCCGACTCTGCCCATTGGGACGAGTGGCGGAGCGGGCAAGACGAAAAATTTGCTATACAGACCTTGCACAACTTCTGTGCTGCGTCTAAAGTTTTTGTGACACGGCGTATCGCACTCTCTTCGAATGACGATCATTCCGTGCACGTTCTGTCGTAACACATATCTCCGCCTTAAGTTGCTTGCCGCCCTGACCCCGAGGGCGGTTTTTTTTTGGTTCTTCGCAGACCGGTGTGAAATGTCCAAGTGGGAGCTCGGGTTTCCCGAGCGAAGGGAGGTCGAAGGGCGCCTGGGCGGCATTCGATAACGCAGATTACGCCCCCGGGGCGCCTGCGGCGCCATTCGCGCAATGAATTGCGCTCCCACAGGGTGCCTCCTTCACGCCGAAATGCGATGAACTTTTTTTGGCTGTTGTGAAAGGTGGGAAGGTCAGCGGTGGCTAGTATACATACATGAATGTAGCTATAATTGCCGACCTTTTCCGGATACTGCAGGCAGCCAGCGCGGCGGCACTGCCCTGACGACAAGATTTGAGTGGAGGCATTCTCATGCGATTGGCATCCCCGGCGGGGCTATGGCCCCTGCGACCCCTGGCCCTGGTCTTGCTGTTGGCCGTCGGTCTTGCCGCCTGCGGTCAGGACAACGATCAGGCCGGGGGCCCCATGGGTGGCGGTGAGGGTCAACCGCCGCCGCCGGTGGTCGCGGTAAGTGTGGAGCCGCGCAGCGTCGAAGTGGTCGAGGAGTATGCGGCCCGCGTCCGGGGGTCCCGTGAAGTAGAGGTCCGCGCCCGGGTGGATGGCATCCTCGAGGAGCGTCTCTACACGGAGGGGCAGGTGGTCGATAAGGGGGATGCCCTCTTCCGCATCGATCGCGAGCCTTACGAGATCGAGCTCAAGCGCGCCGAGGCTGAGCGGGCCAACGCCCAGGCCGAGTTGAATCAGGCCAACCGCGAGTGGCAGCGGATCTCTACCCTGTTCAACCAGAGCGCCGTCAGCGAGCGCGAGCGCGACAGCTCTCTCTCTGCCCGGGAACTGGCCCAGGCGCGCCTGGCCCTGACCGAGGCTGGCGTGGCCAACGCCGAGCTGAACCTGAGCTATACCGAGGTGCAGGCGCCGCTGGCGGGCCTGACGGGGCTGGAGAGCTTCCCCGAGGGAAGCCTGATCGAGCGTGGCACTCTGCTGACCAGCGTGACTCAGCAGGATCCCATTCATGTGCGCTTCTCGCTGCCCGAGCGGGATGCCGCCCTGCAGCGCGCCGCCCGCCGCGCCATGAGCAATGCCGACGCTGAGGCCCCCCGTGAGGCCTGGCTGACCCTGCCCGACGGCAGCGACTATGCCGAGACGGGCCGCGTCGATTTCACCGACAGCACCATCGATCCGCGCACCGGCAGCGTCTCGGCCCGGGCCGTGTTCCCCAACCCCGACGGCCATGTGATCCCCGGACAGTTCGTGCGAGTGCGGGTGCTGGTGCAGGAACTCGAGGAGGTCTTCCTGGTGCCCCAGGAGGCGGTAGGCCAGGGGCCCCAGGGGCCGAGACTCTTCGTGGTCGAGGAGGAGTCTGCCTATGCGCGAGACGTGGAGTTGGGTCCCATCGTCGATGGTCGCCAGGTGGTGCTGTCGGGCCTCGCGGCCGGTGATCGCCTGGTGGTCAGCGGCCTGGTGACACTGCAGGACGGCATGACGGTTCAGGTCAGCGAGGCGGAATCGGCCGAAGACGTCGATGGCACCGAGACGGCTGCCGAGGCGATGGCGGATGATGCCGACCCTGCAGACGAGGAGGCATGATGCTCAGGTTCTTCATCGATCGGCCGATCTTCGCTGCGGTCATCTCCATCATCATCATGCTGGCCGGCCTGGCGGCACTGAGGGCCCTGCCGGTGGAGCAGTACCCGGACGTGGTGCCGCCCCAGGTGGTCGTGCAGGCCAATTATCCCGGCGCCAGCGCCGAGGTAATTGCCGAATCCTTGGCGGCACCGCTGGAGCAGGAGATCAACGGCGTCGACAACATGCTTTACATGGAGTCGACGTCCACCGACTCCGGCAGCCTGCAGATCACCATCTCCTTCGAGATGGGCACCGATCCCGACCAGGCCGCCATCAACGTCAACAACCGCGTCCAGGCGGCGACGGCCCGCCTGCCTCAGCAGGTGCGCGACCAGGGCGTGCGCGTCGAAGCCCGTTCCAGCAATATCCTGATGGTGCCGGTGCTTTTCTCGCCGGATGGCAGTCGCGACGTGCTCTTCATGTCCAACTACGGGCTGCTCAATGTGCTGGACGAGCTGGTGCGGATTCCCGGCGTGGGCGACGCCTCGCTGTTCGGCGCCCAGGACTATTCCATGCGCGTCTGGCTCAGCCCCGACAAGATGGCTCAGTACGACCTGACACCCGCCGATGTGGCCGGGGCCATCCGCGAGCAGAATGCCCAGTTCGCCGCGGGCAGCCTGGGCGCCGAGCCCTCCCCGGAAGGGCAGGCCTTCACCTTTACGGTGACCACTCGCGGCCAGCTCTCCGATCCCGAGCAGTTCGAGGCCATCATCCTGCGTGCCGAGCAGGATGGCAGTACCCTGCGCCTGGGCGACGTGGCCCGCGCCGAGCTGGGTTCTCAGAACTACGCCTTCTCGGCCACCTACAACGGCCAGAACGCCGTGCCCATGGGCGTCTACCTGCAGCCGGGCGCCAATGCCCTGGAAACCGCCAATGCGGTGCACGAGACACTGGAGGAGATCTCCGAGCGTTTCCCTGAGGGGCTGACCTACACGGTGCCCTACGATACGACCGAGTTCGTCGAGATCTCCATTCGCGAGGTGTTCATCACCCTGCTGATGGCGGTGGGGCTGGTGGTGGTGGTGACCTTCCTGTTCCTGCAGCACCTGCGGGCCACCCTGATCCCGGTGGTGGCCATCCCGGTGTCGCTGATCGGTACCTTCGCCGGCATGCTGGCCTTCGGTTTCTCGGTCAACCTGCTGACCCTGTTCGGTCTGGTGCTGGCCATCGGCATCGTGGTGGATAACGCCATCATCGTGCTGGAGAACGTCGACCGGCTGATCAAAGAGAAGGGCATGAAGGCCCGCGAGGCCTCCATCGAGACCATGAAGCAGGTGTCGGGTGCCGTGGTGGCCTCGACCCTGGTGCTGGTGGCGGTCTTTGCCCCGGTCACCTTCCTGGGCGGGTTGACCGGTGAACTCTACCGCCAGTTTGCGGTGACCATCGCGGTCTCGGTGGTGGTCTCGGGGGTGGTGGCGCTGACCCTGACACCGGCCATGTGCGCGCTGCTGCTGGACAAGCAGACCCACGGCGTGGCCAAGCCCTTCCAGTGGTTCAATGCCGGTTTCGACAGGCTCACCCAGGGCTTCAGCTGGCTGGTTGGCAAGCTGCTGCGTCACGCGGTGGTCGGCGTGGTGCTGTTCATCGGCGTGATCGCCGTGACGCTGTTTACCATGTCGCGCCTGCCCCCGGGGCTGGTGCCCCAGGAGGATCAGGGCGTAGCGCTGGTGGTCTACCAGCTGCCCCAGGTGTCGGCGCTGCCGCGCACCGAGGCGGTGCGGGATCAGGTCTCGGCCATGCTGCTGGAGATGGACGAGGTCGACGAGTTCACCTCTTTTGCGGGCTTCGACATCATCGCCGGCGCCCTGCGCAGCAATACGGGGGTGGGCTTCGCCAACCTGGCCGACTGGGGGGAGCGGGAGGGCCCCGGCCAGGACGCCCAGTCGCTCACCGGGCGGATCATGGGCATGGGGGGCGGCATCCCTGAGGCGCAGGTGATTTCGTTTGCCCCGCCGCCGATCCAGGGGCTGTCGCTCACCGGCGGGGTGGAGGGTTACCTGCAGGTGCGCGGCGAGTCCACTCCCGACGAGATCGCCGAGCTGGCCGGCAGGCTGGCGGCGGCGGCCAACGAGCGTCCCGAGCTGACCAATGCCCGTACCACCCTGGACACCTCCATCCCTCGCTACCGGGCCGAGCTGGATCGCGAGAAGGCTCGGGCCATGGGGGTGCCGGTCAACGAGGTGTTTGCCAGCATGCAGAGCACCTTCGGCTCCATGTACGTGAACGACTTCACCCTGGCGGGGCGCAACTGGCAGGTGAACCTGCAGTCGGAGGGTGAGTTCCGCAGCCAGCCGGAGGATCTCAACAAGGTCTTCGTGCGCTCCGAGACCGGTGAGATGATCCCGCTCTCCTCGGTGGTGACCCTGAACCGGGAGTCCGGGGCGGATATCCTCAACCGCTACAACGTCTACTCCGCCGCCAAGTTCCTGGCCGACGCGGCGCCGGGCTACACTACCGGCCAGGCCAAGGATGCCATGGAGGAGGTGGCCGCTGCGGTCCTGGAGGATGGCAATGTGATGCTGGGCTGGACCGGCGAGGCGTTCCAGCTGGACGCCGCTGCGGGCGCCGGCGGCCTGGCCTTCGGCCTGGGCATGCTGATGGTATTTTTGATCCTGGCCGCCCAGTACGAGCGCTGGTCGCTGCCCCTGGCGGTGGCGACAGCGGTGCCCTTCGGGGTGCTCGGGGCGGCGCTGGCCGCCATGCTGCGCGGCTTCCCCAACGACATCTACTTCCAGGTGGGCCTGCTGGTGCTGATCGGCCTGGCGGCCAAGAACGCCATTCTGATCGTGGAGTTCGCCGCCCAGAACCGCCGCGAGGGGAAAAGCTCCACCGAGGCCGCTCTCGCCGCGGCTCAGCAGCGTTTTCGTGCCATCCTGATGACGGCGCTGACCTTCATCATCGGCACCCTGCCGCTGGTGTTCGCGACCGGTGCCGGTGCCAACAGCCGCCAGGAGATCGGCACCGTCGTCGTGGGCGGCATGATCATGGCCAGCTCCCTGGCGCTGATCTTCGTGCCGCTGGCCTACAAGCTGCTGGATGACCTGACCACCTGGCGCCGAGCGCGCAAGTCGGCCTGAATCACTACAAGGGAGACACGGTATGGCGACCCGAATCACTGCGGTCCCTCGGGATGACGGCATCATGCTGCTCAGGATCAGCTGCCCCGAGCGGCGCAATATCCTCGACGCGGCGAGCTATACGCAGTTGATCGAGGGGCTGGAGACGGCCGAGGCGGACGACGCCGTCAGGGTGCTGATCATCACCGGCACCGAGAACTGCTTCACGGCGGGCAACGACCTGGCCAACTACCAGGCCCTGGCCGAGGCCGACAGCGTGCCGGCCATCGATTTCCTGCGCCGCCTCCATGCCTTTCCCAAGCCGACCATTGCCGCGGCGGAGGGCATCGCCCTGGGGCTCGGTATCTCGATGCTGCTGCACTGCGATTTCGCCTATGCGGGTAGCTCGACGAAACTCTATCTGCCCTTCACCCACTTTGCCCTGAGCCCGCTGGGGGGCACCACCTGGCTGCTGCCACGGCTGGCGGGCAGCAAGGCCGCTGCGCAGATGCTGCTGCTGGGACAGGCGTTCACTGCCGCAGAGGCCCGCGAGATGGGAATACTGAGCGATACCGCGCCGGACGGCCGGGCACTGGAGCAGGCGTTCGACTGCGCCGCCCGCCTGCTCGCCAAGCCATTCGATGCGCTGCTGGCCACCAAGGCCCTGATGCGGGAGGGGCAGGCCGAGGCGATCGGCGCTGCCCTGGATCGGGAGGAGCAGGCGCTGCTCGAGCGCTGCCGCTCAGTGGAGGCTCAGGGCGCTATCGACGGGTTTTTTGCTCGCAAATCGGGGCGATAGCCAAGGCGCGCCCGCCACTCAGGGATCCCCGGCATGGCGGTCAGGTCGTGGGGCCATAGAGCCTCAGCTGAGTCTCCACCAGTCGCATGCCCTGTTCCAGGATGGAGAACTGCTCGTGGTTACGCAGCCAGTCATGGAACAGGCCGCCGAGCATCGACTGCAGCAGCTTGGCGGCCAGTTCCGGCGACAGATCCTCGCGCAGTTGGCCGAGACGGCCGGCGCACTGCAGGTAGTCGCGCAGGGCACCGCAGGCTTCCTCGGCCATCTCGTTCTGCATGGCCAGGGGGTCGATGTCGCCAAACACCTCGCAGTGGTGGATCAGGATGGCGTGCACGCGGCGGTAGCGGGGCCGCTCCAGGCGCTCAAAGCCGCTGCGACAGGCCAGGCGGATCGCCTCCAGGGGGGTGTCGACAAGCCCCGGGTCACCGATCTCTTCCACCAGTTCCTGGAAGGGCATGCGCACTCGCTGCAGCATGGCCTGGAAGAGGTCGGCCTTGTTACGAAAGTGCCAGTAGACGGCGCCCCGGGTCATGCCGGCGTGGCGAGCGATCTGTTCCAGGGAGGTGCGGGCCACGCCCTTCTCGAGAAACACCTCCTCGGCGGCATCGAGCAGGGCCTCACGAGTGGCAGCGGCCTCGGCCTTGGTCTTTCTCGCCATGCGGGGCGACCTCCCTCCAGTGACAGTGGCCCTATTCTAACCGATCACCCCGGCTTTTACATTCGTGAATGTATGGTTAATGGCAATACGCTCCGCCATGCCTGGCCGTCCTCGCCAATGCCGTGATGACCCGGGTATAAAGGGGTCCCTGCCTCTTCACAGGATGACCGTCCCCATGGCACGCGCGCCCTTCGAACTCGCCGATGTCCGCATCGCCCCCGGCAGCCGCACCCAGATCGATGTGCCGGTGGCACGGCTCTATACCCATGCGCCGCTCTACATCCCGGTGGAGGTGGTCCACGGCCGCCAGTTGGGGCCCACACTGCTGGTGTGTGGTGGCATTCATGGCGACGAGATCAACGGGGTGGAGATCGTGCGCCGTCTGCTGCGTTCGAAGCAGCTTCAGGGGATTCGCGGGACGCTGATTGCGGCACCCATCGTCAACGTGTTCGGCTTCGTGCAGCACAGCCGCTACCTGCCCGACCGCCGCGACCTCAACCGCTGCTTCCCGGGCAGCGAATCGGGCTCGCTGGGGGGGCGTATCGCCGCCCTGTTCCGCGATCAGATTGTCGACCACGCCTCGCATATCATCGACCTCCACACCGGGGCGATCCATCGTACCAACCTGCCGCAGATCCGGGCCCAGCTAACGCCGGGGGGCGAGACCGAGCGCATGGCCAACGCCTTCGGAGCGCCGGTGATTCTCAATGCCGAGCTGCGCGAAGGGAGCCTGCGCCATTACGCCCAGAATCGCGGTATCCCGGTGCTCACCTACGAAGCCGGCGAGGCGTTGCGTTTCGACGAGTGGGCGATCACCCCCGGGGTACGTGGGGTGCTGCGGGTGATGCGTCGGCTGGGCATGCTGACCGGCGAACAGCGCCGCCGGACACCGCCGGCGGCGGAGATCGCCAACGGCTCAAGCTGGGCGCGGGCCCCCATCGACGGCATCCTGAGACCTAGGGTGCGGCTGGGGGCCCGGGTTGGCAAGGGCGACGTGCTGGGCCGGGTCGCCGACCCCTTCGGCAATGCGGAAGGGGAGGTGATCTCCACGGCCGATGGTATCGTCATCGGCATGAGCCGGCTGCCGTTGGCCAACGAAGGGGAAGCCCTCTTTCATGTCGCGCGTTTCGACGCCATCGAGGAGGCCGAGAGCGCCGTCGAGGACTTTCACTCCAGCCTGGCGCCACCGCCACCCGACGCGCTCTATTGAGCAATCTCGATACTGTCCACGGAGTGAACCATTGCCGCGACGGCAGGAGCGCCTGACGCCAGGTGAGCGATGCGGCGTTGTCAGGCCGCGTCGGCGTGTTCCCGCTCGGGAACCAGGGATAGGGCATCATCGAAGACGCGCAGGCAGGCGCCGTCGAGATGGCCGTTCTCGGAGAGGTGGCGGCGAAACTTGCGGCCGCCCGGCTGGCCCTGGAAGAGCCCCAGCAGATGGCGAGTGATGTGGTTGAGCTTGGCGCCTTCCTCGAGGCGCCGGGCGATGTAGGGACGGAAGGCCCGGGCCGCAGCGTGGCGGCTGGCCGCCGGGCCCGGCTCGCCGTAGAGCGCCTGGTCCACCTCGGTCAGCAGCCAGGGGTTCTGGTAGGCCTCGCGGCCGACCATTACGCTGTCGACCCATTCGAGCTGCGCCCGACATTCGTCGAGGGTCTTGATGCCGCCGTTGATGCCGATATGCAGCTCCGGGCGGCTCGCCTTCAGGCGGTGCACCCTGGGGTAGTTCAGCGGCGGGATGTCGCGGTTCTCCTTGGGGGAGAGCCCCTGCAGCCAGGCCTTGCGGGCGTGCACGATGAAGACTTCGCAGCCAGCGTCGGCTACCGTGGCAATGAAGCGCTCAAGGTCGGCGTCTTCATCCTGGTCATCGATGCCGATGCGGCACTTCACGGTGACCGGGATCGACACCGCCTCGCGCATGGCGCGGACCCCGGCGGACACCGTCTCGGGGTGGCCCATCAGGCAGGCGCCGATCAGGTTGTTCTGCACCCGATCGCTGGGGCAGCCTACGTTCAGGTTGACCTCGTCATAGCCCCAGGCTTCGGCGATGGCCGCACACTCGGCGAGCTCGCCAGGGTCGCTGCCGCCCAGCTGCAGGGCCAGCGGGTGCTCCACCGCATCGAAGCCCAGGAAACGCTCCCGGGGGCTGCCGTGCAGGATGGCGCCGGTGGTGACCATCTCGGTGTAGAGCAGCGCACGACGGGTCAGGGTGCGGGCGAAAGCGCGGTAGTCGCGGGTCGTCCAATCCATCATGGGGGCCACGGAGAAGGTGCGGTCGAGCTGGGGCATCGGGCATCACGGGGTTGTTCGAGGAGGTCACTATTCTATCAGCCCAGGCTGCGGGTTGCCCATGTTGGCGCCATGGCCTCCGTGCGCTTCTAGCCGGCTCTGAAGAAAGCGATCGGGTCCAATTCGTGAAGCGGGATGGTCGCCGTGGCCTGGCAGTTCAGGCAGCGCAGGGTGCCGGTGTCGTGGGAGAGTTCCTCGACCTGGAAGCGGTTTAGATGGAGAGAGACCGGCTCATCGGTATTGCCACAGCGGCGGCAGATGAGAGTGAGACCCTGTACCTTGTGAGTGAGGGTGATGGTGTCCACTTTGACCTCCTGCTCGGGCATGATGGATGGCCGCAAGGATGCGGGGAGGAAGGTGCGGATGTCCGAGCGTTCCACACTAATAATCTATTCCATCATCCGCTGGAGCACCCGTGAAAACGCTTCAAGACCAACCGGCAATCATCTTGGAACATTTTCTTCAAGGAGACGGCCATGCCTCATGACCTCACTGACCACCAGTTGGAGATTCTGGCTCGTGTGCTGCAGCATGGAGGGGTGCTGTCCTCGCCCTTCGGCCACTCCGACGAGGACGCTCTGCTGCCTGAGATGCGCGAGGATATCGCGGCCCTGGAGGGGAAGGGGCTGATCACGGTGACGGCGCATAGTGGTTCCGGTCAGGGCGAGACCCTGACGCTCACCGAGGAGGGCTACGTGGCCCTTGGCATGACCTGATGGGCAGCCCCCTGGGAAGAGTATCGAGAGCCGGCATGGATCGGCCGGGTCTCAGGCGGTGAACACCGTATAGAGCATCTGCAGCGCCAGGGCCATCAGCATGAAGGCGAACACCCGCTTGAGGATCCCCACCGGCAGACGGTGCGCTAGCCGCGCGCCGAGAGGAGCGGTAAGGATACTGAATGGTGCCATGAGCAGCAGGGCGGGCAGGTAGACATAGCCCCAGGCGGCCTCTGGCAGTCCAGCGGTTCCCCAGCCGTTGATGAGGTAGCCCAATGTGCCGGCAAGGGCGATCGGCAGCCCCACCGCGGCCGAGGTGCCGATGGCGTGGGGCAGCCGGACGTTGCACCAGGTCAGGAAGGGCACGGTGAGCGAGCCGCCGCCGATGGCCACCAGCGCGGAGATGCCGCCAATACCTAGCCCTGCACCGGACAGGCCGACCGGGCCCGGCAGGGTGCGGGCGGGCTTGGGTTTGAGATTGGCGAGCATCTGCAGAGACATGAGTACCATGAAGGCGGCGAAGAATACTGCTAGGCCGCGGGTCGGCATCAGGGCGGCGATGAAAGTCGCCAGGAAGGTGCCGAGGAGGATGGCGGGCGTGATGTAGCGCACGATGTGCCAGCGCACCGCCTCATGCCGGTGGTGAGTCCAGAGGCTGGCCGAGGCGGATGGCACGATGGCGGCCATGGCGGTACCCAGCGCTAGGTGGGCGATGTGCTCGTGGGGTACCCCCTGGATCACGAATAGGGATGTCAGGATCGGGACCATGATGCCGCCGCCGCCGATGCCGAGCAGTCCGGCCATCAGGCCGACGAAGCCGCCAAGGGCCAGATAGGCCAGCCACCAGGTGGGATCCAATGTCTTTACTCCTTCTGCATGTTTGTTCGGTGATAGAGACCCTGCGATGGGTTCAGGCAATTAGGGGCAGCAGTGTAGAGGAAAACTCATCACGGCTCTCGACCCTGGTCCACGCTACCTCATGGGGAAGGCTTGATCCGAGTCGGGGTCGGCAGTGGGGCATTGTGCTATGAAGTAAGTAAGGGCCGCGCTTGAGAGGCGCTGCAGACCACGTCACGATGACAGGAGTAGACCTCATGTCTGACCGGAAACGGGTGTTGGAGGAGCTGCGCGAAGAGCTGATCGCGCGACTGGAGCGCTACCGGGCCCATAAGGAGCAGAAGGAAGGGCCGCTGGACAAGGATATGGAGGAGCAGGCGGTCCAGCTGCAGAACGATGACGTCATCGACGGCCTGGAGCACGAGGCCGAGGAGGAGCTGCATCAGGTGATGCGGGCTTTGGCCCGGCTGCAGGCGGGGCAGGGCGACGCCTGCGAGTCTTGCGGTGAGGCGATCCCGAAGGCCAGGCTGGAGGCGCTTCCCTACACCACCCTGTGTCGGGCGTGTGCCGAGTCGCGTTGACCTGCCGGACAGGACGCGTGCCCCCCGCCGGTGGTAGTCTGGCAACAGAATCATCGGCTGGGAGGTCTTGAATGAAAGCATGGTGTCGGTGGTGCGGAGTGGGTGTGGCGGTATTGCTGCTGGCAGGATGCGGTGGCGACGATACCGCCCCGGATGAGGTCCTGGACGAGGCCGAGGTAGCCAGCGAGCCAGCCCCCGAAACCGAGCCCGAGCCGGCGGTGGAGCCCTTCACAGAACCGGTGTCGATCGAGTTCGAGGCGAGTCTGCGCACCGACCGCCGTCTGGAGGTGGAAGGGGAGAGCAATCTGCCCGATGGGGCGAGCCTGCTGATCGTGGTGGAGCGGGAACTTAGCGGCGTACGCTGGCAGCAACGCACGACGCTGGACGAGGGTGAGTTCGCGGCGGGCCCGTTCGGACCCGGCAGCGGCCTGCCGGATGGCAGCTATACCATCACCGTGAACCTGCCTGAGGCGAGCGTTCAGCCGCGGGAGGTGCGTCAGCAAATTGGCGACCAGGGCGAGCATCTAAGTGGCCCGCTGGTTAGCACCTCGCGACACGGACTGGGTCAGGTGGCGAGCAACTCGCGTCGTTTTCTGGTGGGCAGCGAGCCCCGGCGGACTTCCGACCAGGTGGAGGTGTTGGGTGTCGAGTAACCTTGGGGGACATCCTCTTCCACTATAGCGAGCCGGCCTGCCAGCGAGACACCAGCTTACCCAACAGGCGTATATCGGGTGTGTAGCCGATGACCTCATCGCTATCGTCACCCTGAAACTGGAGCTCGCCGGTGGTCCCCTGGCTGACGCGCTTGATGCAATGGCGCCCTTCGCTTTCGATCAGGTAGAGTCCTTCCTGTCGAAAGGTGTCGGTAGGGGCGATCGCCACCAGGTCGCCCGCGGTAATAAAGTCGAACCGCTCTTCCGGCGCCGGGGTTAGCAGGAAGCAGTCGCCTTCCCAGTCCTGACACGACACCAGCTCGAAGGGCATCTCGATACGTCCGGCTCCGGGATCCTGCCAGGGGGCCGGCGGGTGGCTGTGCAGGTAGAGTGGTGTGGCGATGCCGCTGGCTTTCCCCTCGATCAGCCGAGAGAGCGGGCAGCCCAGCGCCTGGGCCAGAGCCACTAGGCGCTCATGACCGATCTGCTTGATGGCACCCGATTCCCAGTAGGAGATGGTGACGTCGGATACCCCGACTCGTCGGGCCAGGGCGGCCTTGTTGAGGTTCGCCTCCAGCCGGAGCTCCTTGATACGTGGGCCTAATGAAACCATCTTCGTTCCTGTGGACTATTGATCAGCTTGTAATTTGATTGGGCATCATGTGGGAACGATTAGGTGTGTGCAAGAGCACGCATCAACGCTACCCGGGCCATTGTCGTTTAACGACCGTTTATGGCGACTACCAAGACACGGGATCTCCCGCCCAGTCGTAAAAGCAGCCACTCTCCTCGGGGCTGCGCTCCCCCAGCACCGCCAGTAGCCGCTTGGCCACGAAGGCGGAAGTGAACAGCTTGTCCTCGGGTACCCGGGCCTGGAAGGGCTTCGACAGTGCGGTGTCGGTGGTGCCTGGGTGCAGGCAGGCCAGTGTGGCCACTGGGTTCAGGCGGCGTAGCTCGATGGCCGCGGTCTTCATCAGCATGTTATGGGCGGCCTTGCTGGCCCGATAGGCATACCAGCCCCCCAGCCGGTTATCACCAATGGCCCCCACGCGTGCCGACAGACTGCCGATAAGCACCGGGTGGTGTCCCTTGAGGCTAGGCTGTAGGGCCTTCAGCAGCAGCACCGGGGTGGCGGCGTTAACATGGAACAGTCGCGTCATGGCATCGGCGCTGAGGTCGTCGAGCTTCTTTTCCGGATGAATGTCGCGGGTTTCGTCATGTAACAGGCCGACGGCATTGAACACCAAGTGAAGCGGCACGGCGCCCAGCCTCGCCTCCACACTGGCCAGCCCCTCAGGGGTGCTGATGTCAGCGGCCAGAGGCTCGTAGCGCTCATCGGGCCGGGAGGTTGTGTCCCGGCTTACCCCGATCACCCGGCCGGGGCGGTGACTGGCCAGCAGGGCATCGACAACGGCGGAACCGATTCCCCCGGAGGCACCGGTGACTAGGGCAGTGAAAGCATCGGGCAGTGTTGGCAGCATATGAGTGTCTCCCTGGCAGCGTCTGACATGGACCGTGATCGGGGGAGATGATTCCCTGTGGCGGCTGCCCGGTCGGAGTCAGACGCGTATAATGCCCTCAGCTATATCCATTCATGGTTCCGGGACACCGCACGACATGACCGTACGCACTCGTATCGCGCCGTCGCCTACCGGCGATCCCCACGTGGGCACCGCTTATATTGCCCTTTTTAACCTCTGTTTTGCCCGACAACACGGTGGTCAGTTCATCCTGCGCATCGAGGATACCGATCGGGTGCGCTCCACACCGGAATCCGAACAGATGATCCTCGACTCCCTGCGCTGGCTGGGGCTGGAGTGGGACGAGGGACCCGATGTGGGCGGCCCCCACGGACCCTACCGCCAGAGCGAACGCGGCGACATCTATGGTGAATATGCCCGCCAGCTTGTCGAAGCGGGACACGCCTTCAAGTGCTATCGCACCAGCGAGGAGCTCGACGAGCTACGCGAGGCGCGCAAGGCAGCCGGCATGCATCTGGCGCTCAAGCCCGCCGACCTGGCGCTGCCCGCCGA
>CAYWBG010000054.1:0-14223 GCA_964456005.1 uncultured Halomonas sp.
TTACAGATGTCGCGTCTTTCTGCCCAACATTAAAGCCCAGCTCATGCATTTTGTGAACAGTGTTCTTGAATATCGGGAGGGTGTCACGATGTTGCCGTTCGCGGTCATCGTAGGCTAATGCCTATACTGACGTCGCGCCCCGGCCAGGAGCAGGCTCATGAATTTCGAACGCGTAATATTCGGTTTTTTTATCATCCTGACTTTGAGCCTCAATTCCGCGTTCGTCGCGGGTGGTGTCGAGACTGCCGCACATCACAATGTCTGGATTCTCACGTTGGCCATCATCGTCAACCTGGTTGCGATCGGCCTGAAACTGGGGGATCGCTCCCAGACCGGGGCGTTGCTGCTGGCATCTGGACTGGTTGCCGGCCTTCTGCTGATCACGGCGCGTGTCGTCTGGATCGTCGTGGAGCCCGTTGGCGGGGGTGGGCCGGGGCCTGGAGAAATGGCAAGTATCGTCTCGATCGCAAGGGGAGCGTTGGTCGCGAATATCGTCGCGACGGTAATCCTTGTCGGCGATACGCTGCTGTCGCGGCGCTAGCACGGTGCGCCGGTCGGTTCAACGTGGCAGCCGCGATCCGGGGCAGGCATATGGAGGATTGAACGCGTGACGCAGACCTCCGATCTCGACCGTGTGGCGACGGTTGTCCTGCGCTACATGCGCCGGCCGCTGTTTGCGCTACTGCTCGTGTATTCGGTGGGCATCATGGGCATGGCCCTGGTGCCTGGCCGGGTCGTCGATGGAGAAACGACCTACATGAGTCTTTTTGATGCGTTCTATTTCTTCACCTATACGGCTACCACGACCGGTTTCGGTGAACTGCCGAACGTCTTCAGCAATGAGCAACGCCTGTGGACGATCTTCTGCCTCTATACCGGTGTGTTTGCCTGGTTCTATGCGCTCGGGTCCTTGATAGGCCTGGTGCAGAACCCCCATTTCATCCAGGCCATGGATGGGGTCCAGTTTGCCCGCAAGGTCAAGGGCAACGTGGAACCTTTCATCATCCTGTGCGGTTTCGGCGATACCGGCAGTCTGCTTGCCCGTGGCCTGAGCGACCATCATATGCGCGCGGTGATACTCGACTCCGACCCGGAGCGCATCAAGGCGCTGGGTGTGCGCGACTACACGGTTGCGATGCCGGGGCTCTGCGCGGACGCCAGCGCCCCCAAACACCTCCTGGCCGCGGGTGTCGCACACCCCACATGCCGGGCCCTGGTCGCGCTGACGAACGATGAAGACGCCAACCTCAAGATCGCGGTAATGGCACGGCACCTGAACCCGCGGCTCCGGGTCATCTGTCGTTCGACCTCGGCCCGCCACGAGGATAATCTGAGGGCGCTGGACAATGTCACGGTCGTCGACCCGTTCGAGATCTTCGCCCAGCTCGTTTACTGGGCGATCGCACGCCCCGAACTGCACAACCTGAATGCGTGGTTCGTGTGCACACCGGGTGTCAAACTCGGTGTGCCGGTAAACGTTCCACGAGGCGACTGGATTCTTTGTGGATACGGACGGATGGGACACTGGGTCCAACGCAACCTCCTGGCCCATGGAATTGGCGTACGTATTATCGATCCGGGTGTGGACGCCAAAGTGGCCGAAGAAGGTACGGTCATGGTTCAGTCACACGCCGATCATGCCGCCTTGGTGACCGCGGGGATAGACGACGCGGCCGGGGTCGTCGCCGCGACGAATCGCGATTCTGACAATCTCAGTACGTTGTTGTCGGTGACGGAGCTCAATCCCGATGCGTTCCGTATCGTGCGTCAGGACAGCCATGAGAATCAGGTCGCGTTCGATGCCGCTCGGGCCGATCTGGTTCTCCAGCACAGCCTGACGACGGCACGCCGCATCCTGAAGTTGTTGATCTCTCCTCTCATCCAGGAACTGATCGAGTGGCTGGAGGCGCGTGAGCCGGCCCAGACGGAAGCACTAGTGGCCCGTCTGCAAGGGGCAGTAGGCACGGAGCCACCGCACCTGTGGTCGGTCAGGCTGGTCCCGGAGGAAGCGCCGGCGGTGATCGAATATCTGGATGCCGGAGGGGTGGTGGCGTTGGGTGCCCTGTGCCGCGATGCGCGCGTCTTCCCGGAAGGGCTCCCGTGCGAGGCGCTCGCCGTTCGCCGGGCAGGGCAGTCGATCATGTTGCCGGATAAGACCTTACCGCTCGAGGTTGGCGATGAGCTCCTGTTCTGCAGTACGCCTCAAGTGGAGCCGATCCTGCAGGCGACACTCCACAATCCCTACACGCTTCGGTATGTCGTAACGGGGGTCTATGAGCCGCGGGGGTACGTGTTCGCGTGGATTGAAGGCAGGCTACGGCGTCGTCGGGCTAGTCATAAACCGAACGGTCATCGGCCCTGGCCATGACGCCGTCGGTCACGAGCGCGACGAGTTAAGGCGCTTCGGGCTTGCGTGGAGGCCCGGGGAAACCCTCTGAGGCGCGTGATGCCGGCCCAGCAACAACAAGGGCGGCCCCGTTGGGCCGCCCTCGCGATTCAAGCGGGCGGGTCACTTCACCTTGGGGTCGAGCTCGCCGCTCTCATAGCGGCCGACCATGGCCTCGAGGCTGATCGGCTTGATCCGGGAGGCGTTGCCGGCGCTGCCGAAGGCCTCATAGCGCGCGATGCAGATGTCGCGCATGGCGGACACGGTCTCCTTGAGGAACTTGCGCGGGTCGAACTCGCTGGGGTTCTCCGCCAGGAAGCGGCGCACCGCCCCGGTGGAAGCCAGGCGCAGGTCGGTGTCGACATTGACCTTGCGCACGCCGTGCTTGATGCCCTCGACGATCTCCTCGACCGGCACGCCGTAGGTCTCGGGAATCTCGCCGCCGAAGCGATTGATCACCTCGAGCCACTCCTGGGGCACCGAGGAGGAGCCGTGCATCACCAGGTGGGTGTCGGGGATGCGGGCGTGGATCTCCTTGATGCGCTGGATGGAGAGGGTGTCGCCGGTGGGCGGCTGGGTGAACTTGTAGGCGCCGTGGCTGGTGCCGATGGCGATGGCCAGGGCATCCACCCGGGTGGCCTTGACGAAGTCGGCGGCCTCCTCCGGGTCGGTGAGCATCTGCTCCATGTCCAGCTTGCCCTCGGCGCCGATGCCGTCTTCCTCGCCGGCCATGCCGGTCTCCAGGCTGCCCAGGCAGCCCAGCTCACCCTCGACGGAGACGCCGCAGGCGTGGGCCATCTCGACGGTGCGCCGGGTGACGTCGACGTTGTAGTCGTAGTCCATCGGGGTCTTGCCGTCCTCGCCCAGGGAGCCGTCCATCATCACCGAGGAGAAACCCAGTTGGATGGAGCGCTGGCAGACCGCGGGGCTGGTGCCGTGGTCTTGGTGCATCACCACCGGGATATGTGGGAACTCCTCCACAGCGGCCAGTATCAGGTGGCGCAGGAAGGGGGCGCCGGCGTATTTGCGGGCGCCTGCGGAGGCCTGGACGATCACCGGCGAGTCGGTGGCGTCGGCGGCTTCCATGATGGCGCGCATCTGCTCGAGGTTGTTGACGTTGAAGGCCGGGATGCCGTAGCCGCGCTCGGCGGCGTGGTCCAGCATCTGGCGCATGCTGATCAGTGCCATGGGGTCACCTTGTTTGCTTGATCGGGGCACCGCTCGGGCGCCGCGTGTCAGTCGTTGGGGATCGGTTGCCGGCGCCGGTCAGGCGCGGTCGGCGGCGGCTTCGAGGGCGGCCACGGCCGGCAGGGTCTTGCCCTCGACATACTCGAGGAAGGCCCCGCCGCCGGTGGAAATATAGGATACCTGCTCTGCGATGCCATATTTGTCGATGGCCGCCAGGGTGTCGCCGCCGCCGGCGATGGAGAAGGCCGGGCTCTCGGCGATGGCTTTCGAGATCACCTTGGTGCCTTGGCCGAACTGGTCGATCTCGAACACGCCTACCGGGCCGTTCCAGAGGATGGTGCCGGCGTCCTTGAGCATGCCCGCCAGGCGTGCGGCGGTCTGGGGGCCGATGTCGAGGATCATCTCGTCATCATTGACCTGGTCCACCGGCTTGACCACGGCCTCGGCCGATTCGGAGAATTCGGTGGCGACCACGACGTCGGTGGGCAAGGGTATCTCGACCTTCTCCATCAGTGCTCGGGCCTGGCCGACCAGGTCGGCCTCATGCAGGGACTTGCCCACCGGGTGCCCGGCCGCGGCAATGAAGGTATTGGCGATGCCGCCGCCGACGATCAACTGGTCACACTTTTCGGCAAGTGCCGTGAGCACGTCGAGCTTGGTGGAGACCTTGGAGCCGCCGACGATGGCCGTCATGGGGCGCGCCGGAGTGGCCAGTGCCTTCTCCAGGGCGTCGAGTTCGGCGGCCAGCAGGGGGCCTGCGCAGGCGGTGGGGGCGAAGCGTGCCACGCCGTGGGTGGAGGCCTGGGCGCGGTGGGCGGTGCCGAAGGCATCCATCACGTAGATGTCACAGAGGGCGGCATACTGCTGCGCCAGGGTCTCGTCATCCTTCTTCTCGCCGACGTTGAAGCGCACGTTCTCGAGCAGCACCACTTCGCCGTCGGCCAGGTCGAGGGAAGCGTCCAGGTAGTCGCTGATCAGGGTCACCGGGCGGCCTAGTAGTTCGCCCAGGTGCTCTGCCACGGGTGCCAGGGAGAACACCTCCGCGGGCTCGCCTTCGGTGGGCCGGCCCAGGTGGCTCATCAGCATCACCTTGGCGCCGGCATCACGAGCCGCCTGGATGGTGGGCAGGCTGGCGCGCAGGCGGGCGTCGCTGGTCACCTTGCCGTGCTTGACGGGCACGTTCAGGTCCTCGCGGATCAGCACGCGCTTGCCGTTGAGGTCGAGGTCGGTCATCTTGCGCACGTTCATCGGGGCGTGGTCCTCATCTGGAAACCGGAAGCGGAGGGTCAGGCGTTGTCGGGTGGCATCGCGGCAAGCCGCCGGGCGACGTCGAGCATGCGGTTGGCGAAGCCCCACTCGTTGTCGAACCAGCACAACAGCTTGATCAGGCGGCCGCCGGCCACCCGGGTCTGGGTGGCGTCCACGATACCGGAGCGGGGATCGTGGTTGAAGTCGACCGAGGCCATGGGCTCCTCGGTATAGCCGAGCAGCCCGGCCAGGCGCCCGCGGCTGGCCTCGGCCAGCAGGGCATTGACCTCGGCGACGGAGGTGTCTCGGCGCACCGTGATGGCGAGATCCATGGCCGAGACGTTGATGGTCGGTACCCGCACGTGCAGGCATTCGAAGCGCCCGGCCAGATGGGGCATCAGGCGGTTGATGCCCCGCGCCAGGCCGGTGTCCACCGGCACGATGGAGTGCATCGCCGAGCGGGCCAGCCGCAGGTCGGTCTGGTGGTAGGCGTCGATCACCGGCTGGTCATTCATCGCCGAGTGAATGGTGGTGGTGACGCCGTGCTCGATGCCCAGCGCGTCGTCCAGCACGGTGAGCACCGGCACCAGGCAGTTGGTGGTGCAGGAAGCCGCCGAGACGATGCGGTGGCCGGGGGCAAGCTCACTGTCGTTGATGCCGGTGACGATGGTGGCGTCCACGTCGCTCCCCGCCGGCTGGGAGAAGAGCAGGCGTCCGGCGCCCGCGGCCAGGTGACGCTGGGCGGTGGCGCGGTCCCTGAAGCTGCCCGAACACTCCAGTACCAGGTCGATGCCGAGCTCGTGCCAGGGCAGGCGGTCGGGGTCGGCCTCGGAGAGCACCCGGATCGCCCGGCCATTCACCGCCAAGTGCTCGCCGTCGGTCTCGACTCGGCCCGGGAAGCGGCCATGGGTGGTGTCGTAGCGGGTCAGGTAGGCGATGGTGGCCAGGTCGGAGAGCTCGTTGATGGCCACGACTTCCAGGCTCGGCCGGTCATGTCCCGGGACGGCCGCCTGAGCGTCCCTGTGTGGCTCGAGCAGGGCGCGCAGCACGCACTGGCCGATGCGGCCGTAACCATTGATGGCGATGCGGTGGGCCATGGCGTTGGCTCTGACTCCTGGATAGATACGAGGCGCAGATTCTAGCGCACTTCAGCCGACGAGTCCCGGCAGCCGCCAGGCCAGCGGCAGCCGCAGGACGGTGAGGATGACGTTCAGGCTCGTTTCCAGGGAAGCGAAGGCGCCGGCGGTGGGGCCGTCTCGAAGGCGTGCACCGTGCCCTGGGCCACGGTGGCGGGCCCCGGCAGCACGAGAAAACCGCACAGAGCGCTCATGACAGTCCTTGGGAAGAGGGCGTGGGTGACCCCTTGAAACCGGCAAAAGTGCTCCTATTTTGCAGATTACCGGGGTCCTGTCGGCCTCGCGGCACTCGGCCCCGGCCCGTCATCTGACCTGATAGCGAGGAGGTGTTCGATATGTTCGGAGATCTCAAGGGGGGCAACCCGCCCCGTGGCCAGGGGCTGGAGTGGTTCCAGCAGCTGCTCGACGAGATGTTTCCGGGAAGCGGAGCAGCGGATATCCGCTCGGTGCCCCGTGGCAGCTTCCCATTGATCAACGTGGGCCGTACCGATGATGCGGTGCGCGTCTATATCTTCGCGCCGGGGCTGGCCGCCGCGGACCTCGAGGTCAGCATTCAGGATGGCGTGCTGAGCGTGAGTGGCACACGCCAGGCGCCCGAGGAGGAGGCGGCGAGAACGCGTTTTCGCCAGGAGCGCTTCCATGGCGATTTCAGTCGTGCCGTGGCCCTGCCCGAGGGCCTCGATATCGACCGCGCCGAGGCACGCTTCCACCATGGAATCTGCGAGATCGTGCTGCCCAAGCGCGAGGAGCTCAAGCCGCGCCGGATCGAGGTGCAGGCCCACTGAAACCGAGTGTTTGACTGGAGGTGAGGGACGATGAACGAGATCACCCGTCAAGAGACGACCTCTCCCGAGGCCATCGACGGTGAGCGCCGGGGGGAGACCCTGCTGCCGGCGGTGGATATCCAGGAGGGCAACAACGCTCTGCATGTCGTCGCCGACATGCCCGGGGTGACACCGGAGACCCTGTGCATCGAGGTGGACAACGGTGTCTTGAGCCTGGAGGGCGACGTCAGCCTGCGCATGCCGGAGGGGTTGAGCCCGCTCTATGCCGAGGTTCGTGCTCAGCGCTATTCGCGCCGCTTCACCCTGAGCCGCGAGATCGACAGCGAGGCGATCAGCGCCAGGGTCGACAACGGCGTGGTGCGCATCACCCTGCCGCGCAAGGATAGTCACCGGCGGCGGCGAATCGAGGTCAAGGCGGCCTGAGCGAAGCGTCCCGTCCCGCGGGCATGAAAAAGGGCACGGCCCTGCGGCCGTGCCCTTCTCGTCCTGCTGCCCTCGGCGATCAGCTCTCGAGCAACTCCGTAGCCTGCTTCACCACGTTTTCCACGGTAAAGCCGAAGTGCTTGAAGAGATCGCCCGCCGGGGCGGACTCGCCATAGGTGCTCATGCCGACGATGCGCCCCTGCAGCCCCACATACTTGTACCAGTAGTCGCGATGGCTGGCTTCGACGGCGACACGCTTGGTGACGCTGCTCGGCAGGACCTTCTCGCGATACTCGACTTCCTGCCCGTCGAAGCGGAATGCCGAGGGCATGGACACCACGCGTACCGCATGACCGGCCTGCTCCAGCTCGGTAGCGGCGTCCATGGCCAGGGCGACCTCGGAGCCGGTGGCGATCAGGATCAGCTCCGGGGTGCCCTCGCTGTCACGCAGCACGTAGCCGCCGCGCTGGATGTTGGCCAACTGCGGCTTGGTGCGCGGCTGGTTGGGCAGACCCTGGCGCGACAGTACCAGGGCGGTGGGGCCTGAGTTGCGCTTCAGCGCGGCATCCCAGGCGGCGGCGGTTTCGGTAGCGTCGCAGGGGCGCCAGGTAGCGAGATTGGGCGTGCTGCGCAGCGTGGTCAGCTGCTCGACCGGCTGGTGAGTGGGACCATCCTCACCCAGGCCGATGGAGTCATGGGTAAAGACATAGATGGCGCGCTTGCCCATCAGGGCCGCCATGCGCACGGCGTTACGCATGTATTCCATGAAGATCAGGAAGGTGGCGCCGTAGGGAATGAAGCCGCCATGCAGGGCGATACCGTTCATGATGGCGCCCATGCCGAATTCCCGCACGCCGTAGTGCAGGTAGTTGCCGTCCGGCGTCTCTGGCGTGATGGCGCGGGCGCCGTCCCAGAAGGTCAGGTTGGAGGGCGCCAGGTCGGCGCTCCCGCCGAGCAACTCGGGCAGTTGCGGGCCCAGTTCGTTGAGGCAGGCCAGCGAGGCCTTGCGGCTGGCGACGGTTTCGCCCGCCTGCTGGGCCTTCTCGAGCATCGCCTCGCTGGAGAGCGGCGACGGCAACTTGCACTTCGCCCGGCGCTGGAATTCGCGGGCCAGTTCGGGATGCGCCTCGGCATAGCGGTTGAAACGTGCCTGCCAGTCATCCTGGCGGGTCTTGCCCAGCTCGCCGGCGTCCCAGCCGCGGTAGATCGCCTCGGGGATGTGGAAGGGAGCGTGGGGCCAGTCGAGCTGGGTGCGGGCGGCGGCGACTTCCTCCTCGCCCAGTGGCGCGCCGTGGCACTCCTCCTTGCCCTGCTTGTTAGGGGCGCCGAAGCCGATCACCGTCTTGCAGATGATCAGGCTCGGTTTGTCGCCGTGGCTTTTCGCCAGCTCGATGGCCGCCTTGATCTCTTCCGGTTTGTGCCCGTCGACGTTGGGTACCACGTGCCAGCCGTAGGCTTCGAAGCGCTTGGCGGTATCGTCGGTGAACCAGCCCTCCACCTCGCCATCGATGGAGATGCCGTTGTCGTCATAGAAGGTGATCAGCTTGCCCAGCTGCTGGGTACCGGCCAGGGACCCCACCTCGTGGGAGATACCCTCCATCAGACAGCCGTCGCCCACGAAGCACCAGGTGGTGTGATCGACGATGGTGTGGCCTGGACGGTTGAACTGTGCCGCCAGTGTCTTCTCGGCGATAGCCATGCCCACGGCGTTGGCCAGGCCCTGGCCCAGCGGGCCGGTGGTGGTCTCGATGCCCGGTGCATAGCCGAACTCGGGGTGGCCAGCGGTCTTGGAGTGGAGCTGGCGGAAGCTCTGCAGCTCCTCGAGGCTCAGCTCGTAGCCGGTGAGGTGGAGCAGGGAGTAGAGGAGCATGGAACCGTGACCGTTGGAGAGCACGAAGCGGTCACGATCGGCCCACTGGGGGTCTGCCGGGTTGTGCTTGAGATAGTCGTTCCATAGCACTTCGGCGATGTCGGCCATGCCCATGGGCGCACCGGGATGGCCGGACTTGGCCTTCTGGACGGCATCCATCGAGAGGGCGCGGATGGCATTGGCCAGTTCGAATCGGGACGGCATTGAGTAGCTCCTCGCCTGCGGTAAACTAAGCGGTGCGGACCCGCCGGAGGGTGGCGGGGGTGCGTTCTGGCTGGATCGGGCGCGGCGCAGGGACGGGCGCGGCGCGGTCGAAGTCGGTGGCGTATTGTCGCCGACTTGACGCCGGGCTTCAAATCGTGGATGCCACCCCGGGCCCCAGCGTGTAAACTCTTGCCCCCGAAAGGCTGCTTCCCATTAGGTCGAGGACGCCATGAGCGAATACTCCCTGTTTACCTCCGAGTCCGTTTCCGAGGGCCACCCGGACAAGATCGCCGACCAGATCTCCGATGCGGTCCTGGATGCCATCATCGCCCGCGACAAGCAGGCCCGAGTGGCCTGCGAGACCCTGGTCAAGACCGGGGTGGCCATCGTCGCCGGCGAAATTACCACCTCGGCGTGGGTCGATCTCGAGGCCCTGGTGCGCGAGGTCATCCTCGACATCGGCTACACCTCCTCGGACGTGGGCTTCGATGGCGAGACCTGTGGCGTGCTCAACCTGATCGGCAAGCAGAGCGTGGACATCGCCCAGGGGGTCGACCGAACCAAGCCCGAGGACCAGGGCGCCGGCGACCAGGGGCTGATGTTCGGCTATGCCACCAACGAGACCGAGAGCTACATGCCGGCGCCGATCCACTACGCCCATCGGCTCGTGGAGCGCCAGGCGGAGCTGCGCAAGCACGGCCTTCTCCCCTGGCTGCGCCCGGACGCCAAGAGCCAGGTCACCTTTCGCTACGACGCCGCCGGTAAGCCCAGCGGCGTCGATGCCGTGGTGCTTTCCACTCAGCATGACCCGGGCATCGACCAGGACGAGCTGCGCAAGATGGTGCGTCGCGAGATCATCGAGCAGGTGATTCCCGCGGAGTGGCTCACCAAGACCACCCGCTACCATATCAACCCGACCGGCAAGTTCGTCATCGGCGGCCCGGTGGGCGACTGCGGCCTGACCGGACGCAAGATCATCGTCGATACCTACGGTGGCATGGCTCGCCACGGCGGCGGTGCCTTCTCCGGCAAGGACCCCTCCAAAGTGGATCGTAGTGCCACCTATGCCGGCCGTTACGTGGCCAAGAACATCGTCGCCGCGGGCCTGGCCGAGAAGTGCGAGATCCAGGTCTCCTATGCCATCGGCGTGGCCGAGCCCACCTCGGTCTCGATCAACACCTTCGGCACCGGCAAGGTGGATGACGCGCGGATCATCGAGCTGGTGCGCGAGCACTTCGACCTGCGGCCCAACGCGATTACCCGCATGCTCGACCTGCTGCATCCCATGTATCGGCTCACCGCGGCCTACGGCCACTTCGGTCGCGAGCCCTTCGAGACCTCCTACACCTGGACCGACACCCAGGGTCAGGCGCATACCGAGACCTTCATGGCCTTCCCCTGGGAGAAGACCGACCGCGCCAACGCCCTGCGCCAGGCCGCCGGCCTCTAGCGGCAGCGTGTAGGCTCAGGCTCGCACCCCCTGACGGACCCCGCCGGCAGCGCCGCGTGGGGCCCGGGCACTGGTTGACCCCTTCGCCTCCCCCGCCCGTGGTGGAAGCCCTGGCACAGCGGCTGACGTCGTTGGCTTGGCTTCCTGATTGCCGCCCTTCGCCTTCCCCGCCTATAGTGGAGGTTACGTTTTTCTAAGCGATGAGGTGCCTGCATGAACCAGCCCGCCGTGACTACCCACGCCCGCCAGGATTTCAAGGTGGCCGATATCTCCCTGGCCGACTGGGGCCGGCGTGAGATCCGCATCGCCGAGACCGAGATGCCGGCCCTGATGGCGATCCGCGAGCAGTACCACGAGCAGCAGCCCCTGGCCGGGGCGCGCATTGCCGGCTGCATCCACATGACGATCCAGACGGCGGTGTTGATTGAGACCCTGATCGATCTGGGTGCCAGCGTGCGCTGGTCGTCATGCAACATCTTTTCCACCCAGGACCACGCCGCTGCTGCCATCGCGGCCGCCGGCATCCCGGTGTTCGCCTGGAAGGGCGAGAGCGAGGAGGAGTTCTGGTGGTGTATCGAACAGACCGTGGAGGGCCCCGGCGATGGCTGGACACCCAACCTGGTGCTCGACGATGGCGGCGATCTGACGGCGCTTCTCCATGACAAGCGGCCCGAACTGCTCGACGCCGTCCACGGGATCAGCGAGGAGACCACCACCGGGGTGCATCGTCTGCAGGAGATGCTGCGCGACGGCAGCCTCCGGGTGCCGGCCATCAACGTTAACGACGCCGTCACCAAGTCGAAGAACGACAACAAGTACGGCTGCCGTCACTCACTGAGTGACGCCATCAAGCGCGGTACCGACCACCTGCTGTCCGGCAAGCAGGCGCTGGTGGTGGGCTATGGTGACGTGGGTAAGGGCTCGGCGGCCTCCCTGCGTCAGGAAGGGATGATCGTCAAGATCGCGGAGATCGACCCGATCTGCGCCATGCAGGCCTGCATGGACGGCTACGAGGTGGTCTCCCCCTATGTGGACGGCAGCAACCGTGGCAGAGAGAGCATCGACCGGGCGCTGCTCGGCAGAATAGACCTGGTGGTCACCGCCACCGGCAATGTTGACGCCTGCGATGCGGCCATGCTCGAGTCGCTCAAGCAGGGTGCGGTGGTCTGCAACATTGGCCACTTCGACAGCGAGATCGATACCGCCCACATGCGCCGCCAGTGGCACTGGGAGGAGGTCAAGCCGCAGGTGCACAAGGTCTATCGCGACAGCACCCCGGGCGACTTCGATCCGGCTAGCCGCGATTACCTGATCCTGCTCTCCGAAGGGCGGCTGGTGAACCTGGGCAACGCCACCGGCCACCCCTCAAGAGTGATGGACGGCTCCTTCGCCAATCAGGTGCTGGCGCAGATTCACCTTTACCAGACCCGCTTCGCCGCCCTGCCCGAGGAGGATAAGCGGGCGGCACTCGAGGTATCGGTACTGCCGCGCCATCTCGATGAGGAGGTGGCCCGCTACATGGTGGAGGGTTTTGGCGGGGTGATCACCCGCATGAGTGAGGCCCAGGAGGCCTATACCGGCGTGCCGGCGGATGGCCCCTACAAGCCCGACAGCTACCGCTATTGACTGGCGCTACTAACTGGCTAAACAGAGCCACCGCCGATGTGTCGGACCACCGGTAAATCGGGCGCCGACGTGTGGTCAAGGCAAGGTGGGCGCCGAATGCATTCGGCGACTGGCTGCTTCGGCAACAGCGCAGACAGGAGTCGGCGGATCCTGAAAGCCTCGGGAAGCCCTGTTAAGGGAGTCACAACCCGGTCACCCGCATCATCAGCGTCAGGTAGAGCGGGATCAGCAGCGGGGCGGCCAGGGTGGTGACCAGTACCGCGAGTGCCCCCTTGGCCGGGGCGATGCCGAGCTCCATGGCCACCACCACCACATTGGCGGCCATGGGCACCACCCCCAGCAGCAGGATGGCCATGGCCAGTTCCGGCGACAGTGGCGCCAGCACCTGCAGGGCCAGCACCGCGCCGAGCGCCAGCAGTGGCCAGAGCACACAGCGAATCGCCACGCAGGTGCTGATGAATCGGCCATCCACCTCCCGCAGCGAGACCCGACCCAGCGTCATGCCGATGATCATCATGCCCAGCAGGGTGTAGGCGGCCGGAAACACTGCCATTCCCTCCATGGCCGCCTCCGGCACCTCCAGGTCCAGGCCGCTGACCAGAAGCGCGGCCAAGAAGGCATAGACCAGCGGCAGGCGCAGGATCTTGGCCAGGCTCTCGCCTACCGAAAAGCGTCCCCGGGCGCTGATGTAGAAGCCCACCGTGAACTCGTAGAGCGTGATGCCCAGCACGCAGAACAGGTAGAGGGTCACCCCCTCCGGCGGCAGCAGCACCAGGGCCACCGGCAGGCCGAAGTAGCCTGTGTTGCCGGTGCCCGCAGAGAAGGCCAGCAGGGCGCTCTCCTGGCTGGGGAAGCCGCGGCGGGTCAGGCGGTGCACGACCACTGCCAGCAGGCTGGCGGCCAGGAAGCTGGCCAGGGTGAGTAACAGGTAGTCAGGCGTCGGCCCGCCCAGGGTGAGGGCGCGGAAGAAGGTCAGCGGGGCGATCAGGTAGATCAGCAGGGTAGCCACCGGGCGCGGGTCCACGGCCAGTCGGCGGGCGGCGAGCCACCCCAGCGCCACATAGGCCAACAGGGTCCAGAGCGGGCCCATCAGGGCAACGGGGTCGAGGGCGTGCATGGGACCTCCCGCAAAAAAGAGCCATGATGCCTGCCCGACGGCTTGGCGCCAACTTGAATGAAATTGATGAGTCGTCGCGAATCTTTCATTGGTGGCCCTGCGACTGTGTCGTCACAATGGCTCCATCATGCAAACGCTTCATGAGGACCACCGATGAGCACGCAGGAACATCCGCTGGGCGTCAGCTTCGAGTTCTTCCCGCCTAACACCGATGCCGGCCGCGACAAGCTGCTCGGGGTGCGTGATACCCTGGCCGAGCGTAGCCCGCGTTTCTTTTCGGTGACCTATGGTGCCGGTGGCTCCACCCAGGCGCGCACCCTGGATACCGTATGTCGGGTCCGCGAGTCAGGCATCACCACGGCGCCTCACCTCTCCTGCATCGGCAGCGAGAAAGGGCAGCTGCGCGAGCTGCTGGCCCGCTATCGAGAGGAGGGGATCGACAGCCTGGTGGCCCTGCGCGGCGATCTGCCCTCGGGCATGGGTGGCATCGGCGAGTTGCGCTATGCCAACGAGCTGGTGGAGTTCATCCGCGAGGAGACCGGTGATCACTTCGAGATCGCCGTGGCCGCCTACCCGGAGTCTCACCCCCAGGCGCCCAGCTTCGAGCGCGACGTCGAGAACTTCGTCCGCAAGATGAAGGCCGGCGCCAACCTCGCTATTACCCAGTACTTCTTCAACGCTGACGCCTACTTCCACTTCGTCGACCGGGCCCGCGCCCTGGGGGTCGAGGCGCCTATCGTGCCGGGCATCATGCCGATCACCAACTATACCAAGCTGGCGCGCTTCTCCG
>CAYWBG010000055.1:0-13791 GCA_964456005.1 uncultured Halomonas sp.
TCCGCTGCGTCGACGAGATCCCCAAGACCAGCGTCGGCAAGCTGGACAAGAAGCGTATCCGTCAGGAGGTCTGAGCCTCGCCGCCCGACCGCTCCAGGGGCACCGCCAGCGCCCGCCGGTAGGCGGCGGGCGTATCGCCGGTCCAGGCACGAAAGGCGCGGCTGAAGCAGGCCAGGTCCTGAAACCCCAGCGCCTCACCGATGCCTGGCAGCGGCTGGTCGCTACGCGCCAGCGCCTGGACGGCAAAGTCGCGGCGGCACTCATCCTTGACCGCCTGGAAGCGGGTCCCCTCTGCCGCCAGGCGGCGCGACAGGCTGCGCACCGACATGTGCAGCGCCTCGGACACTTCCGACACGCTGGCCGAGTAGGCCTGGTGACGGGTGAGGTGCTCGCGTACACGGTGGGAGAGCAGGCGGTCCTCGAAGGAGACGTAGAACCAGTCCGCCGGGGCACGCTGCAGGAAGGCCCCCAGGTGCTTCTTGGTCTGGCGGACCGGCTCGTCGAGGATCGCCTGGTCGAAGTAGATGGCGGTCTGGGCGCAGTCGAATAGCACCTGGCCCGGATAGAAGTAACGATAGTCGGCGCTGTGGTCGGGCTCGGGGTAGGCGCACTCCATCATGATGGGCGGGATCTTGCGGGCGATCATCCAGGAGGCGATGCCGTGCATCAGCTTCAGCATCAGCTCGTGAACCAGAATGCGGCTGCCCGCGGGAGGCCGGGTCTCCACCAGCCCGATGCGTACCAGGTGGTTCGCGTGACTGACCTCGTAGCCGAAGTCGTCCAGCACGATGCGAAAGAACAGCTGGTAGCGATGCAGGGCCACGCGCAGGGTCGGGGCCTCCAGCAGGCTCAGGCAGAGCAGCTTGAGGGCGCCGCCGCGCAGCGGCCGGGCAAAGAAGCCCGGCGTCTCGTCGTCGCACTCGTTGACCAGCAGCCGATAGAGGATGGCGAACTGGTCGACGGTGACGCGGCCGTTGGGTGACTCCAGCAGCCGCGGCGAGATACCCGCGCGGCGCAGCAGGCCGGCACGCTCCCCCGCCATCCCGGGCACGCCTCGGAACAGCTCGTTCACGAAATGTCTCGACACCGTGACCGTCACGCCCTCTCCTCCAGCGGCCCGCGAGCCGTATCTATCCGAGTGTCCTGTTATACCCCATCACACAGCGAGCTTCATTGCTGTATGGGTCGCCTGTGGTCGTGGGGCGTTCTATGCCACCATGCCTGAGGATTCACCACCGGGAACCTTCCATGCTCGAATTTCGTCAGGTTCACAAGGCCTATGCCACGCCCCAGGGGGCGCTGAACGTGCTCTCGGGCGTCGACCTGACCCTGGCGGCCGGCGAGAGCCTGGCGCTGATGGGCGAGTCGGGCTGCGGCAAGTCGACCCTGCTGCACCTGGCCGCGGGGCTCGACCTGCCCGATGCCGGCGAGGTACGCCTGGGCGGCCGAGCGATCTCGTCGCTCAACGAGCCCGAGCGGGCCCGGCTGCGCCGCGAGACGGTGGGGCTGGTGTTCCAGCAGTTCCATCTGGTGCCGAGCCTGACGGTGCGGGACAACCTGCGCCTCCAGGCCCGGCTAGCCGGCGTGGAGGACCCGACGTGGACGGCGCAGCTGATGACCCGGCTGGGCCTGGCCGACCTGGGGCAGCGCTATCCGGAACAGCTCTCCGGGGGTCAGCAGCAGCGTCTCGCCATCGGCCGCGCCCTGGCTCATCGCCCGGCCCTGCTGCTGGCCGACGAGCCCACCGGCAACCTGGATGAGGGCACCGCCGACGATGTCCTGGCCCTGTTGCTGGCACTGGTAGACGACACCGGCTGCGCCCTGCTGATGGTGACCCACAGCCAACGGGTGGCCGGGCCCCTGGACCATCGTCTGCGGCTTTCCCATGGCCGCATCGGCTAGCAGGATGCGTCGCGAGGAGACCGACACCGTGACTCTCTCCACCGTCTGGACCTTCAGGCTCGGGCTCGTCGCCACCGTGGCGGCCATCATGGCCGGCATCTGGTGGCTGCTTCAGGCGCTGGGCCTGCCCATGAACTTCACGCCCACCGGTATCGCCGGGTGGTTCAACAGTCAGGGGGCCCTGGGCCCCCTGCTGGTGATGCTGCTGATGATACTGGCGGTGGTGGTCGGGCCGGTCCCGACGCTGCCGGTGACCGCGGCCGCCGGGCTGGCCTTCGGCCTGCTCCCCGGCGCAATGCTGGCGGTCGGCGGCGCCATGGCCGGCGCCATGATCGCCTTCATCCTGGCTCGCCTGCTGGGGCGGGAGGCCCTGCGCGCCAGGCTGCCGAACAACCCGCTGTTCGGGACCCATGGCTCCCAGCGCCTGCTGTTCCTCACCGTGCTGGTCACCCGCCTGGTGCCGATCTTCTCCTTTGCACTGGTCAGCTACGCCGCCGGCGTCACCGCCATCACCGCGGGCCGCTTCGCGCTGGGCACGATGATCGGCATGCTGCCCATGACCCTGGTATTCGCGAGCCTGGGACAGACCTTCGAACTGCATCCGCTGCTCTCGCTCATGGCGGCGGGCATCATCCTCGCCGTGATGACGCTGCTGCCCTGGTACCTGAGCCAGCGGCGCGATTCTCGACTGGCCCGCTGGCTGCATTTGAACGACAAGCCCTCCGGGCAGTAGCCGCGACCGACGGCCGAGGGGATATCACCGCGCGGCCCCTCTCTTCCGCGACTCCCCGCCTCGTCGCTTCTGTGAGACGATACCCAAACGAAGGACCGCCCGGTCCCGCTCGCTTGCCACCACGTGCTTCCATGCTGACCACCCTGGCTACCCTGCTCTCCCACTATCGCCGCCATCCCGGCCAGCTCGCCATGCTGCTGCTCGGCCTGTGGGTGGCCAGCGCCCTGTGGAGCGGGGTCCAGGCGATCAACGCCTCGGCCCGCGACAGCTACGCGCGAGCCGAATCGCTCTTCACCACCGGCCTGGACCGCCTGGAGCGACGCGACGGCGAGGCGCTGAGCCGTGACGACTTCCTGGCCTTGCGCCAGGCGGGGGTGCCGGTTTCGCCGCTGCTGGAAGGCCGCTTGGAAGCACCGGATGGTACCCGGCTGACGGTCATCGGCGTCGACCCGCTAACCCTGCCCGGCGACAGCGCCTTCGCCACGGCGGGCAGTACCGGCCAGCTCACCGATTTCCTCTCGCCCCCCTGGCAGACCCAGGTGGCCCCGGACACCCTGGCCGCCCTGGGGGTCTCCCCGGGCGATGCCTCGGGACGCGAGCCCACCCTGGCCACCGGGCAACGGCTACCACCGCTGAGCCTGGCCCCCTCGCTGCCGCCGGACACCCTGGTGATGGATATCGCCGCCGCCGCGGCCCTGCTGGAGAGCGGCGCGCGAATCAGCCGACTGGTGGCGGCGCCCGGCGCGCTTGCCGAGGCTCCCGACGGCCTGTTGCTGACGCCTGCCACGACGCTTGCCTCGCCGGGCCAGCTCACCGAGAGCTTCCATCTCAACCTCACCGCCCTGGCCCTGCTGGCGCTGGTGGTGGGGCTGTTCATCGTCCAGGCGGCGCTGGGCCTGGCCCTGGAGCAGCGCTTAGGGATGCTGCGCACCCTGCGCGCCCTGGGCGTGACCGGTCGCGCCCTGGTGGGCCTGCTGGCCCTGGAGCTGCTGATCGTGGGGCTGGCCGGCGCCCTGGCCGGCATCGCCAGCGGGGTCTGGCTGGCTCGGGTGCTGCTGCCCGACGTGGCGGCCACCCTGGGCAGCCTCTACGGGGCAGGGGTCGGCGCCGAGCTGCGCCTGCCCTGGCACTACTGGCTGGGCGGGCTGGCGGTGACCCTGGGCGGCCTGCTGCTGGCCGGCACCGGCGTACTCTGGCGGGCGGCCCGACTCAGCGTGCTCGACCTCGGCCAGGCCCAGGCGTGGCGGGCCGGCTTTCGTCGCCAGCTGCGGCTGATGGCCGGGGCCGGGGGCCTGGCGGCGCTCATCGGTCTGGCGCTCTGGGCCTGGCTCGCCCGGATGCCGCCGGGTGAAGGGCTGCTGACCGGCTTCGGCCTGGTGGCCGCGCTGTTGCTGGCCAGCGCCCTCTGGCTGCCGCCACTGCTGGGTGCGGCCCTGGCCGGGCTCACCCACCTGGCCCGACGGCGGCCCCTGGCCCAGTGGGCCCTGGCCGATCTGCAGCTTCAGCTACCGCGGCTGTCGCTGGCCATGATGGCCCTGCTGATCGCCCTCTCCGCGAACCTGGGGGTGAGCAGCATGGTGGGCGGCTTTCGCCTGACGTTTCTCGACTGGCTGGATCAGCGCCTGGTCGCGGATCTCTACCTGCGCCCACCGGCGGAGCAGTTCGACGCGGTGGACACCTGGCTGGCGGCCCGTCCTGAGGTCGACGAACGCCTGGCCACCCGGCGCAGCGAGGCCACCCTGCTGGTCGCCGAGCGCGAGGACGCCAGGCGCCGTATGGAAGTGCCGGTGGGCCTCTACGGCATCACCCCCGGCGCGACCCTGATGCCCTCCTGGCCGCTGGCGGAGACCCTGGCGGGACGGCAGGCGGCCTGGTCGGCCTTCCAGGCAGGCGACGCCTTTATCAACGAACAGCTGGCCACCGCCGAGGGCCTCGCCCCCGGTGACCGCCTGACCCTGGGCACCCCGGGCCATCAAGAGGGTCGCCGCGAGACGCTGACCGTGGCGGCGGTCTATCCCGACTACGGCAACCCCCGCGGGGAGGTGCTGCTGGCCGTGCCGCACCTGGCCGAGCGTTTCGGCGCACCGCCGGGCTCGCTGGGACTGGTGCTGGCCGAGGGCGCCGACGGCGCGGCGCTGACCGACGCGCTGACCGAGACGTTTGCCCTGGGCCGCGACGGCGTGCTGGACCAGCGCGAGGTGAAGCGCATCGCCACCGGCATCTTCGAGCGCACCTTCGCCATCACCCGGGCGCTCAACGCCCTGACCCTGGGCGTGGCGGCCCTGGCGTTGCTGGCCAGCCTGCTCGCCCAGGCCCGGGAACGGCGACGCCAGCTCGCACCGCTGTGGGCGCTGGGCGTGCCTCGGGCCCGGCTGGGCCGGATCCAGCTGGCCCAGCTGGGTGGCGCGGCCCTGGCCACGGGCCTGCTGGCGGTGCCGCTGGGCATCGCCATCACCTGGGGGCTGGTGGCGGTGATCAACGTGGCGGCCTTCGGCTGGCGCCTGCCGCTGCACGTCTTCCCCGGCGAAATCGCCCTGACCCTGGCCACCGCCGTGGCGGTGGCGCTGCTGGCCGCGACCCTGCCCGTGCTGCGCCTCTGGCGGGCGCCGCCTCGGGCCCTGCTGGCCGAGGAGGCTTCCGCATGAGAGCCCGAGAAGCCCGCCGCCTGTCGCTGGCCCTGATGCTTGGCCTGGCCCTGCTGCTGAGCGGCTGCGAGGACGCCCCCACAACCGAGCCCTCTACCGGCTTCGCCGGCCTGGGCGAGAGCGCCGAGGGCTTTGCCCAGGCGCGCCCCGGCACGCCGCTGCACTTCCCCGAGGACCATGGCCCCCACCCCGACCATCGCATCGAGTGGTGGTACCTCACCGCCAACCTGGAGGACGACAGCGGCGAGCCCCTGGGCCTGCAGTGGACCCTGTTCCGCCAGGCGCTGGTGCCCCCCGCCGAGCGCCCCGACCCGGGCCCCTGGGTCGCCGACCAGCTGTGGATGGCCCACCTGGCGGTCTCCCGAGGCGAGCAACACGCGGTGGCCGAGCGCTTCGCCCGCAGCCATTCCCAGGCGACTGCCGAAGAAGGGGCTCGCGGCCAGGCAGGCGCCGTGGCCCAGCCCTTCCGCGCCTGGCTCGACGACTGGGAACTGGCCACCCGGGTGGAAGACCCCGATGCCGACACCTTCGAGCGGCTGACCCTCACCGCCTTCGACGGCGAGGGCGAGAACCGAGTCGGCTACCGCCTCGAGCTCACCGCCGAGGGACCCCTTGTGCTGCACGGTGATGAAGGCTTCAGCCAGAAGGCCGCCGATGGCCAGGGCTCGATCTATATCAGCCAGCCCTTCTGGCGAGTGACCGGCGAGGTGACCCTCGCCGGCGAGACCCACGCGGTCAGCGGCCGCGGCTGGCTCGACCGTGAATGGAGCAGCCAACTGCTCGGACCCGCGCAGGCGGGCTGGGACTGGTTCTCGCTGCATCTGGACGACGGTCATCGCCTGATGAGCTTCCAGCTGCGTGGCGGCGGCGAGGCCGGCGGCGACTATCGTGCCGGCACCTGGATCACCCCTGAGGGGGAGCCCCGGGCACTGGCCCCGGATGAGCTCACCCTGACGCCACTGGCCACCTCGATCGTGGCCGGCCGCCAGGTACCCACCCGCTGGCGGCTCGAGGTGCCCCACGCCGAGCTGGACCTGATCGTGGAGGCGCCCCATGCCAACCGCTGGATGGATACCTCCGTGCCTTACTGGGAGGGCGAGGTGATCGCCCGGGACCGCGAAACCAACGAGCGCCTCGGAGAGGGGTATCTGGAGATGACGGGGTATTGACCAATCCGCCTGACGCCAACCCTGACACGACGAGGCCGCCCCTGGGGCGGCCTCGTCGTGTCTTCTATCGCTTTAGTTAGGCATCAGGCGTCGGGGATCTCCAGCGCCTGCTTCACGGCCGGCCAGCCCGGCTCGCCGTCGCGGGTGGTCACGCCCTCGAGGAAGGCTTGCACCTTACCGGGGTTGGCGCGTATCCAGTCCAGCGCCACCGCTTCGGGCTCGCGCTCCTCGTAGCTGAAGCCGCGAATCATCGCGCTCTGATCCTCGGATGTGAAACTGAGCTGATCGAGCAGGCGAGTGGCGTTGGGAGAGGCCTCGGCGAATTCGCGGGTCACCAGGGTGCGGACATCGCTGCGCCCGCCTTCGGGTCCCCACATGTCCCGGGTGTCGGTCAGGTACTCGATGTCGTACTCGATGTTCATCCAGTGGGGAGTCCAGCCGGCAAAGACGATCCACTCTTCCCGGTTGATCGCCGCGTCCACGGCACTCAGCATCCCGGGGGTGGAGGTCTCGGACAGCCGCCAGTTGCCCAGGCCATAGGTGTCCTCTTCTACCGCCTCGTTGAGGGTATCACTCATGCCTGAGCCGACCTCGATGGAGTACACGGTGTGGCCAAGCTTTTCGGCGATCTCTTCATCGGCCAGGTCCTCGGCGGATGTCACCCCGGCTTCGTAAACATAGGCCGGCACGGCGAAGCCCAGACGTGCCCCCTCGACGTTATTGCCGAGGTCGACGATAACGCCCTTGTCCATGGTGGCGTCGAACATCGCCTGCTGAGCGGGCAGCCAGGCGGCGAGAAAAGCATCCAGCTCGCCCTGGTTAAGGGCCTCATAGGTGATGGTGGAGCCCAGCTCCCGCTGACGGGTCTCATAGCCCAGGGCGTCAAGAAGCTGGGCGGCCAGGTCGCTCTTGACGGTGACGCCGGGCCAGGCGGGCACCGAGAGACGCACTTCGGCGGGCTCCTCGGCGAGAGCGGCGGCGCTCCAGGCCATTGGGACGGTCAGCAGGGCGCCGGCCAGAGCAAGGGTAACGGGACGCTTGAGTGCTTTCATCAGGTCTCCTTGGCAGATCATGCCATGAACAGATGGGACCGAGACCTTATCCCCCAGAGCCGTTGAAGGCAAAGACCGCCCCCCGGGACGATGGAGGGAACTCAATCGCCCATTTCACCCAGCCGGTCGGCCTGGACCACCTCGATCCAGTAGCCATCGATATCCTTCACGAACATGACGTCCTTCAGCTTGCCCTGATCGGCGCGTTTGACGAACTCGAGGCCGTTGGCATCGAACCAGGCCTCGGCGGCCTCGAGGTCCGGCACGCTGAAGCAGATGTGGCCGAAGCCCTGGGGGTCGGCGTTGCCGTCATGATAGGCAAAGTCGGCATCATGCTCGGTGCCCCAGTTATGGGTCAGCTCCAATAGGCCCTTCTGGCTGAAGGTCCAGACCGTGCGCTCGCCCTTATCTTCGGGGACCGCCTCGCCCTCCTCCAGCTTCGCCAGGAAGTAGAGGGAGAAGCGCAGCTCCTCGAAGTCGAGCCGGCGCAGTACCCGCATGCCGAACACCCGCGAGTAGAAGGCCAGCGACTTAACGGGATCCTTGACACGCAGCATGGTGTGATTGAGCCGAAAGCCTTGCGAATCCGCGGTGGGGGACTGCACCCCGGGATGCTGCTCGCCCTTGAAACTCATGCCATTCTCCTTTGGAAGTAGACTCGTTGCGTATTTATGGGGGTGGCGGACTGGCTTTTCCAGTCACGCCACCATATACAAAAACTGTATAACTTTCCTGACCGCCTCGCCCAACCACAGACGTATTTCCTCGCAATACAGAGAGACCATGCTTGCAAGACACGCCAAACCCTCTACACTTCCTGTACAAGGCTTCAATACAACTTTGCGGAGTATCCTGATGAGTGCGCACGCCTACCATCTTGACGACCACATCACCCTCAAGCAGTTGGCCGACGCCGTCGCCAAGGGCTTCTCCCCCATCGTGGAAGTGGAGTCCATGGACGGCATCTACACGGTTAGACTGCACCATGGCACCGGCGTTTCTGAACTCTCAGACGCCCACGGCAAGACCCGTACCTTTCTGGGCACCGGTGAGATCCGCGACCTGCTGGGCGGCATCGGCCTGACCCATGGCGTGCTGACCTGGTCGGACCAGTGCGGCGATGAAATGATCGGCGTCCCGGGACATGCCCTGACGCCCGACGAGATGCTGACCCACGGCACCCGCATCGCCTTTCGCTGAAGGCCCGCCACCCCGGGACCCACCGGCGCCGGCGATCTCGCCAAGGCCCCTTTCGAGGGGGCCCTGGCGGGAGTATCATCGCCCGTCCGCCCATTCTCTTGTACCCCCTCTGGAGACCACCGATGCGCCTCGACCTCGCCCTCTATCTGATCACTGATCCCGGCCTCTGCGCCAGACAGGGCCTGGAGAGGACAGTGGCGGCCGCGGTGCGGGGCGGGGTGACGGTGGTACAGCTGCGCGACAAGCAGGCCAGTGATGGCGAGATGATCGACCAGGCGCGCCGGCTAAAGGCGGCGCTGGCGGGTAGCGGCGTGCCGCTGATCATCAACGACCGCCTGCCGGTCGCGCTCGAGAGCGGCGCCGACGGGCTGCATATTGGCCAGGACGACGGCGAGGTGGCCGCCGCTCGCTCAGCGCTGGGCGAGACGGCGCTGCTGGGCCTCTCGGTGCAGACCCACGAGCAGCTTGCCCGGGTAGACGCCGAACGCCTCGACTACCTGGGGCTTGGACCGGTGTTCACCACCTCCAGCAAGCACGATCATGCCAGGCCGTTGGGCTTCGACGGGCTGGCCGCGCTGGTGGCGGCCAGCCCGCTGCCCTGCGTGGCCATCGGCGGGCTCAAGGCCGAACATGCCGGCGCGGTGCGCCGAGCCGGCGCCAGGGGACCCGCGGTGATCTCGGCGATCTGTGGCCATCCCGACCCGGAGGCGGCAGCGCGCGCCTTTTTCGCCGATTCGTGACATGTACGCAGGCGGGATGTCGGTAGTGAAAGGAATCAGTAGGTTATTCGCCCTTTTGCCGTCGCTTTTCGACCGGAGGCCATAGGACTCGAAAGAGGCTGGTGTCAACACACGCCACACCGCCGGGGCGCCTTAGGCGCCATTCGCTCGGGAGGCCCGAGCTCCCACTGGGGATGTTTCAGGACACTCTGCGAGGTGTCAGAGGTCGTTGGGCGGTAGGCGGGGGAGCAGGTCAGGTACGTTCGCGCTGCTGCTCGGTGAAGCGCTGCATGATATCCAGGGTCTCCTGGCTGACATGGTGCTCCATACCTTCCGCATCGATCCGGGCGGTACCGTCGCTGACGCCCAGCGCTCGCAGGAACTGCAGGACGATGGCATGGCGCCGGCGCGCCATCTCGGCCATGGCCTCGCCGCTCTCGGTCAGAAACAGGGAGCGGTAGGGCTGGCTCGACACCAGGCCGAGCACCTTGAGACGGGCCACGGTCTTGGAGACCGTGGCTTGGCTAACCCCCATGCGCAAGGCAACATCGGCCGAGCGCGCCTCCCCCTGATGCTTGAGCAGGTCGCCGATCAGCTCGACATAGTCTTCCAGAAGCTCGGTTTCATGGGCATTTCTCACCGCAGCGTATTGCTGTGAATGCTGATCGCTGGGTGGAAGCGCATCTGACTTGTTAAGGCGGTAGGGCATTTCTCGGTCAGGGTGAGGGACTGTCGGGCCAATATAGCCAATGGCTCGTTCGACTCACAACATGGCCTCGATAAAAATTTACTATTACCCTACAAGTTAACCTTGGCTAAGATGTTCACTAAGTGCTGACTTTCTGCCCCCCCTGCACCGCACAAGGAGACGACCCCCGATGCTCCCGAGTATTCGCACCTTGCCGATCGCCATCGGGCTGATGCTGGCGCTTTCCACCGCCGCCCAGGCCGACAAGCCGCCCCTGAAGGTCGCGGCCACCTTCTCGGTGATCGGCGAGCTCGTCCAGCAGGTTGCCGGAGACGACGCCGATGTCGACGTGCTGACCCCGGTGGGCGCCGAGGTGCACGAATGGGAGCTGGTCCCGAGCAACTTCATCGCCCTGGAGGACGCCGAGGTGGTGTTCTACAACGGCTATAACCTCGAGCAGTGGGTCGGCCAGGTTCGCGCCACCATCGGCGACGCCGTCCCCATGGTCGCCCTGGCCGAGGAGAGCGGCTATCCCACCCAGCCCATCGTGACAGGCAACCTATCCGGTGAGCCCGATCCCCACCTGTGGATGGACCCGCGCGCCGCCGCCGAATACGTGCGGGTCATCGCCGACGTGCTCGGCGAGGCACGCCCCGAGGCCGCGAAGGATTTCACCGCACGCGGCGACGCCTTGAGGGCATCGCTGCATGACCTGCATGCCGAACTGCGGGAGACCATGGCGGCCATCCCCGAGGAGCGGCGCCTGCTGATCACCAGCGAGGCCGCCTTCCTCTACTTTGCCGAGGCGTTTGGCTTCGAACACGACGGCATCTGGGGCACCAATTCCGAGGATGAAGGCACCCCGCGCCAGATCATGCGCATCGTGGACCTCATCGAGGAGCGTCGCCCGGCGGCCATCTTCTGGGAGAGCACCATTTCTGATCGCCACGTGCGCAGCGTGGCCGGCGAGACCGAGGTGGACATCGCCGGACCGCTCTACGTCGACTCGCTTAGCCAGCCGGACGGCGAAGCCCCCGACTATGCCAGCCTGCTGCGCCACAACGCCCGCCTGCTGACCGACACCCTGGGAGAATCCGATGGCGAGCCCGACCACTGACAGGCCCCCCGCGCTCGAGGTCGAGGGGCTCTACGCCGCCTACGGCCAGGAGCCGGTACTCGAGGATATCTCCCTGGCACTGCCCCAGGGCCAATGGACCGCCATCGTGGGGCCCAACGGCGGGGGCAAGTCCAGCCTTCTCAGCGTGGTAGTCGGCAGCCTTTCGCCTCTTCGCGGCAAGCTCAGGATCCTCGGCCAACCCTCTCTCGCCCAGCGCCAGGCCGGCTGCATTGCCTACATGGCTCAGCAGGAGCGCATGGAGTGGGACTTCCCTATCTCGGTACGCGACACGGTGATGACCGGCCGCTTCGGGCTGATGCGTCATGATCCGCTGTGGCGGCGCCTGCTCCCCAGGCACTGGGCCAACCCCGAGCACCGGCTGGCCGTCGAGGAGGCCCTGGATGCCGTCGACATGACCGACATGGCCTCCCGGCCCATCGGCGCACTCTCGGGCGGCCAGAAGAAACGCGTGATGCTGGCGCGTGCCCTGGCCCAGCGGGCACGGATCCTGCTTCTGGATGAACCCCTGGCAGGCGTCGACCCGCCCAGTGAAGCGCTGATTACAGCGACCCTTCAGCGCCAGCGCCGCGCCGGTCATACCATCATCATGGTGACTCACGACCTGCCGGGCGCGCGCCGCGATGCCGACCAGGTGCTGCTAATCAATCGCAGCGTGGTAGGCATGGGAGCGCCGGAGGAGATGCTCAGCGATAGCATGCTCGCCCGGCTGGCGGTCGGCACTACCCGCATGCCTGCCGGGGAGGCGCCCGTTGCCGCTTGACGCCCTGGCCACGAGCCTGATCGAGACCCTGACGGGGGCGCTGATGCTGCTGGTGGGCCTGTTGCCCGACAGCCTGGCCGCCCCCTTCGACTACCGGTTCATGCAGCGCGCGCTGCTCACCTCGGTGCTGGTGGGTGCTACCTGCGGGCTACTCTCCTGCTTCGTGGTGCTCAAGCGCTGGTCGTTGCTGGGAGATGCCATTTCCCATGCGGTACTGCCCGGCGTGGCGATCGCCTATCTGCTGGGTTGGCCCTTCTTCATCGGCGCCTTCGTGACCGGTGCCCTGACCTCGCTGGGGATCGGTGCCATCGAACGCCACACCCGCATCAAGTCGGATGCCGCCATGGGCCTGATGTTCACCGCCGCCTTTGCCCTGGGCATCGTGATCATCAGCAAGATCACCACCAGCACTCACCTCATGCATATCCTCTTCGGCAATGTGCTGGGCGTGCAGTCATCGGCGCTGATACTGACCCTGCTGGCCAGCCTGGTGGCCGTACTGACGATCTGGCTGGCCTATCGGCCGCTGCTGCTCTACACCTTCGACCCCCAGCAGGCACAGGCGCTGGGCTTCAACGTCAGCGCCATCCACTACGGCCTGATCATGCTGCTGACCCTGACCATCGTGGCCAGCCTGGAGACCGTGGGCATCATCCTGGTGGTGGCAATGCTGGTCACCCCCGGGGCCACGGCCCACCTGCTGACCGACCGCTTTGGCACCATGCTGGCGCTCTCGGTAGGTGTCGGCGTGCTGTCCGCGGTGGCCGGCCTGGTGCTCTCGGTCAGGCTGGACGTGGCCTCGGGGGGCGCCATCGTGCTGGTAGCCTCGGGACTCTTCCTGGTGGCCCTGCTGGCGGCACCGCGCCACGGACTGATTGCGCGCCGCTGGCGGCGCTGGCGCTTCAACCGCCCGGCGTCATGAGGTCGGGCGGCGCTTGAGTGTCGTGCGCCCCTCGCGGTAGGCGATGGCCAGGCCGCTGCCGATGATCAGGGCACTGCCGACGAAGACCCAGAGATCCGGCATCTCGCCCCAGAACCACCAGCCCAGCAGCACCGCCCAGAGCATGGCGGAGTAATCGAAGGGCGCGGCAATGGCCGCCGGGGCGTGGCGGAAGGCCATGGTAATGAAGGCGGTGGCCCCCACGCCGAACAGGCCCGACCCCGTGAAGGCGAGCCAGTGCCAGGGGTGGGGTGTCTGCCACACCCAGGGCAGTGCCAGGCCGGTGATCACGAAGGGCACCAGGGTCATGTAGAACACCATGGCCCAGAGGTGCTCGCTGCCGCCCCAACGCCTCGCGGTGATCATCATCAGCGCATAGAAGAACGCCGCCCCGACCAGCGCCAGGGCGCCAGGGTCGAAGGCCGCGCCACCCGGGCGCACCACGATCAGCACGCCGGCAAAGCCAACCAGCGAGGCCGCCAGCACCGGGCCCTCGATCCGCTCGCCCAGCAGCGGCACCGAAAGCAGGGTGACGAAAAGTGGGGCCACGAAGGCAATGGCGGTGGCCTCGGCCAGGGGCAGGAGGGTCAGGCCCAGCACGAAGCACACCATGGTGCCGGTGTAGATCAACCCGCGTACCAGATGTAATCCCGGGCGCCGGGTACGCAGCTTGCGCAGGCCGCCGCCGAAATAAGCCAGCGCGGCGATCATGGGCAGCGACACCAGGGTGCGAAAGAAGATGATCTGCAGCGGCGAGTGCACCTCGCCCAGCCACTTGGCGATAGCGTCGCCGATGGCCAGGCAGAACACCCCCAGGCACATGAATCCGATCCCCTTGAATGACG
>CAYWBG010000056.1:0-13605 GCA_964456005.1 uncultured Halomonas sp.
CCCGGCATCCAGCTCGTCACGCTCGGTGCGAACTTCGGTCAGCTCGGCATCCAGCTCGTCGCGCTCGGTGCGAACCCCAGCCAACCCGGCATCCAGCTCGTCACGCTCGGTGCGAACTTCGGTCAGCTCGGCATGCAAGGCGTCACGCTCGGTGCGAATCTCCGTCAGCTCGGCGTCCGTCTCCTCGCGCAGCTGGGCGAGATCCTCCTCCAGGCCGCCTGCGCGCTCTTCCAAGGCCGCCATATCCGACTGCCGTGCTTGCCTTGCCTCCTCCCTTGCCTCCAGCTCATCGCGGGCTTCCACGAGTTCCTGCTGGAGACTATCGCGCTCGGCCTCCACGGATTGACGCTGCGCACGGACATCGTCCAGCACTGCGCGCGCCTGCTCCGCCTCAGCCCTTGCCGCTGCGATGGCCTCCTCGGCCTGGTCGTGCCGCTGTTGGGCTTCCGACAGGCGAGATTCGAGGGCCTCCCGTTCAGATTCGCTGTCGGCGAGCCGCTGCTCCAGGGCATCAAGCGCCGAGTTGGCTCGTTCGAGCTCATTTCCGAGTCGCACATGGCGTTCCTCGAGCTCACGATACTCGCTCGTGAGCTCCTGCAAGCGGGCATCACCAGGCTCGGCGACCTCAGTGGATCCATGGGTATCCTGCTCGGATTCGGCGAGCAGGACACCGGGCAGAGCAGCAAGCGAAATGGCCGATGCCATGGCGATCGCCAGGGGGGTTCGGCGCGGCTTGCGGCGGCATGTTTGGGGCATGGTGCCTGGCATGTGAGTCTCCTGTGGCTGACGGGGGCATCCAACGAGAGCTGACGACGAAGATCGGCAAAAAATGTAGGCATCTGCATCGTCAATCACTGGAGTCTAGACAAGAGCCTCCGCCTGCGCTGCATTACCAGATCACGCGCCTTGGGATTAGGGCTCCCATGACATCGTGCCAGAAGAAAAAACGGCGGACCGGAGTCCGCCGTCACCACCCACCAAACAAGCAGGAGAGCACTGGATCGAATCAGATCTCGAAACCCAGGCCGAAGTCCTCGGTGCGGATCGCCATCAACGATTCAGCGCCGGCTTCGATGGCCGCCTTGTGGGCGCGGGTGCGCGGCACCAGGCGCTGGTAGAAGAAGCGCGCGGTTTCGAGCTTGGCCCGATAGAAGGGGGCCTCGTCGGTGCCTTCGGCCAGGGCGGCGCGGGCCTGTTTCGCGGCGCGGGCGTACAGGTAGGCCAGGGTCACGTAGCCCGCATACATCAGATAGTCGACACTGGCCGCGCCCACCTCCTCGCGGTCGGTCATGGCCTTCATACCGATGCTCATGGTCAGCTCGCCCCACTCGGCGTTGAGCTTGGCCAGCGGGCGCACGAACTCAGCCAGTTCGCCGTTACCTTCCTCTTCCTGGCAGAACTTGTGGATCTCCTTGGTGAAGACCTTGAGGCTCTCGCCCTGGCTCATCAGCACCTTTCGACCCAACAGGTCGAGGGCCTGAATACCGGTAGTGCCCTCATAGAGGCGGGTGATACGCGCATCGCGTACCAGTTGCTCCATGCCCCACTCCTGGATGTAACCGTGGCCGCCGAACACCTGGACGCCCTCGTTGGTCGCCTCGAAGCCCACCTCGGTGAGGAACGCCTTGACGATGGGGGTCAGCAAGCCCAGCAGAGTCTCGGCGTGTTCTCGCTCGGCGGCATCCTGGCCATGCTCGACGACATCGATCATCTGGGCGGTGTAGAGCGTCAGCATTCGGCCGCCCTCGGCGAAGGCCTTCTGGGTCAGCAGCATCCGGCGCACGTCCGGGTGGACAATGATCGGGTCGGCGGCCTTCTCAGGCGTCTTAGCGCCGGAAAGCGCACGCATCTGAAGGCGGTCCCGAGCATAGGCCAGGGCATTCTGGAAGCTCGCCTCGGTGAGGCCCAGGCCCTGGATGCCGACGCCGATGCGGGCGGCGTTCATCATGGTGAACATGCAGGCCAGGCCCTTGTTGGGCGCGCCCACCAGGAAGCCCTTTGCCGCATCGAAGTTCATCACACAGGTAGCGTTGCCGTGAATGCCCATCTTGTGCTCAAGAGAGCCGCATACCACGCCGTTGCGCTCACCCGGGTTGCCGTCGGCATCGGGCAGGAACTTCGGTACCACGAATAGCGAGATACCCTTGGAACCCTCCGGGGCATCCGGCAGCTTGGCCAGCACCAGGTGGACGATGTTCTCGGCCAGGTTATGATCGCCGGCAGAAATGAAAATCTTGGTGCCGGTGATGTGGTAGGCGCCGTCATCGGTAGGCACGGCGCGGGTCTTGATGAGACCCAGGTCGGTGCCGCAGTGGGGCTCGGTCAGGCACATGGTGCCGGTCCAGGTCCCCTCGACCAGCTTGGTCAGATAGGTGGCCTGCTGCGCCTCGGTGCCGTGGTGGCGTAGGGCGTCGGCGGCGCCGTGGGAAAGCCCCGGGTACATGCCCCAGGCCAGGTTGGTGGCGCAGATCATCTCGTTGAGCACCATGGCCAGCGAATGCGGCAGGCCCTGGCCGCCGTGTTCGGGAGCAGCGGCCAGGCTCGGCCAGCCGCCCTCCACGAACTGGGTGTAGGCCTCCTTGAAGCCCTTTGGCGCCTTCACATCCCCCCCCTCCAGGAGACAGCCCTCGCGGTCGCCACTCTGGTTCAGCGGCAGCAGCACCTCGCGGGAGAAGCGCGCGCCCTCCTCCAGAATGGCTGCCACCACGTCGGGGCTGGCTTCCTCGCCGCCGGGCAGACGAGCGTAGTGGGCCGGGTAGTTCAGCATCTCGTCCATCACAAAGCGGATATCGCGCAGGGGGGCCTGATAGTCGGGCATCTCGAACTCTCCATTTTCTTGGCTGCCGGTTCCAGCGCCGGGCGCCAACACGTGAACGCAAAAGCGGTGACGGCCGCTTTCAAACATGCGTTTGAAATTAGCCGCCGAAAGAGAGAGAGTCAAGCGTTCGTTTAAAGTTAGCGCCGAGCGCCGCAGGATGATGTCATGGCAGTTCCGGGCACCAACGAAGAAACCCCGCCGGATTCAACTCAGACGGAGTTTCTGGTTCTCTACCTCGACACCTGCCGCCCGTCACTGAGCGGCTGGGCGCTAGGCGCTTGTGACTTGGCGCTGTCCGAAGGGCCTTACTGCATGCGGATGCCGCCGTCGAGGCGAACCACCTCGCCGTTGAGCATGGCGTTGGTGATGATCTGCTCGGCCAGGCGGGCGAACTCGTCGGGCTTGCCGAGCCTTTTCGGGAACGGCACGGCGGCGGCCAGGGCTTGGGCGGCCTCGTCGGGGATCTCGCTCATCATTGGCGTCTCGAACACCCCGGGCGCGATGGCCATCACTCGCACGCCGTGGCGCGACAGCTCCCGGGCCGCGGGCAGGCTCATGCCCACCACGCCAGCCTTGGAGGCGCTGTAGGCGCACTGCCCCACCTGGCCATCCATGGCGGCGATGGAAGCGGTATTGATGATCACGCCGCGCTCACCGTCCTCGCCCGGCGCGTTCTTCGCCATGGCGGCGGCGGCCAGTCGCATCACGTTGAAGGTGCCTACCAGGTTGATGTTGATCGTCTGCATATAGGCGTCTAGGTCGGCGGGGTTACCCTCACGGTCGACCAGCTTCGCCACGCTGACCACGCCGGCGCAGTGCACCACGCCCGCCAGGCCGCGACCATCGCTGAGTGCGACGGCGGCGTCCACGGCGGCCTGGATGTCGTCCCCCGAGGTGACGTCGCCGCGCACCGCCCGGGCGGCACCACCCAGCCGTTCGGCATGGGTCTCGACGGCATCGCTCAGGTCGCAGAGAACGACCCGGCCGCCGCCGGCCACCAGGCGCTCGGCGGTGGCCGCCCCCAGTCCGGAGGCGGCACCGGTAATCAGAAAGGTACTGTCCTTCACTTGCATCTTGGTTTCCTCGGGGTCGTCATTTGGCCGGGGCCTTGTCGACGGCATCGGCTCGCAGCTTGAAGCGCTGGATCTTGCCGCTCGGCGTCTTGGGCAGTTCCTCAACGAACTCGATCACCCGCGGAAAGGCGTGGGTCGAGAGCCGCTCGCGGACCTGCTTGCGGATCTCCTCGGCCAGTTCATCGCTGGGCTCGAAGCCTTCACGCAGCACCACATAGGACTTGATGATCTCGCCACGGATCTCGTCGGGCTGACCCACGGCGGCCGACTCGGCCACCGCCTGGTGGGTCATCACGCTGTTCTCCACGTCGGTGGGGCCGACCCGGTAGCCGGAAGTAGTGATGATGTCGTCATCGCGGCCAGCGAACTGGAAGGTGCCGTCCTCGTTACGGATCACCACGTCACCGGTCAAGTAGTAGCCCTCGGCGAAGGGGTGCTTCTCCTGCCAGGTGTAGCCGGCGAAGAAGTGCGCCGGGGAGTTCTCGATGTCCACGGCCAGCACGCCGGGCTCGCCCGGGGGCAGCTCGTTGTACTCGGCGTCGAGGATCGCCAGGCGGTAACCGGGCATGGGCACCCCCATAGCACCGACGTGCTTCGGGTGGTCGAGGGCATGGTGGTTGTTGCAGGTCATGCCGGTCTCGGTCTGCCCGTAGTGATCCATGACCGGGCAGCCCAGCGAACGCTCCACCCAGGTCACCACCTCGGTGTTGAGCGGCTCGCCGGCGGAGCTCGCCGCGCGAAGCTCGAGGGTCTGGTGGGCATCGTCGAACAGGCCCGAGGCCTTCATCAGTCGGTAGGCGGTTGGCGCGGCGGCGAAGTTGGTGATGCGGTGGCGCTTCATGAACGCCATCGCTCCCTCGGCGCTGAAGCCCGCCTCACAGAAGTGGGTAGTGACGCCAAGCAGCAGCGGCCCGGCGATGGCGTAGTAGAGACCGTAGGCCCAGCCCGGGTCGGCCATGTTCCAGAAGCGGTCGGTGTCGCGAAGGTCGACGGCCAGTTCCATATAGAGGGCAAAGGCGGTCATAGCGGACAGCGGCACCGCCACCCCCTTGGGCTTGCCCACGGTGCCGGAGGTGAACATCTGCAGGAAGGGCGCGTCGCGGGAGAGGCGCGGCGGGGTGGCCTGGACCGGCGAATGGGCCAGCGCATCGGCCCAGTCCTGGTCGTCGCCGTGCTCGCCGGTCGGGCCCCCCACGGCCAGTACCGTCGGGCACTGAGTCAGGCCGTCGAACTTGAAGCGGTTGGCGTGATCGGTAATGACCAGCTTGGTGTCGGCGCGCCCCAGGCGGTAGTCAACGGCGTCCGGGCCAAAGGCGGTGAACAGCGGCTGGTAGACGGCGCCGATGCGCCAGGTGGCGAGCACCGCGACCAGGAGTTGCGGCGAGCGCGGCAGCATGCAGGCGATGCGGTCGCCCACGCCCAGGCCGCGCTCGGCGAACCAGCCGGCCAGCCTGGCGCTCTCGGCCTCCAGTTCGGCGTAGGTCAGGGTATTGACGTTGCCCTGGGTATCCTCTTGGACCAGCGCCAGCTCCTCGCCGCGACCGGCGCGCAGGTGGCGCCCGCAGCAGGATTCGAAGGCGTTGGCCTTGCCGTCCTGATGATCGTCGAGCCGCGCAATCATGTCGTCGATGGAGAAGGATTCCAGAAAGGTACGGTACTCGGGAAGGTTCGTTTGGGTGCTCATGGGGTGACTGCCCTCTCGCGGTTGTGCTTATTGTCGTTCAAGGCTATGGCGGGAATCGGTGCCAGCGTGCAGACCCACCTGCCGTGTTTTATGCAGTTGACGTAAGCGTCAACCTAGCAAGCGCTCGGTACAACGTAGTAACTTGGACGTGGCAGGGCAACCCCTGGCGGGCGAAAGGCGACTAGACCATGGTCGTGCGAGCCGCCAGGCGGCGGCTCGCACAGGGGTCGGCGAGTCTCACGTACGGCGCCGAGTGATCATGGCGACCAGTTCATCTGCCAGGTCATCCGGGCTGCGGGGCCCCAGGGGGTCGTACCAGCGCACCGTCCAGTTGAGCGCTCCCATCACGAAGCGCGACACCAGGAAGCGGTCGCCGTGGACCAACCCCTCGGCCAGGGCCTCGTCGATCACCTGCTCCCACAACGCCTCATAGGCATCACGTAGATGGCTGAGGTGGGAACGTGCCACGGGATCGAGGCGCCGCCACTCGTAGAGTGCCACCACGTGGGCGTTACGATCGGTGAGCAGCGTCTCGAGGTGGGCGCGCGCCATGGCATGCAACCGGGCCGTGGCACTGTTGTCGCATCGGGAAAGGGCGTCCCGAGCGATGACCAGGGCGTTGTGGGTGCCCTCCTCGATCACTGCCGTGAGGATCTCCTGCTTGTCACGAAAGTGATGGAAGAGGCTTCCGGACTTGATGCCCATCTCCTGGGCCAGCATGCGCACCGTGGTGCGGTCGAAGCCCTCCTGAACGAACAGTTGGGCGGCCTGCCGGGTCAACTCCTTGCGGCGCGGGGACTCATTCATTACATTCATCGACGTTTACACTAGCGCTTGCTTGGTTGACCCTGAGAAAAGCACAGCCCCGTCAGCGGGTCAACGCAGCGCGGGCCAACCCGCGATCTCGACTTACAATCACAAGGCGGCTCCATCGGGAACCGCACGCCACATCGGGAGAACCACCATGAGCCACTCCAACGATATCGTCTTCCTCTCCGCCGCCCGCACGCCTATGGGGGGGATGCTCGGCAGCCTTGCCAGCATGACCGCGCCGGAACTTGGCGCCGTGGCCATCCGCGCCGCCATCGAGCGCGCCGGCATCGAGGCCTCTGCCATCGACGAGGGCATCCTGGGCTGCGTGCTGCCCGGTGGCGTCAAGCAGGGTCCGGCCCGCCAGGCCATGCGCCAGGCAGGCATCCCCGACGGCATCGGCGCCACCACCGTCAACAAGCTGTGCGGCTCCGGCATGAAGGCCACCATGCTGGCCCACGACCTGATCCGCGCAGGTAGCGCCGAGGTCGCCCTGTCCGGTGGCATGGAATCCATGTCCAACGCCCCTCATGTGCTGCCCAAGGCACGCACGGGGTATCGCCTGGGTCACGGGGAGCTCAAGGATCACATGTTCCTCGACGGTCTCGAAGACGCCGAGACCGGCAAGCTGATGGGGGTCTTCGCCCAGGACGTCGCCAGTGAGCGAGGGTATTCCCGTGAGCGCCTGGACGATTTCGCCATCGCCTCCCTGGAGCGCGCCATGGAGGCCACCAATGCCGGCCAGCTGGATGCCGAGATGGCCCCGGTCACCGTCACTAGCCGCCAGGGAGAGAGTGTGGTCGAGCACGACGAGCAGCCCTTCCAGGCCAAGCTGGACAAGATTCGCTCGCTGCGCCCTGCCTTCGCCAAGGAGGGCACCATCACCGCGGCCAACGCCAGTTCCATCTCCGACGGCGCCTCGGCGCTGATACTCGCCAGCGCCTCCGCTGCCGAGCGCCTGGGCGCCAAGCCCCTGGCTCGGATGATGGGCCACAGCACCCACTCCCAGCATCCCAGCGAGTTCACCATCGCCCCGGTGGGCGCCATCGACAAACTAATGAAAAAGCTCGACTGGCGAGTCGACGACGTTGACCTCTTCGAGATCAACGAGGCCTTCGCCGTGGTCACCCTGATGGCAATGGACGACCTGGGGCTGCCCCACGACAAGGTCAACGTCTTCGGCGGCGCCTGCGCCCAAGGCCACCCCATCGGCTCTACCGGCTCGCGGATCATCGCCACCCTGATCCACGCCCTGCGCACCAAGGGCGGCAAGCGGGGCATTGCCAGCCTGTGCATCGGCGGCGGTGAAGCGACGGCGGTAGCGGTCGAGCTGATCGACTGATGGAGGCCTTTCATCTCGAGACCCCGACGGGCGGCATCCATGTCGCCCGCTGGTATCCGCCGCAGGTGGCGCTATCGCATTGCCCCATCATACTGCTGCACGATTCGCTGGGCTGCGTGGCGCTGTGGCGTGGCTTTCCCGAGCAACTGGCCGAGGCGACAGGCCGAGAGGTCATCGCCTATGACCGCCTGGGTTTCGGCCATTCCGCGACCTGCTCCGAGCCGTTGCCCACCACCTTCGTGGCCGACGAGGCGCGAGGTACCTTTGCGGCAGTTCGAGATGCGCTAGGCATCGGACGCTTTGTGCTGCTTGGTCACAGCGTGGGCGGCGCTATGGCCATCGAGGCCGCGGGTCAGCACGCCGATGCCTGCCAGGCGTTGATCACCGTGGCGGCCCCGTCCTCTGTCGAACCGCGCACCCTGGCCGGCATACGCGAAGCCGAGGCGGCCTTCGCAGAACCGGAGGCAATGGCGCGTCTCGCACGCTATCACGGCGACAAGGCCGAGTGGGTGCTTCGCAACTGGGTCGATATCTGGCACTCAGAGGCCTTCCGCGACTGGCACCTGGACGAAGCTTTGCCCGGGGTGATTTCTCCTACCCTGGCCATCCACGGCGAGCACGATGAGTTCGGCGCCACGGAACAGGCCCAGCGCATTGCGCGGCTTACCACCGGGCCCGCCGAGGCGCGGATTCTCGCCTGCGGCCACGTGCCCCACCGCGAATGCCCGGAGGCGCTCGCCGCCATCGTGGCGGCATTCCTGGCCGATACGGTGGCTGCCTGATGGTCAACCCCGGGGCGTTGCTAACCGATCAAGACGTAGCCGCTCCCGCGCATCAAACAGGCGGCGGCTGCCCGCCAGGACCGCGACGAGGGTGCCGAACCCTGTGCCCAGGGTGATGGCAAACATGATCAGGATCTGATATTGAACCGCCAGCCCCGGTGCGGTCCCGGCCAGTATCTGGCCGGTCATCATCCCCGGCAGGCTCACCACGCCGGCGGCGGCCATGGCATTGATCATCGGCATCAGGCCGCTACGCATCGCTTCGCGACGGATATCGCCGATGGCTTCCTGCCAGGAGTGGCCGAGCATCAGGCGGTTCTCGATCACCGCACGCTGGCGCCAAGCGGTATCGGTAAGGCGATCCAGCGCCAGTGCCACACCGGTCATGGTATTGCCCAGCAGCATCCCCAGCAGCGGGATGGCGTACTGGGGCCGATACCAGGGCTCGGGGCCGATGATCACGGTCAGCGTCAGCACCGTAACGGTAAAGGACGAGAAGAACATCGCCAGGGTACCGATACCGAAGGCCCAGCCACCCAGCAGTCGCCGCTTCTGACGCGCCATCACCTCGCGGCCTGCAATCAGCAGCATGGCCAGCGCCATCAGCACGACCCAGAGCAGCCGCTCGGCAGCAAACAGCGCCTCCAGCACGAGCCCAATCAACCCCAGCTGTATCACCGTGCGTAGCGCGGCAATCAACAGGCTGCGGCTCATGCCCAGCCGCAGGGCCGCGGTGCATCCGGCAAGACCCGTCACCATCAGCGCGGCCAGCGCCAGATGCCACCAGCCAAGGGGGATCACCTCCATCCACTCGCCTCCTCGGCCACCAGACCACTGCCCTCTATGCGCCAGTGACGATTCGCGACCCGATCAATCTGGCCGGGGTCGTGGGCCACCCAGATCACCGGCCAGCCACGCTGTCGAATTCGCTCCACCAGCCACGCTTCCACTCGACGCGTGGATCCCTCATCGAGGTTCGCGGTGGGTTCGTCAAGAAGCAGCGCCGCGGGCGCCTGGCCGATAGCCCGCAGCAGGGCCAGACGCTGCTTCTCCCCCGAGGAGAGCCGTGCCACCTGCCAGTCAAGCACAGTCCGATCGAATCCCAGCGCCTCGAGATCGGCCGCATCGACCCGGCCCAGATGATCCCCCACCCTGTCTGCCCACCACTGACTCTCCGCCGGCACCAGCATCACCTGGGCACGCCAGCGGTGGGCAGGCAGCGACGACTGAGCGACATCACCCAGCCAGACCTCGCCACCATGGGGTTCAAGGTCGGCAAAAGCCCGCAGCAACCGGCTCTTCCCCGAGCCGCTGGGGCCGGAAAGGCAGTGTATCCCGCAGGGCTCGACGACCATATCGACCTCGGTCAGCGAGCCGGCAGACATATTCGTGCAACGCAAGGCATCGCCAGCAGGCATCGAACCTCCATGATGAACGACCCGGTATCCGGGCTGGTCAGGTGAGCAAAGTCTGCTAGGTTGTGAGCGCCTCGTCACCCTTTCCCTTTCAGGAGCCTCTCCCATGCCCCATTATCTGGTCTTCCTGGGCACGGCCCGCGACAGCACCCCACCCTCCCCCGCCCGCCTGGGCCTGCGGGTGGGCCGCGCCTGCGAGCAGCTGCTCGAGGCCGACGGCGCCAGCGTGGAGCTGGTCGACCCCCTGGAGATCGAGCTCGGCCCTGTCTTCAAGCCGCACTTCGCCTATGCAAAATCGAAGGTGCCCGAGGCGTTGGAGACCCTGGCCGGCAAGATCGCGGCCGCAGACGGCTACGTCATGGTCAGCCCCGAGTACAACCACTCCATGAGCCCGGCGCTCTCCCACCTGCTCAACCACTTCGGCAGCTCGCTGTTCGCCTTCAAGCCCAGTGCCATCGTCACCTACTCCGCGGGCCAGTGGGGGGGTGCCCGGGCGGCGGTGGCCATGCGCACCTTCCTCTCGGAGCTGGGCTGCCTGCCGGTCTCGGCGATGATCCATGTGCCCAGAGCCCAGGAGGCACTGGAGGAGGATGGCCGCTTCCAGGACGACCCGGATCGCTGGGCGGGCTACTTCGGCCGCACCCTGGGCCAGCTCGCGTGGTGGGCCGAGGCCGCCGCCCAGCATCGCGAGAGACAGGACCCGACCGAGGTTTCACCGGCCTTCCAGCGCGCCCCGGACCAGCGGAATGCGCCTTAGGCGGGATAAGGGACAGCAATCGATTGGCCAACTCCCGCTGTGGGCCTTACTATACATACGCCAATCCATATATACCTGTTCGCCGGCCAAAGGACCTCGTTCATGACCACACCTCAGGAATCCCAGGCTCCCAGCGTCTCCGAGGGCATGGGACTGTTTGAACGCTTCCTCTCGCTCTGGGTCGCCCTGGCCATCGTCGCCGGCATCCTGCTCGGCCAGTTCGCTCCGGCGGTACCCGAGGCCCTGTCGCGCTTCGAATATGCCCAGGTGTCGATTCCGGTGGCGATCCTGATCTGGGCGATGATCTTCCCCATGATGCTGCAGATCGACTTCACCTCGATCCTCGGCGTGCGCCGCCAGCCCAAGGGACTGATCATCACCACCTCGGTGAACTGGCTGATCAAGCCCTTCAGCATGTTCGCCATCGCCTGGTTCTTCCTGATGGTGGTATTCGCCCCGCTGATCCCCGCGGACCGCGCCAGCGAGTATCTGGCCGGCGCCATCCTGCTGGGGGCCGCGCCCTGTACTGCCATGGTCTTCGTCTGGAGTTACCTGACCCGCGGCGACGCCGCCTACACCCTAGTCCAGGTGGCGCTCAACGACCTGATCATGCTGTTCGCCTTCGCCCCCATCGTGGTCTTCCTCCTCGGCATCTCCAATATCCAGGTGCCCTGGGACACGGTCATTCTGTCGGTGGTGCTCTACATCGTCATCCCGCTGGCGGCCGGCTACCTCACCCGTCAGGCCATCATCAAGCGGCGTGGCATCGAGTGGTTCGACAACGTCTTTATGAAGCGTGTTGGCCCGGTGACACCAATTGGGTTGATCGTGACCCTGGTGCTGCTGTTCGCCTTTCAGGGCGATGTGATCATCGCCAACCCGCTGCATATCGTGCTGATCGCCATCCCGCTGATCATCCAGACGTTCCTGATTTTCTTTATCGCCTACGGCTGGGCCAAGGCGTGGAAGGTCCCCCACAACGTCGCCGCCCCCGGGGCGATGATCGGAGCCAGCAACTTCTTCGAGCTGGCCGTGGCCGCCGCTATCGCCCTGTTCGGCCTGCAGTCCGGCGCGGCCCTGGCCACGGTGGTGGGCGTGCTGGTGGAGGTGCCGCTGATGCTGGCACTGGTGCGCATCGCCAACAAGACCCGGCACCACTTCCCGGCGGCCGAGGCACCGGCCACCGCCGAGGCGAAGGGCTGACCCATGGTCATCGAGGTCACAGAACGGGCTCGCGAGTGGCTGCTCAAGAAAGGCGGCGTAGGCACGGTCCGCCTCTCGCCTCGTCACGGCTGCTGTGGCGGCCGTGCCGATATCGCCGTGGCCGAGGCGCGCGCGCCGGATAACCCCGAGCGCTACACGCGACTCGAGTTCGACTGCGTGACGCTCTATATCAACCCGACGCTGGTCGATCAGGGCCTGAGGGTCGACGTCGAGGGCTTCCTGGGCCTCAGGCATCTCTTCGTGGAGGGCGCCTCCCCCACCCGTTCCAAGGAGTAACGCCATGTTCAAGCATATTCTGGTCGCCGTGGACTTCTCCCCCGCCTGGCCACTGTTGCAGGCGCGGTTGAAGACCCTCACCGGCTGGGGCACCGAGCGGGTGACGCTGGTCTACGTGCTCAGTTCACGCTACCCCGCTACTCCCGAGGAGACCCACCGTCCTCACTACCTGGCGAAGCTATCTGAGCTTGCCGGCGATCTCGCCGCCCCGGGGCTGACCATCGACACTGAGGTGCGCAGCGGCGAGCCCGGTGCCGTCTTGACCGAGGCTGCCGTCGAACTGGGTGCCGACCTGCTGCTGCTGGGCTGTCGCGGCCACAGCCGCCTGCACGAGTTCTTCCTGGGCAGCACGGCCCTGGATGCCGCCCGCCTGACTCGGCAACCGCTGTGGCTGGAACCGGTGGCCGATACGCTGGTCGGCGCCGACTCACGGCTGCTGATGCTGGCCACCGATGGCTCCGACGCGGTGGCAGGCGCCGAGGCCCTGGCCGAGCGACTCGCCCCGTGCTACCAGCGCCGCCTGGCGGTGACCACAAGCTGCGCCTCCGAGGGTGGCTGCGAGCGGGAGGTCGAGGATGCCCAGCGACACCTGGACGGCATCGCCAAGCATATCGAAGGGTTGGAGACCCGCGTTCTGGATGGCGACCCTCGGCGCGCCATCGTCGAGGAGGCCAAGCGGGAACAGACCGACCTGATCGTGATCGGGAAACGAGGCCGCAATCGCATTCAGGCGTTCCTTCTCGGCAGCACCGCCGAGGCCATCGCCCGTGACGCCCATTGCCCGGTGCTGTTGGTGCCCGGCGCACCCTCCCGACCGAACCCCGCGGGTTGATGCTCGTCAGGGACACAACGCCAACATCATGCTATAGGTGAGGTGTTCCTGTGGGGGCCTTTCTGGCCTCCCGGTTGATCCACTGCCCAACATCCGGAGACCGTTCATGTCATCTCGCGACGTTGTCATCTGCCACCCTGTTCGTACCGCCATCGGCACCTATGGCGGCAGCCTTAAGGACACCCCGGCCACTGACCTGGGCGCGCGGGTGATTCAGGAAACCCTGTCTCGATCCGGCCTTGCCGCCGACAGGGTGCAATCATTGATCATGGGTCATGTCATCCAGGCCGGCAGTCGCATGAACTCGGGACGCCAGGCCGGCATCGGCGGCGGGCTGCCGGTAGAAGTGCCGGCCCTCACTGTCAACCGGGTCTGTGGCTCCGGTGCCCAGGCCGTGGCCAATGCCGCCATGGAGATCTGGAGCGGCATGGCGGACTGCACCATCGCCGGCGGTATGGAGAACATGGACCGTGCGCCCTATGTCCTCCCCCAGGGCCGCTGGGGCGCACGCATGGGCGATGTGACCATGCATGACAGCATGCTCTTCGACGGCCTCAACGACGCCTTCAGCGGCAAGCACGCCGGCTGGCAC
>CAYWBG010000057.1:0-13543 GCA_964456005.1 uncultured Halomonas sp.
CCATCAGCGAAGCTGACCGAAGTGAACCCTTACTTCGGCGGAAGAAGCCGCGAAAGGCCGACCAGCGTCCGCTCCAGGGCGCCTCGGTTGGCCTCCACCACCGCGCGGCCCGCCTCGCCCAGCCGACGACGCTCGACCTCGTCGCCGAACAGTCTTGCCAGAGTCTCGGCAAGGGCGCTACCGTCAGCCACTGCCACCAGGGCATCCACTTCTCGCAGCACTTCGGCCACGTCCTCGAAGTTGGCCAGAGACGGGCCGGTAAGCGCCGGCACTCCCAGCGCCGCCGGCTCCAGCAGGTTATGTCCGCCGACCGGCACGAGACTGCCACCCACGAAGGCAAGATCCGCGGCACCATAGAGCGCTATCAGTTCCCCCATGGTGTCGCCCAGATAGACGGCGGTCGTGGCATCCGGCCACTCGCCACGCGAGCGGCGAGCCGGCGTCAGACCGGCCTGCTCGCACAGCATCGCCACCGCCTCGAAGCGCTGGGGATGACGCGGCACCAGCACCAGCAGCGCTTCGGGAAGGCGTTCAAGAAGGCGGGTATGGACGCCAAGCAGCACGGCCTCCTCGCCCTCATGGGTGGAGCCGGCCACCCATACCGGGCGCGTTCCAAGCCTCGTGCGCAAGCACTTACTTACCTCCTTGGCTCCTTCATTCATGGAAATATCGAACTTGAGCGAGCCCACTACCGAGGTGCGTTCGGCCGCCATGCCGAGCTCCCGAAAGCGTTGAACGTCCGCCTCCGACTTTGCCGCCAGCCAGTCGACACAGGCCAGCGCCTCACGCATCAGAGGTCGCAGCCGCCGATAGCCGGGGAAGGCCTTCGGCGACAGGCGGCCGTTGACCACCGCTACCGGCACGCCACGGTGCCGGCAGGCATGGAGCAGGTTGGGCCACAGCTCGGTCTCGAAGAACAGCGCTACCTCGGGACGCAGCCGCGCCACGAAACGCGCCGCGGCGCTGGGAAAATCCACGGGTACGAAGTGATGGTACAGCCGCCCATCCGTCCGCGCCTCGGACAGCGCTACTGCGCGCTCGGCCCCGGTAGCGGTCATGGTGGTGAGGGTGAGGCGGTGCTCGGGGTAGTGGTCGAGAAGCGCCTCGGCCAGTGGTCGTGCCGCCAGCACCTCCCCCACAGAGGCGCAGTGCAGCCACAGCATGCGCTCGCCGGGCGGCGTCTCGGGAATACCCCCCAGGCGCAGCTCACGAGGGTTAGCGAGCGCATGCTCACGCCGGATGCGCCGCCAGATCAGCGGCGCAAGGGCATGCAGCGCCACCGAGTAGAGGCCCCGGGCCCAGCCCATTAGGCCTCGCGGTCGAGGATGGTGGAGATCATTGCCGTGGTGGAGACGCCATCCTCGAAGCCGAGCACCATGACTTCGCCGCCCGCCTCGCGCACGGCCTGGCCGCCGGCGACCTCCTCGGGACGGTAGTCTCCCCCCTTGACCAGCACATCGGGCAGTACCGCCTCGATCAACCGCTGGGGCGTGTCCTCGGTAAAGGGCACCACCCAGTCCACGGCCCCCAGTCCCGCCAGCACCTGCATGCGCCGCGCCAGGGGGTTGATGGGTCGCCTGGGGCCCTTGAGCCGGCCGATGGAGCCGTCGTCGTTGACCGCCACAATCAGGCGGTCTCCCAGCTTGCGGGCCTGCTCCAGATAGGCGACATGGCCGGCGTGCAGGATGTCGAAGCAGCCGTTGGTCATCACCACCCGCTCGCCGCGGGCCTGGGCGGCGCGCACCGACTCGACCAGAGGCGCCTCCGCGATGATACCGAACTCGGCAAGCTTATCCCCTTGCAAGGCGGTATAGAGCTCGGCGATGGAGAGTGTCGCGGTGCCCGGCTTGGCCACGACCAGCCCGGCTGCCAGATTGGCCAGGGTCATCGCCTCGGGGAAGCCATGGTCGGCCGCCAGGGCGAGGCCCAGCATGCCGATCACGGTGTCGCCGGCACCGGTAACGTCGTAGACCTCCCTCGCTCGGGTGGGCAGATGCAGGGGCTCGTGGCCCTCGCGAATCAGGGTCATGCCCTTCTCGCTGCGGGTGATCAGCAACGCCTCCAACTCCAGCTCGATGCGCAGCGCCTCGCCCCGCTCGGCCAGTTCGACATCGTCGCGACAGTGGCCCACTACCGCCTCGAACTCCGTGAGGTTGGGGGTTAGCACGCTGGCCCCCCGATAGCGGCCAAAGTCGCTGCCCTTGGGATCCACGAGCACCCGCTTGCCGCTGGCTCGCACCAGACGGATCAGTTCCTCGACCCGGTTGAGGGTCCCCTTGCCATAGTCGGAGAGGATCACCAGATCACACGCCGGCAGCGCCGACTTCACCCGGGCCAACAGGCCGGAGGTATCCACCTCACCGAGGCTCTCCTCGAAATCAAGGCGGATCAGCTGCTGGTTGCGGCTCACCACGCGCAGCTTGGTAATGGTCGGAATACCGACGCTGCATTCGAAGTAAGTGCTCACTCCGGCACTATCCAGGCGAGTGCTAAGCGTCTCGGCATTGTCGTCGTCGCCGACCAGGCCGGCCAGGGCGGCATGCGCCCCCAAGGAGGCAATATTGAGCGCCACGTTGGCCGCGCCGCCGGGACGGTCTTCGCTGTCGCGTATCTGAACGACTGGGACCGGCGCCTCCGGCGAGATTCGCAGGGTGCCCCCATGCCAGTAACGGTCGAGCATCACATCACCCACCACCAGCACGCTAGCCTGCTCCAGGGCGGTCAGATCAAGTCTCATCGGGAATCTCCGTAGGCGCGCTGCTGGCTTCCCGGAACAGCACCGCCTCCAGCTGCTCGATAACGTCGTCGGTATGAATCAAGGACATGGCGTCCGGGTGACGTACCCGCTGCCCCCAGGCCAGCTGTTCGGGCTCCTTGTGCATATAGGTGCGCACTGCCTCCGGATAGCAATTCACCGCCTGGGCCCGCCAGTGGTAGGGCCCAGTACGATCCAGGTTGGACGTCGCATAGAGGCCTACCACCGGGGTGCCCAGGGCATTGGCCATGTGGACCGGCCCGGAGTCGGGGGCAATCACCACTTCCGCGCGATCGATCAGCGCCAGCAGCCCCTTGAGAGAGCTTCTTCCAATAGCATCACGCACGGCCTCCGGCCGGCTGAGCGCCTGGATCTCTTCGCCCATCTCGCGCTCCTCGGTGCTGCCGCCACCGGTCAGCACGGCCCCGATGCCATGCTGGGCCCAGGCATGCTCGATCACCGCGGCATAGCCCTGCGCCGACCAGTTTCGGAAGTTGCGTATACGCACGCTGCTGCAGGGGCTGATCACCAGATAGCGGCCGGCCCCGGCGATCTCGCTGGCTTCCTGAATCGCGCCGTCGGGAATCGGCAGGTTCCACTCCAGGGAGAGATCCTCCACACCGAGCAGCCGAGCGAAATCCAGAAACGACTCCACCACGTGGGCACGAGGATGCGGCGCCAGCCGGCGGTGGGTAAACCAGTGTTGGGCATCCTTTGAGCGAGCCTTGTCGTAGCCAACCCGCACCCCAGTCTTGAGCCCCAGCGACAGCACGCTGGCCCGCAGCGCCTGCTGCATGTGCAGCAGCACATCGAATCGCCTGTCAGAAAGCTCGCGCCAGACGGCGCGCATGCCGGCAAGGCCCGTCGACTTGTCATAGACGATGAACTCGACCCCCGATAGGCCCGCCAGTAGACTGTGCTCGGCCTTGCCGATGATCCAGGTGATCCGCGCCTCCGGCCACTGTCGCTGCAGGGCGCGCACGGTCGGCACCAGATTACAGACGTCGCCCAGGGCGGAGAGCCGCAGCACGGCAATATGGCGGGGTCGGGCAGGCAGAGGATGCTTCATGCGCTTGGCAACATATCGGACGGGAAAGACCATCATTCTATATGATGCAAGCAGTGTATGGGACGGCCAGGTGGCGCCACAACTCGGCCCGACGCTGCTCGACCCGCATCACTGGCGCCAGCAGGGCCGTGTGGTGGGAGAAGCGCCGGGGCGGGGCAGTAGCCTCTTCCTGGACGCCGGTGGGGAGCAGTGGGTACTGCGGCCTTACCGCCGCGGCGGCCTGATCGCCAGGCTCAGCGAGGCGCGCTATCTCTGGCTGGGGCTCGAGTCTACCCGCGCCTTTCGCGAGTTGCGCCTGACCGCCAGGCTGCACGAACAGGGCCTGCCGGTGCCACGGCCCGTAGCGGCCAGCGTGACTCGCCACGGCCTGAGCTACGAGGCGGCACTGCTCACGGTGCGTATTACAGGCGCCTGCGCCCTCGCCGAGCGGCTCCTGGAACACAGCACTGACAGCGCCATGCTGAAAACCGTTGGCGCCACCATCCGTCGCTTCCACGATGCGGGCCTCGATCACGTCGACCTCAATGCCCGCAACCTGCTGGTCGATGATCACGGCAAAATCTGGCTGATCGACTTGGATCGCTGTCGAATACGCGCCTCCCGCCGCCATGTGCCCCGCAACCTGAAACGCCTGGCGCGCTCATTGCACAAGCTTGGCCACCCGGAGGCCATGGGCGCCATCCTCGAGGGACACCGCCAGGCGGAATAACACCGGCGCAAAAAGGCGTTATCCCCTGTGCCGCCCCTTCAAGTGCTGCTTGGCACCCTTACGCCAGCGTCTCAAGCAGGAGAGCCCCGCCTGCAGAGCGTTAGCCAGGCGGAAGGTGCGGGAATCACGCGTCGCTTCATCGAGATAGCGATAGCCGAAGGGCAGGCTTTCCAGAAACTTGCTGTACTCCATCAACAGACGCAACTTCGGAAAGAGTCGCGGGCGTTCCATCTTGAAGTCGATGAAGCGGGCCTGGTCACCCTCCATTATAAAGTTCTGCGCCTGGGGATCGCCACGGAGGTAGCCCTGGCCATGCAGCTCAAGCAGCGCTTCGGCCACTGCCTGGGTGTCGCGACTCATCGCCTGTCGGCCTTCGACGAAGCCATACAGAAAGAACCCATCCACAACCCGACCTGCCTGGCGCCGCTCGGCGCCCAGTATCGGATCGGGCCCCCTCTGACCCAAGCGGCGGAGAGTCTCAATGCTGCGATGCTGGCGAATCGATTCCCCGGGGCGAAACAGGGTCAATAACCGCTCCCATGAGCGACGGCTTCGGGCCTTAGGCACCTTGAGCACCAGGTCACGCCCCTCAACGTCGACCCTAGCCGCCCAACAGTGGCGGCTGTCCTTCAATGGCGTCATGACCCGGTACCGTTGTCGAAGCACGGCCCTCAGCAGAGAGGCCGCCTCGGCGGCGGGCACACTCGCCTCGAGGCGGTAGCCATCACACTCCAGCCTGACGGGGCCGGAACCCGAGGTGCTTTGCATTGCGCTCCCATTTCGACAGATATCGTTGGGCGATAAGTCCCATCGCTTCGTTTCCGAAGGCATATAGCGGCTACCTGGAGACAGGGCGCCCTGTTATTGTGGCCCTACTTCAAGGATTCTCACGGTACTATATATCGATCATGCTGACGTTGCCGAGAGCTCAGGCCCTACCCTATCTTCGCTGGTGGTCACTGCTCGTCATTGGCCTGGGCCTGGGCTATGCCATCACCACCCTGACCCGGCTATCGTCGTGGTGGCTGCTCGTGGTTGCCATCACCTGGCTTGGCGTGGGGTGGTCGCTGCGCTGGGGCGCCCCCCGCCAATCCCGTCCACCGGCCAGGGTGTGGCCCTGGTCACTGCTGCCCATGGCGCTCTGGGGGATCTATGTCTACCTGGCCGACAGCTTCGGCATCGTCGACCTGGGAGCGATCTTTTTTCATCTCCAGGCCGGAATGTCCGACCATGGCGGCAGCGATCGCCTAGTGGCGGCGGTTCTCTACACTCTGTCCATGGCAATCCTGTTGGCCGCCTTCACCTGGCTGGTCCGCCGAGACCACCGCTGGCGAGTGGGCGAGCGACTGTTGGCCCTGGTACTGCTGGCCAGCAATCCGCTGTTTTACGGGATGACCCAGCGCGGAGCGGCCATCGTCACCGATGACGGTGCCTGGCTGGAGCGTCGCTATAGCGAGCCCACCATCCTCGGGACACCCGACTCCCCTCCCAACCTGCTGTTGCTGTACCTGGAGAGCATCGAGCGCACCTATGCAGACCGCGAGCGTTTCGGTGACGCCTATGCCTACCTGGATGCCATCGGCGACCGCGGGCATGTCTTCGAGGGCGTCCGCCAGATAGAGAACACCGGCTGGACCATGGCCGGCATGATCGCCAGCCAATGCGGCACCCCGCTGATGCCCGCCGGCCTGCTTCACGACCGCCAGTTCGAACCGCTGGGGCGCGTGGTGCCCGGCGTGGAGTGCCTGGGCGACCTACTTGCCGATCACGGCTACCGCCTTGCCTACCTGGGTGGTGCCAGTACCGCCTTCGCCGGCAAGGGCATCTTCTACGAGGATCACGGCTTCGAGACGATACTGGGCCGCGAGGAACTCACGCCAAGGCTCGAAGATCCCGACTATGTCAACAACTGGGGACTCTACGACGACTCCCTGTACGACTTCACCATCGAGGAGATTCGCCGCCTGGATGCCGAAGACGATGGGCCCTGGGGCGTGGTCAACCTGTCCATCGCCGGCCATGCCCCACATGGCTACCCGGCACGGGCCTGTCGAGAGCGCCAGGGAGAGTTCGATGGCCAGGACATTCTCTACTCGGTGGAGTGTTCGGCCTGGCTGGCGTTTGACCTGCTCGACCGACTCGAGGCCGAGAACCTGCTGGACAACACCCTGGTGGTGATCGCCAGCGACCATCTGACCATGCGGGTCTCTGTCTGGGATGAGTTGATCGCCGGCGAGCGCGATAACACCTTCATGATGTTGGGTCCCGATGTCGAACCCGGCCGGCGGACTCAGCGAGAAGCCTCCATGGTCGACCTCTTCCCCACCATCCTGGAGGCGATGGGCTTTGCGATCGATGACCATCGCGCCGGCCTCGGCGTCTCACTGCTTTCCTCGTCCCCTACCCTGCTCGAGTCATATGGCAAAGACAAACTTACCGCCCGCATGCGCGAGGAGACAGCACTGCAGGAGCGACTCTGGGAGGGGCTTGTGCCGGAGCACCACGAGTCACCCCCGCCTGCCCCGCAGGAGCAGATCCTCGAGACGCCCGGCGATGTCGCCCAGGATGAAGAACTATCGCCCTGACAGGGCTACCTTCCACGACACACTGACGGCCCTTCTCCATGCAGCCTGACGCTTCCACTCCACACCGCCACACCCTCTCGGTCTGTATCATCACCATGAATGAGTCCGACCGACTTCCAAGGTGCCTGGAATCGGTGGCACCGATCGCCGATGAAATCATCGTTATCGACAGCGGCAGCACCGACAACACCGTTGAAGTGGCAAAGCAGTATACCGATAAGGTCTGGGTAACCGACTGGCCCGGCTTCGGTATCCAGAAACAGCGCGCCCTCGACAAGGCCAGCAAGGACTGGGTGCTCTCCATCGATGCCGACGAAGCGCTAGATGAAACGGCCCGGGAAGCACTGACATCACTGCTTAGCAGACCCCACATTGAGGAGACCGCTTTTCGGATCAAGTGGCTGGTAGTCCGCCACGGCAAGGGCCTCAAATACGGGCGCAGCGCCCGCGCGCCCCTGAGGCTGTTCCGCCGCGAAGGAGCGAGATTCACCGATGCCCAGGTGCATGAAACCATCCTGCCGGCATCCGGCAGGATCGGGCGGCTACCGGGCCGCCTGCTGCACTTCACCGCCCGTGACTATGGGCATGCACTGGAAAAAAACGCCAAATATGCCTGGCTGGGTAGCCAGAAATACTTTGCCAAAGGCAAAAGGAACCGCAGCCTGCTGCTGGTCTGCCTCCGGTCACTCTGGACCTTCTTTCTAATCTATATCATTCGCGGGGGCTTTCTCGATGGGCGCATCGGTTTCATCGTGGCGATGAACTATATGCAGGGCAACTTCAACAAGCATGTGGGTCTCTGGCTGTTGACTCGAGAGGAGCGCAAGGCGAAGACGTCGCATGATTCCACATGACGCACTCTCCCGCGATTACGATTCGGGCCCCGCTATCCAGTGCAGAACGCGTGCTACCAAGGCATCCAGTAGCCCAGCTTGCGCCGCTCCTTGAGATTGCGTAGCCCATTGCGAGGCTTTGCGCTCAGCCCTTCACGGCCCCGACGCAGGCAATCATCCGCGGCATTTAGCACGCGCTCACTGGAGCGGCCATCGGTATAGGGGTGCAGTTCCCTGGCAAATGCCTCGATACGCGCCATCAGTTCAGCTGGCCGGGACAGCGCCCTTTCGATGGCGTCTTCCAACTCCTCGACCCGAGTGACATCGAGCAGATGCGACGTATCCCCCCGGGTTTGATTGCGAAAGGTGACCACCGGCTTATGCTGCAGCAGGAACATCAGCATCACCGAAGAGGTATCGCACACCATGACATCCGAACTGCGCAATAGCGGAAGAATATTGCTGGTTTCGATAAAGGTCAGGCTGTCGTTCTGCAGCGAGCGATACGCCTCGACGACCCCCGGATCCATCTTGGGGTGAAACTGGACCAGCCACTCCCACCTGCCCTCATCGCGTAGACGGCGAACGGTCTCCAGAAGGTGTGGCGCGGCGCTCAGCCGAGGCGTGAAGGTGGAGCACAGCACGATGCGCGGGCGGCCGTCCCTGGCCGGCAGGCTGAGCTCACGACCGGCGGGTATCTCGGGACGGAACAGCGGATCCAGGGCCGGCCAGCCGGTTTCGACCACCCGAAAGTGGCCATGACGCGAGGCACGCGTTTCGAATCCACTCGTGCTGCTCGGCCCCTGGGTGCAGTAGAGATCGAAGCAGCCGCGAATATTAAAGTGTCCACGGTCGTCGCTGCGACCCGCCTTGGCCACGTTGAAACCGTGAAACACCGCCACCTTCAAGCCGGGAATGAAGGATGGCACCATATTGCCCGGCACCAGCACCACCTCGGGGTTCCAAGCCCTGACCTCGGCCACGTCCATCAGACGTTGCTCCCCCGGCTCCAGGTGCCTCGGATCCACTTCCTCGCCGGCGAAGAACCATCGGGCCTCACCGCCTCGCGCACCTATCGCCCACTGAAGCGGGCGCAAGATAGAATAGGCGTAATTCTGCTCGGCATAGAGCAGAAAGCGAGTGGCTCTCGGCGGGGGTGTCATGTCGACTGTCGTGGTCATTATGAATTCTGATTCATCGGCGCAGCGATTTCGGACGAGTATGAATGATGAAGGTCTTATGCGTGACAGATCGAGCGGATCGCCCCGAGACGGAACTGTTTGTCCGGCTCTCGAAACAGGTCGACAGGCTGGTGGTGATGTGCAATCCCGAGGGTCGGAACGCTCATATTCTGGCCGAGCAGAACATTCCCACGCTAACGCTAAAAGTGCGCCACCGGCACGACAGGGAAGCTACCACTGCCATTCGCGAGGAGCTTGAGCGCGACGACTATGATATCGCGCACGCCTTCAATACACGAGCGCTGGCCTGCCTCCTTCGGGCCGGTCGGCGTACTCGTACCCGGCTGCTCGGGTACCGCGGCGTCACGACCGGGGTCAGCTATCTGAAACCGGAGTCCTGGCATACGTTCCTGCACCCCCGCCTTGACGGCATCTACTGCGTGGCGGAGGCCGTCCGCCAGGCACTGCTCGACACTCGCTTTCTAGGCTGGCACCTCCCCGAATCCAAGCTCAAGACCATCCACAAGGGCCATGACCCGGCATGGTACGCCACGGCCCCCGCCGACCTGACGTCACTCGGACTCCCGCCGAAAGCCACTCCGATCTGCTGCATCAGCCGCAACAGCGTGAAGAAAGGCATCATGACCCTCATCGATGCCTTCGACCAGCTGCCCGCGGCGGGCAACTTGCACCTGGTGCTGGTCGGCTCGATCAGTGACAGCGTGGCGTTGAAAAAGCGCATCGCAAACAGCTCATTGGCCGAGCGGATTCACTTCACCGGCTACCGTAACGACGTACCGGCCATCCTGCGCAGCTGCCGACTGCTCGTCTCGGCCTCTCAGAGCGGCGAGGGGCTACCACGCGTGATCATCGAGGCCATGTCGGTGGGCTGCCCGGTGGTGGCAACTGATGCCGGTGGCACCTCGGAGCTGGTGATCGACGGTCAATCGGGGCTATTGCTACCGCCCGGGGACACCGCGGCAATGCACGATGCCATTCTCGACGTCATGAGCGATGAACACGCAGCTCAAGCGCGAGCACGCAATGCCCTCGAGCTCATACGGGAATCATTCAATGCAGAATTGACGGCCCAGCGCACCCTCGAGTGGTACGAGGAGTTGCTCAAGCGCTGAGGTTCACTCGCCTAGCCGGCACCTATAACCGGCTAGCGGCTGCTTGTATACTTGACGCCTAGTGAATTCATGGCCAACGGTGCTTTCCCAATGACTCTCTCGACACCCTCGTCGACGCCAGACGTGGCAACCTTCCAGGGGTTGATCCTCGCACTACAGCAATACTGGGCCGAACAGGGCTGCGTGATTCTGCAGCCCCTGGACATGGAGGTAGGAGCCGGCACCTTCCATCCGGCTACCTTTTTGCGCTCCATCGGTCCCGAGAGTTGGAACGCGGCCTATGTTCAGCCTTCTCGACGTCCGACCGACGGCCGCTATGGCGAGAACCCCAACCGACTGCAGCACTATTACCAGTTCCAGGTGGTTATGAAGCCGTCTCCCGCAGCACTGCAGGAGCTCTACCTGGGCTCTCTCGAGCGGCTGGGTCTCGACCCGCTGGTCCACGACATCCGCTTCGTCGAAGACAACTGGGAGTCGCCCACGCTCGGCGCCTGGGGCCTTGGCTGGGAGATCTGGCTCAACGGCATGGAAGTGACCCAGTTTACCTATTTCCAGCAGGCCGGTGGCCTGGAGTGCTTCCCGGTCACCGGCGAGCTCACCTACGGGCTCGAACGTATTGCCATGTACCTGCAGGACGTCGACAGCGTCTACGACCTCGTCTGGGCCGTGGCCCCGGATGGCTCCAAAGTCAGCTACGGCGATGTTTACCTGCAGAACGAGCGAGAGCAGTCCGCCTACAACTTCGAGCATGCCGACGTCCCGGCGCTGTTTGCCGCCTTCGACCACCAGGAGCGTGAGTGCACCAAGTTGCTTGCGGCCGGCCTGCCACTGCCCGCTTACGAGCAGGTGCTCAAGGCTTCTCACACCTTCAACCTGCTGGATGCCCGCCATGCCATCTCCGTCACCGAGCGTCAGCGCTTCATCCTGAGGGTACGCACCATGGCCCGTGACGTTGCACACGCCTATTTTGACTCGCGCAAGGCTGCCGGCTTCCCACTCGCCCCTGAGGCCCTGCGCCGGGAACTGCTGGAAAACGAATTAATTGCCGAACAGGGAGATGCGTGATGGCTGCCAAGACCCTTCTGGTTGAACTGGGCGTCGAAGAGCTTCCGCCGGGCGCCATCGACACACTCTCCGACGCCTTTGCCGCCGGCATCCAGCGCGGGCTTGCCGAGGCCGAGGTCACCCACGGAGCGGTGCGCGCCTACGCCACTCCCCGCCGGCTGGCCGTGCAGATCGAAGCGCTGACCGACAAGCAACCGGACCGCCAGGTGGAACGCCGCGGTCCAGCCCTGGCCGCCGCCTTCAAGAACGGCCAGCCGACCAAGGCCGCCGAGGGCTTTGCCCGCTCATGCGGCGTGCCAGTCAATGAGCTGATCCATCTGGAGACCGACAAGGGCACCTGGCTGGGCTACCGGGAACAGCAACAGGGTGAAGCCACCACCGCTCTGCTACCCGCCATCGTCGACAAGGCCGTCGCTGCCCTCCCGGTGCCCAAGAACATGCGCTGGGGTGCCTCCCGGGTCGAGTTCTCGCGCCCTGTCCATTGGCTGGTGATGCTGTATGGGACCGAGGTGGTCGAGGCAGAGGTGCTGGGGCTCCAGGCCGGACGCACCACACGAGGGCACCGCTTCCACGCCCCTGAGGCCTATCAGTTGGCCGATGCAGACGGCTATCTCGCCGCACTGGAAGGCGCCTGGGTGCTGGCCGACCGTGACCTCAGACGCGAACGCATCCGCGAGCAGGTGCTAGCCGAAGCCGAAGTCCAGGAGGCGACTGCGGTAATCGACGAAGAGCTACTGGTTGAGGTAAGCGGCCTGGTGGAGTGGCCCGTCGCATTGACCGGCAGCTTCGATGAGCGCTTCCTGGAAGTGCCGGCCGAGTGTCTGATCTCCTCCATGAAGGCCAACCAGAAATATTTCCACCTGCTGGATGGCGAGAGCCGCCTCAAGCCGTTATTCATCACCATCGCCAACATCGACAGCCAGGATCCACCCCAGGTCATCGAAGGCAACGAAAGGGTGATTCGTCCACGCCTGGCCGATGCGGCCTTCTTCTATGACACCGACCGCAAACGCACGCTGGCCTCGCGTATCGAGGAGCTCTCCGGCGTTGTGTTCCAGAAGCAGCTTGGTACCCTGGCCGACAAGGCACATCGCAGCGCCGCCGTGGCCGCCTTCATCGCAGGGCGGATCGATGGCGACGTAGCCCAGGCTCGACGGGCGGCAGAGCTCGCCAAGTGCGACCTGGTCACCGAGATGGTGCTGGAGTTTCCTGAGCTCCAGGGCATCATGGGCCGCTACTACGCCGAGCATGACGGCGAACCCCGCGAAGTGGCCCTCGCCCTCGAAGAACAGTATCTACCACGCTTCGCGGCCGACACCATCCCCGCGACCCGAGCCGGCATGGCTCTAGCCCTGGCCGACCGGCTCGATACACTGACCGGCATCTTCGGTATCGGCGCCCGCCCCACCGGCACGAAAGATCCTTTCGCCCTGCGCCGCGCCGCCATCGGGGTGCTCAACATCCTTATCAAGGGCGAACTGGACCTCGACCTTCGCGAACTGCTCGAACTAGCCGCCGCTCAGCACCAGGAGCTCCCCTACGCCGAGGGTCTGGTGGATGAGGTCCTCGGCTATATGCTCGACCGCTTCCGCGCCTGGGGCCAGGACGAAGGCATCGAAGCAGAGGTCTACCTTGCCGTCCGAGCTCGACCCCTCAGCCGTCCGCTGGACTTTGCTCGCCGACTGCGCGCCGTTCACTCCTTCGCCCGCCGTGAGGAGGCCGCTTCACTGGCCGCCGCCAACAAGCGCGTCGCCAATATCCTGGCCAAGCAACATAGCGAGATCGGCAAAGCGGTAGACATCGGCCTGCTTCAGGAAGACGCCGAAAAGGCACTGTATGATGCCGTCAGCGCCCAGCGTGAACTCGTCATGCCCCTGCTTGCTGACGGGCGCTATGCGGAAGCACTCGACGCCCTGGCCAGCCTGCGCGAGCCGGTGGACGCCTTCTTCGACCAGGTCATGGTCATGGACGACGATCCTGCCATTCGCGCCAATCGTCTCGCGTTGCTGACCAGCCTGCGCGCGCTATTCCTCGAGGTAGCCGACATCGCTCAGCTGCAGCAGTAACCCACCACAACGCAGATCATCAAGGCCGGCAGCCATCGCTGCCGGCCTTTTTCATGCTGGTAGCAAGCGGCATGTTTCACGTGGAACATCACCTAGCGCCCAGCGCCCAGCGCCCAGCGCCCAGCGCCCAGCGCCCAGCGCCCAGCG
>CAYWBG010000058.1:0-13423 GCA_964456005.1 uncultured Halomonas sp.
TACATCAGGGTAGACGGCTTTGCCCGCTTGCCCAACCCCGCAGGCCACGCCTGCCCACCATGCAACGGAGCGCATGATGAAGCGTCTGATCGCCACCGCCGCCCTGGCCACCCTGGTTGCCACCCCCGCCTTCGCCCAGAGCTACCCCGGCGTGCCCGACGAGGGTTTCTACTTGGGGACCGCCATCGGCCAGGCCAAGCTTAAGAATGACACCCTGGATTGGTACAGCGATATTGGTGCCAGCACCGATGACAAGGATACCGCGTTCAAGCTATTTGCCGGCTACCAGTTCAACCCCAACTTCGCCGTGGAGGCCAGCTACGTCGATTTCGGCGACTTTACTGCCAGCGCTGCAATGCCCGATTACTCAGCCAGAGCTAAAGCAAGTGCCGACGGCTTTGGCTTTGCCCTTGTCGGCCGTCTGCCCATCGATGCCGGTTTCAGCGTCTTCGGCAAACTGGGGCTGATTGCTTGGGACGGTAACTACAAGGAGAGTGACAGCGATGGGTGGTCATACAGCGAAAGCACAGATGATATCGACCCCTTCTATGGCGTGGGTGCCGAATACGTCGTCGACCAGGTGATGGTGCGCCTGGAATTCGAGCGCTATGACATGAGCGACAGTGGTGAGGACTTCGAGATAGATCTCATCTCCGCCAGCATCGGCTACCGCTTCTAAGCCAGGCGCCCCGTTGGCCTGAACCGCCCCGCCCTGTGCGGGGCGGTTGCGTGTCGGCCCCTCTCGCGCCATGCTGCGCGGCTCGACAGCCAGGAAGGTCACCGTGAGCCGCCCTCACCCCGATGCCGGCCGCCGGCGCATCTGGACGCTGGCCTGGCCGATCATCCTCTCCAATATCACCGTGCCCCTGCTGGGGCTGGTGGATACCGCCGTGGTCGGCCACCTGCCGGACTCCCGCTACCTGGCGGCAGTGACCCTGGGCGCCACCCTGTTCAGCTTCCTCTACTGGGGCTTCGGCTTTTTGCGCATGGGCACCACCGGCCTCACCTCCCAGGCCGTGGGCCGCGAGAACGACGGCGAAGTGCGCAACCTGCTGGGGCAGTCGCTGCTGCTGGCGGCCGGCATCGGCGCGGCGCTGATTCTCTTCTCGCGCCCGCTGATCGAGCTTGGGCTGTGGCTGCTCGACGGCAGCGAGGTCGCCACGGCCCTGGCCGCCGAATACGCTCAGATCCGTATCCTCTCGGCGCCGGCGGTGCTGGCCAACTACGCCATCCTCGGTTGGTTCCTGGGCCAGCAGAACGCCCGAGTGACGCTGGCCATCCTGGTGCTGACCAACGGCGTCAACATCATCCTGGACCTTGTCTTCGTGGTGGGGCTGGGTATGGCCAGCGACGGCGTGGCCTGGGCCACGGTGATCGCCGACTATACGGCGCTGGCCTTCGGTCTGTGGCTGGTGTCACGCCAGTTGAGAGAACTCGAGGGGCGATTCCTGCGCGAGCGCCTCCTCAGGCTCACCGCCTACGCCGAGCTCTTTCAGGTCAACGCCAACCTCTTCGTGCGCACCCTGGGCCTGCTCTTCGCCATGGCCTTCTTCACCTCGCGGGGAGCGGCACAGGGTGACAGCGTGCTGGCTGCCAACGCCGTACTGCTCCAGTTCATCATGCTTACCAGCTATGCCCTGGACGGCTTCGCCCATGCCGCCGAGGCCATCTCCGGCCGCGCCGTGGGCCGCCGCCGCTGGGATGAATTCGGCCAGGCGGTGCGGAGCGCGGCATGGTTCTCGCTTGCCACCGCCATGGCGGCCTCGCTGGCCTTCGCCCTGGGCGGCGAGCGGCTCATCGCCCTGCTCACCGGCCTGCCGGAGGTACGTGCCACCGCCGCCCTCTACCTGCCCTGGATGGTCGCGATGCCGCTGATCGCGGTATGGAGCTACCTGCTCGACGGGGTATTCATCGGCGCCACGGCGATCCGCGAGATGCGCAACAGCATCTTCGCCGGGCTCGCCGTCTACCTGCCAGCCTGGTGGCTGCTGCGGGCCACGCTGCCCCCAGCCTTGGAGAACCACGGCCTATGGCTGGCCTTCCTGCTATTTGCCCTGGTGCGCTCGGTGGTGCTGGTCGCCTACTACCTGCACCACCGGCGCACCCACTGGTGCTTTTCCCCGGCATCAAAGGACCGGTGACGGCAAGATGATTGCCGCAAGGGTGGCGCAACTACCTGTCACTGCGCTATTTTCTGTCAGGCACGCCACAATCGATAACAGTAGAAGGGACACCCCATGCTAAAGGCCTTGTCGAGACCGGCCGTCAAGCTGGTCGAACGCTACCTGCCCGACCCCTATATCTTCGTCCTGCTGCTGACCCTGATCGCCGCGGCGGCGGCCATCGCCGTTGAGCGCCAGACGCCGCTGGCGGTGATGCGCATGTGGGGCGACGGCTTCTGGAACCTGCTGACCTTCTCCATGCAGATGCTGCTGGTACTGGTCACGGGCTTCATGCTGGCCAGCTCGCCGCCGGTGAAGAAGCTGCTGCAGCGTCTGGCCGCCCTGGCCAAGGGGCCTGGCGGCGCCATCCTGCTGGTAACCTACGTGTCGCTGGCGGCGAGCTGGATCAACTGGGGCTTTGGCCTGGTGGTGGGGGCCCTCTTCGCCAAGGAACTCGCCCGCCTGGTTCGGGTGGATTATCGCCTGCTGGTGGCCAGCGCCTATTCCGGCTTCGTGGTCTGGCACGGCGGCCTGGCCGGCTCCATCCCGCTGACCATCGCTACCGACGGCCACTTCACCGCCGACCAGATCGGCGTGATCGGCACCGGCTCGACCATCTTCGCTTTCTTCAACCTCGCTATCGTGGTCTGCCTGTTCATCAGCATTCCGCTGGTCAACCGCCTGATGCTGCCCGACGACAAGGAGAGCGTCTACGTCGACCCCAAGCTGCTCGGCGATGACGAGGAGACCCGGGTGCGTATCCACCGTCCGGCCGATCGCCTAGAGAACAGCGTGACCCTGGCTTGGCTGGTGGGCATCCCCGGGCTGATCTACCTGCTCGACCACTTTCTTTTGCGCGGCGGCGGCCTGAACCTGAACATCGTCAACTTCCTGTTCCTGTTCCTGGCCATCGTGCTGCACCGCACCCCGCGCAGCCTGCTGACCAGCCTCCATGAGGCGATCAAGGGCGGGGCCGGCATCGTCATCCAGTTCCCCTTTTACGCCGGGATCATGGCGATCATGGTGCAATCGGGCCTGGCGGCCAGCATGTCCGAGGCGCTGGTCTCCTTCGCCACCGAGACCTCGCTGCCCTTCTGGTCATTCCTCAGCGCCGGTATCGTCAACCTCTTCGTGCCCTCCGGCGGCGGCCAGTGGGCCGTGCAGGCCCCGGTGATACTGCCTGCCGCCGAGGCGCTGGGGGTGGACGTCTCGCGAGTCGCCATGTCGGTGGCCTGGGGCGACGCCTGGACCAATCTGCTGCAGCCCTTCTGGGCACTTCCCGTGCTGGCCATCGCCGGCCTCAAGGCCAAGGACATCATGGGCTTCTGCCTGATCCAGCTGTTCATCACCGGGGCGATCATCGCGGTTGGCCTGACCTGGTTCTGACCCCCCTGCGCGCCACCGGCCCAGACGCCGGTGGCGCATTGCCCATTTTCAGGGAGCGAAGCCCATGAACTGGTTCCTGCAGCTGATCGACACCGTCGCGCTGGTCATCGAGGCACTGGGGGTGATGATCATTGTCGCGGGCTTCGCCATCGCGACTCGGCGCTTCCTGCAGCACCGCAACTTCTACGACAGCCGCCACGCTTACCTGGAATATCGCCACGGCATCGGCCGTTCCATCCTGCTGGGTCTGGACTTCCTGATTGCCGGCGACCTGATCAAGACGGTGATCGTGCTCAACACCGGTGAGAGCGTGGCGACCCTGGCTGCCGTGGTGCTGATCCGCGCCTTCCTGGGCTTCACCCTGCACGTGGAAGTGGAAGGTCACTGGCCCTGGCAACCCCCTCACCCGCCGGAGCAGCGTAGCAGGCACCTACCGAACGGCGATGGCAAACCCCACACCTCGACCGCACGCTCGAACGGAGAGTGACATGGAACATACCGATCTGCCCGGCCAGCACGAGCTCTCCATGACCGTGCTGATGACCCCCGACATGGCCAACTTCAGCGGCAAGGTGCACGGCGGCGCCATTCTCAAGAAGCTCGACGAAGTGGCCTTCGCCTGTGCCAGCCGCTACTCGGGCCACTACGTGGTGACCCTTTCGGTGGACCAGGTGCTGTTCAAGCAGCCGATTCACGTAGGCGAGCTGGTCACCTTCCTCGCCAGCGTCAATCACGTAGGCCGCTCTTCCATGGAGATCGGCATCAAGGTGGTCGCCGAGGACATCCGCCACAAGGTGATCCGCCATACCAACAGCTGCTATCTGACCATGGTGGCAGTCGACGAGTCAGGCAACCCCGCCCCGGTCCCGCCGCTGAGGCTGGAAACGAGGCTGCAGAAGCTTCGCTTCGAGAAGGCGGCCCTGCGCAAGAAGCTGCGCAAGCAGGCCGAGGATGAGGAGCGCCGAACCCAGGCCGAACACGACGTCGAATGAGAGGTCAGCCGCAGTCAATCTCGGTGATGACGTCCTCCTCGTCCAGGCGGACGTTGAGCCGGTCGGCACGGTAGTCGAGGGTCACCGCTTGGCCGGGGCGAATCACCCGCATGGCCGCAGCGCCGCTCTCGGCATGGATGGCCTCGCCCAGGGCCTCGTCGTACTGGCGACCCACCCGATCCTGCACGTGTTCCGCGCCGCACCTGAGGTTCGCCTCCACGCTGGGGGGCAAGGGGGCCGACTCCCGCGGCGGGGAAGCCCCCATCCCGGTGCAGCCGGCCAGCACTAGCGCAGCGTAGGCGATGGGCAGCAGCTTGAAGGGCATCTTGGTGGGCTCCTCTTCATTGATGAAAGGCCGGAACGGGGCTTCCCGTTCCGGCCTGCGGCAATGCCGTTCAATGGGGTCAGTCGGCGGAGCGCTGAATCGCCTCCCCACCCCTCTCGATATCCTCGCCTGCCCCGCGGACGGTATTACATCCGGAAAGCAGCGAGAGAGCAAACAGCGTTAGCATGATAATGGCCAGGCTCCGTTTCATCGGTTTGCCTCCTTGGCGGTGAATCTTGGTTACCCCAATGTAATCTAGCACCATCGTCGATGTTCTGCCTCGCTATCCCAGTAGTAACCGCAGAACGATGACAATAATCACTGCGATGGTGAGCCACTTGACCACGAAGGCCCCGCGGGGGCTCATGTTGACCTTCACCGCCAGCCAGGCCCCGAGCATGCTGCCGGCCGCCAGTACCAGGCCGTAGCTCCAGCGCACCTGATCGTTGACCAGGAAGATAGCCAGGGCCGGCAGCGTATAGACGAGCACGATCAACACCTTGAAGACGTTTACCTGGGCCAGGTCGATCTTCAGCATACGGTAGAGCACCACGATAAACAGGATGCCCACCCCCACCGGAATGAAGCCGCCGTAGAGTCCGATGACGAACATGGCCAGATAGACCGTCGGCGTCAGTCGCTCCGGCGTCAGCGGCCGGGTATCCAGCCGCGGCTGAGGCAGCAACATCAGCACCGCCGACCCGGCCATCACCGCGATCAGTATCGCTTCGAAGAGCGCATCGCCCGTCTGCAGGGCCAGCCAGGCTCCCGCCAGGGAACCGACGACCGCGGGGACAGAGAGCCGCAGCGACAGGCCCACGTAGCGCGCCCCGGCGCGAAAGAAGCTGGTGACCGCCGAAATGCTCTGCAGGGCGATGGAGACGCGGTTGGTGCCATTGGCGGCCTGGGGCGGCAGGCCCAGGAACATCAGCAGTGGCAGGGTCAGCATGGAGCCGCCCGCCGACAGGACATTGATGAAACCGGCCACGGTGCCGATGGTCAGCAGGGCTAGCGCCTCGAGAAGGGTCATGGGGGGCATCCTCTGCCTGCGGACGGAGGCGGACAAGCATAGCCCCCTTGCCGAACCGGGGAAACTCAACGCATATTCTGTGCCATGATGCCCACGAAAAAGAGCCCTTACGACTGGAGACTCCCATGGCCGATTTCGAACCGGATGCCCGTCTGGTGGAGGACAGCTACCCGGTGACCGAACTGCCCCTGTGTCAGCTGCGTCTGATGGACGACAGCCGCTACCCCTGGCTGGTGCTGGTCCCCCGACGCCACGGCGCCAGCGAGGTATTTGACCTGGACGAGGCCGACCAGCAGCAGCTGTGGCGCGAGGCCGCCATCCTGGGCCAAGCCCTCAAGGGACCCCTGGGTGGGGACAAGCTCAACATCGCCAGCCTGGGCAACGTGGTCGAGCAGCTGCATGTGCATGTCATCCTGCGCCGACGCGACGACGACGCCTGGCCGGGACCGGTATGGGGCCAAGGTGAGGCCGTGCCCTATCACCTGGATGCCCTGGCCAGGATGCGTGACCGTATCCTGGCCGAGGTGGAGGGTCTCGACCTCGAGGCCGAGTGACCGCCTCTGGTCGCTACCTTAAGCCGCTAGAAGGGCCGCTGCGTCGGTGCCTGCTCACCCGCCGCCTGGCGGGCAGGCGGCTCGCCAAGCAGCGGCGTCCCCGATGGCTGACTGGCACCGGTCAGGGTGAGCGAGACGCCCAGCGCCACGATGGCCAGCCCGCCCGCAAGGGAGGCCCAGCCGAACAGGCGCCCGGCGCGCCGCGCCTGCTGCTGGCTGGCCAGGCGCCGCTCCGCCCAGCCGCGGGCATAGACGCTGGCCAGGGCCAGGGCCGAGACGGTGAGCGCCGTGCCCAGCGACATCACCAGCACGGCTGCAACTCCCACCAGAAAGTAGCCCAGCAGGGTCGCCGCCCCTAGCAGCAGCACCGCCCCGCTGCAGGGACGAATGCCGATGGCCACCACCGTGGCCAGGGCGGTGCGCCAGTCGCCGGCCTGCTCGGGATCCACATGATGATGGCCACCACAGCAGTCATGGTCCTCGCCGTGATCATGGCCAGCGTGATGGTGGCCCGCCGTCGCCACCTCGGGCTGGCGTCGCAGATGGCGAATTGCCCTCAGGCAGAGCCAGACGCCCAGCAGCGCCACCATCACAAAGCTGGCCTGTTCCACCCACACCACGCTTCCCATGGCCTGGCGGGTCAGCCAGCCGAGACCGTGAACCAGCACCACTACCAGGCCGATTGCCACCAGCCCCTGCAGCAGGGAAGCGGCGAAGGAGAGCAGCAGCGCCCGGCGCCGGGCGCCGCCCTGTGAGATCAGATAGGTGGCCAGCACCGCCTTGCCATGACCGGGCCCCGCCGCATGGAAGACCCCATACGCGAAGCTGATTCCAAGCAGGGTCGCCCAGGTGCCCGGCGACGAGGTGCCGGAAAATTCGCTGATGGCCATGGTCAGGGCACGGTGAAAGTCCCGCTGCCAGGCCACCACCTGCAGACTCAGCCCCTGCAGCGCCCCCTGGAGCAGCAGTTGCCAGGCCAACAGAGCGAGCAGCAACCCGCCCACCAGCCACATCATTCGCTTGAGGGTTACCGACATGTGACCTCCCCGGTCTCGGCAAAGTGGCGGCCGAGCCCCGGCTCGGCCTCGTCGGTCACATCCAGCATGGCGGCTTGCATGACCCGCTCGGGGTCGGGGTCGGCCGGCTCGACGTGCGTTTCGCAAGCCAGATCTCCACCGACCAGCAGGGCGTCGCTAGCGGGGCGATTGCCCTCCTCTTCGTGGACCATTTCGATATAGTAGGTGGGGTCGAACACCTGGTAGCGAAGCGTCTCGCCGGCCAGGGGCTGGGGCTCTGACAGGGGCAGCAGGAAGATGAATTCAACCCGGCCACCACGCTCCAGCACGGTGTAGTCGTTGACCGCATCGAACCCCAGCGTCTCGCCCGCCAGGGTCAGCTCAGTGTAGTAGCCGTAAGAAGCCAAGTTGTCGCGAATCTCACTGCCGAGCTGGTCGAGGGCAGCGTCCAGGCTCCCGTCACCAACCGCCTGCCCCATTTCCTCCAGGACCACCAGACTGTAGAAGGGATCCATGCGCCAGGACTGGTGCAGCCCGGTGAGACGCCCCTCGTCGTCCACCACCAGGCGCATGCGCAGGTCTATCCAGCCGTGGGGATGGGCCAGCACCGGTCCGCTGGCCACCAGGCCCAGCAGGACAATCAAGACCCTGCCCAGGCGTCGTCTCGGGGTATCGAACATGACATCTCTCGAAGATTGCATGGTGGGTTGATCCATCAGGGAGCGAGATCCAGGCGCTGCTCAATCGACATCAGCAGCGGGTCCAGGGTGTCGGGCGGCAGGGGGCGTTCGCCTCGGAGCGCCACCACTCCTATCCGGCTGGCGTCACCCACGCCGGTAACCCGTATCTGCACCCGGTAGCCGGGCCAGCGCGATAGCACGGCTTCCAGCCGCCCCAAGTCGCCATCGGCATGACGGATCACATAGCCGTCTTCCATCAACACTTCCGCCACGACCCTCAGGAGCTTGTCGGGGGCCGCCGGCAGCGCATGCTCATAGGGCGTGACGTTAGCAGGCGAGGCGGCACAGCCCGCGAGCCAGGCGGCCACCAGCAACACGGCCAGACATCGGATCATGGTGCACCTCTCGCCATCATGGTGGCATGCAGACGCTGGCAGAAATCTGCGGTGCTCGCACTCCGCGCCTCGGCCAGCTCACCTCGCCAGTCGATCACCTGAAGGTCGCGGCTCACCCGAACCTCCTCGTCGCCGGCCAGCAGCGAGACACGCTCCAGCTCGGTGGCGTCCCGGGTCAGGCTGCCCACGCCGCCGAAACCGATCATCACGCCGCTGCTCACCCCGCCCCGGCCGCCACCGATGCCGATGCCGCCAAACATCCCGCGAGTCTCCCAGCCATCGTAGCGGCTTCCATAGCCGGGCCGGATACGGGTGCGTTCCGCGCTGACTAGCCCCAGCGTCGTGTCAGTATGGCGAACCAGAAAGCCCTCGGCCTCCAGCGCCTCGACGCCGAGCCGCACCCAGGTCTGCTGGGTCAGCTCACCCGCCGGCCAACGGCACTCGGCCGCGGGCAGCGGCTCGGCTCGGGGTAGGGTCTGGGGGGTGGTCTGGCAGCCTGCCAGCACCATGGCGATCCCCGGCAAGAGAGTCAGTAACCAGAGGCGCATGGACAATCTCCCATAAACGGATAGGGGGCAGTGTACGCATCGCCCTCCGCCGGGGGAACGGGGGACTTCAGCATACCGCCTGGGAAGACTAAGCTGGACCAAGACCCCGAGACACGAGCCCGTCATGAAGATCCTCATCTGCCCAGATAGTTTCAAGGACGCCCTACCCGCCGAGGCGGCAGCTCGCGCCATCGCCTGTGGCATACGGCGCCTCGATGGCGACTTCGCCACCGTCGAGTGCCCCCTGGCCGATGGCGGTGAGGGCAGCCTGGACGCCCTGCTGGCCGCCACCGGGGCCGAGCGGCGCAGTGCGCGCGTGCACGACGCATTGGGACGCGAAACCCGAGCCAGCTGGGGCTGGCAGCCGGCCAGCCGCACCGCTTATGTGGAACTGGCCGAGGCCAGCGGCCTCCAGCAGCTGGCTCCAGCCGAACGCAGCGCTCTGCATAGCACCACCCAGGGACTCGGCGAGCTGATCCGCGAGGCCCTGGACGCCGGCGCCGAGCACCTGCTCCTTACCCTCGGAGGTAGCGCCACCAACGATGGAGGGGCCGGCATGCTGGTGGCCCTGGGCGCCAGGCTACTGGACGGCGTCGGCCGGGAGCTGCGCCCGGGAGGCGCTGCCCTGGCGGAACTCGCCGAGCTCGACCTCTCCGGCCTCGACCCGCGGCTGGCAAACCTGCGGGTGGAGGCCGCCGTGGACGTGGACAATCCCCTGCTAGGTGAACGGGGCGCCAGCGCGGTCTTTGGCCCCCAGAAGGGCGCCAGCCCGGAGGACGTCGACCGCCTCGATGCTGCCCTTGCCCACTTCGCCGACCTGACCGCCGCGACTCTCGGCGAGGACCACCGTGAACTCTCCGGCGCGGGTGCCGCCGGCGGCATGGGATTCGCCGCCCGTGCCTTCCTGGGCGCCCAACTGCGCCCCGGCATCGAGCTGGTGATGACCCAGGCCGGCTTCGCACCGCAGCTGGAAGGCACCGACCTGGTGATCACCGGCGAGGGGCAGCTGGACGGCCAGAGTCTGGCTGGCAAGACCCCGGTGGGCGTGGCTCGGGCGGCGCAGGCGCAAGGGGTGCCGGTAGTCGTGCTGGCCGGGCGCCTGGCTCCGGGCTGGCAAGCCGCCTTCGACGAGGGCGTCACTGCCGCCTTTGCCCTAGCCGACGGTCCCATGGAACTGGACGAGGCGCTCGAGCGCTGCGCCGAGCTGCTCGCCGATCGCGCCGAGTCCGTGGTGCGACTGCTCACCGCCACCAGGCGATGATCGGTCACCTTGAAACCGCCAGCGGTCAACGGCACGTCATGCACTGCGGCTATGGTGGCCATCACCATTCAGGGCTGTGCTGCGGTGATGCCGACAGCGTAGACTCAAGGGAATAAGAGCAAGGAGTATTAATATGAGCCACACCAATACCATCGGCCTGCATGAAGGTAGCGCCAGTCAGCTGGCCGAGAAGCTCAACGAGCTGCTCGCCAACTACCAGATCTTCTACATGAACGTGCGTGGCTATCACTGGAACGTGAAGGGGCGCCAATTCTTTCAGCTGCACGAAAAGTTCGAGGAGTTCTACACCGACCTGCTGACCAAGGTCGACGAGGTCGCAGAGCGGATCCTGACCCTGGGCCATCAGCCGGTTCACGCCTACAGCGACTATGTGACGATGTCGCGCATCCCCGAGGACAAGAACGTCAGCGACGGCGAGGCCTGCGTGCGTGGCGTGCTCGAGGGTTACCAGACCCTGATCGAGCTGCAGCGAGAGATCCTCTCGCTGGCCTCGGATGCCGACGACGAGGGCACCGCCGCCCAGGCCGGCGACTACATCCGCGAGCAGGAGAAGACGGTCTGGATGCTGGGTGCCTACCTGGGCTGAACCGAACGCCTGCCAAACCGACCGCGTCATCCACGACACCGCCCCGGAGCGGTGTCGTTGTCTGCGGCCCTCGCCGAGTCAGCGCTCCAAGAGCGCAGCCACCGCCCAACGCAGCCGAACGGTGACCACGCGGCGACCGGCGACGCCCAGCCGGGCGGCCAGCCACAGGCTGTCGCGCCCCTGGAAGGCCCAGGCCACCAGCAGGACGAGCGATTCATCGCCGGGCCGCGTTCCTGTCGCCAGGGCATGCCGCACCAGCGCCTGCAGGGCCGGGCGAGCCAGGGCCGGGTCGCGCTGTGCGTAGGCCACGTCCAGAGCATCGCAACGGTCGGTGGCGACCAGCGCCGGCCCACCCCCGTCTGCCAGCAGGGCGGCGGCGACCTCCGGCTCCAGTTCGCTCAGCTCGAAGGCCAGCAGCCCCGGCAAGGCGCGCTGAAAGCGCGACTCCAGTTCCGCCATCAGCATTTCGCCGCGATCGGTCAGCGGGCGCGCCATCATCAGGGCATGCTCGCCGGTGGCGGTTTCCCGGGTCAGCCCCAGGCGCACGGGGCGAAAGCCCAGCGAGCGCCAGAAGGCGATCAGACCGGGCTCGGCGCCGAAGCTCGACCCCAGCAGCTCGATACCCGCCCGGCGTGCCTGCTCGGCCTCGGCCTCGATCAGCCGCCGCCCCACCCCCTCGCGACGTCGTTCGGAGGCCACGGCAATCCGCACTACCCGACGCAACCGGCCGGTGAGCGCCCCGCGGCAGCCAGCGTGGGCGGCGAGCGACTGGGCCATCAGGTGCCCGCGGGGGCGGCGCTCGCCGCGGGCCACCCGCTCGGCCAGGTCCGCAGGAAAGCCCCCCTCGTCGGAAACGACCAGCACCCCCGCGGGGCGCTCGCCGACCTGCATGGCGCTGAGACCGACGCCAGGGCCATCCAGTAGGCGCCTTAGATCCGCAGGGGTGGTGCGATAGTGGGCCTGAATCAGCAAACCGTAGAACCCCCGCAGCCGAGCCTCGTCCCGAGCCAGGACATCGCGCCGCAGCCGCCGAAGGGTCATGGCGTCCCCGCCGCCCGGGTCACCGCCCGGCTCTGCGTCGAGCAACAGCAGGCGGTCGACCCGCTCCTCTAGCGGATCATCGGCGGCCCAGCGGATCGGCGCCTCCAGATGCCATGCCTGCCAGTCGGGGGTTCGGCGTTCCAGCCTCTCCCGAAAACGCAGGGCGAAACCCCGCCCCGAGCCCTCATAGCCATGCACCGTGGTGGCGAAGGCAATACGGGGAAAGGCCTCGAGCCATTCGTCGAGCAGCGCGGCGGGAATCGCCGCCGCCTCGTCGACCAGCAGCCGGGTACCGGCACCGCCGGCCTCCCCTTCCCGAACCAGGCGCACCAGTTCATCGGGTGCCAGGAAGCGCACCCGCTGATCGCCCAGGGCAAAGACCTGCCCCCGGCGCTGCCCGGCGGGACAGAGCGCCTCAAGCCGCTCGAAGAGGGTGGCGACGGCCGCTGCCCGCGGGGCAGTGACGAGCACCTCCTGCTCGCCTGTCTCTATCAGGCGGGCGCAGGCGATGCCCAGCGCCGCGCTCTTGCCGCGGCCGCGGTCGGCGGTGATCACCAGCGGGCGCCGCCGGCGCTGGTGCACCAGGCGCGCCACCGCTTCGGCCTGGTCGCCAGTACGACAGTCAGGGTCACTCGCAGGCGGCGCAGGGGGGAGCGGTTTCTCCAACAGCGGTGGCAGCCAGGGGAGTTCCCCCGCCGGCCAGCGAATGACCTCAGGGGCCGCCTCCAGTTGCCTGGCCAGCCTTGCCAGGTAGCGGCTAGCCAACTGCTCGAACCGCAAGGGGTGTTCGGCCAGACGGGCATAGTCAGCGTCGGGGCGGACGCCCCAGTCGGGCGGCGTCATCAGCACCAGCAGACCGCCGGCACGCAGAGTGCCCGCCAGTGCTCCGAAGGCGTCGGGGTCAAAGCCGGCTCCCTCTGAGACCGCATCGACCACCACCAGGTCCTGCTCGCCGCCCAACCGGGTTCGCGCCTTGCTGGAGATCACTCCCTGGCCACCGGGAATGGCTTCGGGCAACCGTGGGGCCACCCACAGCGGTACTTGCCAGGCGCCTGCCTGCCACAGCGCCAGGGCCGCATGACGACACCCATCCGCCTCGCCGGTCAGCCATACAAGACCCCGCCAACGACGCGCCGCCAGGTGGTCAGCGTGGCCCAGCAGCGCGGCGACGGCCCGATCAACGCGATCAGCCATGCGCGACCACCCCAGGAACGATCAACTTTAGTCGCACACCCTCTCCCTTTCAACGCAGCTGCCGCCCCGGAGAGGCCCGGCACGAGAGCATAAAAAACAGCCCAACCAATTGATAATAAATATTTTATTGCGAATATACACAGGCCTTAGGCATGTCTCTGGTACTCGCCAAACGCCTCCCCTAATGGACTGGCCAAGCTGTCGCTTGTGACACGAGACGCGTGCTAGCTTA
>CAYWBG010000059.1:0-13266 GCA_964456005.1 uncultured Halomonas sp.
AGTTGGCCAGCATCACCTTGGCGTGGCCGCGTACCGGGGTGACCTGGCTGAGCTTTTCGGCCACCTTCACGTAGCCCTCATAGGGCATCACCGTCTGACAGGTGTGCATTACCTTGTCGAGCTGCGCCTTGACGGCCTCGACTACCTTGGGGTGACGGTGGCCGATGTTGAGCACGCCGATACCGCCGGCGAAGTCGATGATGCGGTTGCCGTCGGCGTCCCAGATCACGGCGTTCTCGGCGCGATCGGCAAACTGGGTAGCGGGGCTGGCCGCGCCGCTGGCGACATAGCGTTTCTTGAGATCGTTGAGTTCAGCGTTGGTCATGATGCCTCCTGGTAGATGGTCGGCGACGCTCAGAGGCCGCCGATACACACGTACTTTAGCTCAGTAAATTCATCCAGGCCGTGGTGGGAGCCTTCGCGCCCCAGTCCGGACTCCTTGACGCCGCCGAAGGGAGCTAGCTCGGTAGAGAGTATCCCTTCATTTACTGCCACCATGCCATATTCCAGGCCCTCCATCACATGCCAGATGCGCCGGTAGTCGCGGGCGTAGAAATAGGCGGCCAGGCCGAACTCCGTGGCGTTGGCCATCGAGATCGCTTCCTCATCCGTTGCAAAGCGGAAGACCGGCGCCAGGGGGCCGAAGGTTTCCTCCCTGGCGACCCGCATCTCTTCGGTGACATCGGCGATCACGGTGGGTTCGAAGAAGGTCCCTCCCAGGGCGTGGGGCTTGCCCCCGCACACCAGTCGCCCCCCCTTTTCCAGAGCGTCGGCGATGTGTGACGCGACCTTGTCCACCGCGGCGGCGTTGATCAACGGACCCTGCATCACGCCCTCTTCGAGGCCGCTACCCACCTTGAGTTCGGCGACTCGGGCGGCAAGCTTCTCGATGAAGGCATCGTAGACGCCGTCCTGCACCAGCAGGCGGTTGGTGCATACGCAGGTCTGGCCGGAGTTGCGGTATTTCGAGGCGATCGCGCCCTCCACGGCGGCATCCAGGTCGGCGTCATCGAAGACGATGAAAGGCGCATTGCCGCCAAGCTCCATGGAGGCCTTCTTGACCGTGCCGGCACACTGGGCCAGGAGCATCTTGCCTACCGGTGTGGATCCGGTGAAGGAGATCTTGCGTACACTCGGGTCGCTGGTCAGCACCTCGCCGACCTCGGCCGGGCGGCTGGCGGTAACGACGTTGATCACCCCGGCGGGGAAGCCGGCCAGCTCGGCTAGCCGCACCACCGCCAGGGCGGTTAGCGGGGTCGCCTCGGCGGGCTTGATGACCACCGGGCATCCGGCGGCCAGGGCAGGGGCGCACTTGCGGGTGATCATCGCCAGCGGGAAGTTCCAGGGCGTGATGGCAGCCACTACGCCGATGGGCTCGCGGAACACCAGGATGCGCTTGTCGGCGCCGTGGCTCGGCAGGGTCTCGCCGGCCACGCGCTTTGCCTCCTCGGCGTAGAACTCCACGAACGAGGCACCGTAGGCCACCTCGCCCCGGGACTCCGCCAGGGGCTTGCCCTGCTCCAGGGTCATCAGCCGAGCAAGTTCTTCCTGATGCGCCATGATGGCGTCATACCAGGCGCGCAGCAGGTTGGCGCGTTCCTTGGCCGTGCGCTTTCTCCAGGCGGGCCAGGCGGCCTCGGCAGCGGCCACGGCGTCGCGGGTGGCCGAGGCACCCAGGTCGGGGACGTCGGCGAGCACTTCGCCACTGGCCGGGTTGGTGACGGCAAAATGTGTTTCGGCATCGCGCCATTCACCGGCAATATACGCCTTGGAAATCAGGATGTCGGGCAGCTCGGTCATGGTGTCCTCGGTCATAGTTGCTATCATATTTTACGCAGTGTGCAGTATTTCAAACGACTCGCCAAGCCTACGCCCCGCGCCAAATTTTGCGGCGTCGACCCATCGGCGCCGAGCGCCGTTTCCGCTACACTAGTCGCCCCATTTTAACCGGCCTGCGGGGCTGTTTCCGCGCACGGTCGTTCGTTACATCCTGGATGTCGAGGTGAGCCTTGGTCGATCCCCTGAACGCCTGGTGGGCCCAGCAGCTGGTGCTGTGTGACTGGGCCTTTGCGCCCGATCCCCTGACTGTCGATCCTGAGGCGGCAGCGTCTCGGCTCGCTGCGTTGGGTGTGGCCGACCGTGGCGAGCTGGGCTGGCGCCTGGTGGAGTCGCTGGGGGCAGGCGGAGCGGCCGCCGATCCGGCCCGTCTACTGGAGGCCCTGGAGGTGGTGGCCCTGGCTGGAGCCGCCGGCTGGCTCACTGAGGCCCGTGCCCGGGAATGGGCGCACCGCCTGGCCGGCGAGATCAGTGCCCATCACGCCGACCTCGATGCCTGGCTGAGGGCGCTGCGCCGGGCGCGCAATGCCATCGGTTGGGTGCACGGCGACGATGGCTTCGTCGAGGCCTGCGAGGCCCTCTCGGTGCTGGAGCATGATGGCGACGGCATCACCTGGGAGCGGCTGGGCGAATGGCTGGCGGTCCATGACCATGCGCCGGTGCTCTGGCCAGAGTCGCCAGAGGCGCAGGTCTGGCGGCTGCGCGCGGCCTTTGCGCCGGTGGTGGCGTTGCCCGCCGAGCACACCGACTGGGCGGGGCTCGCCGAGTGGCTGGCCGAGGCGTGGCAGATCCATGGTCGCGATGACCTGGTACGGAGCCTGCTGTGGCTGGGTGCCCAGGGTGACCGCCAGGGCTGGGACCTGGACGCCACGCGTCTACTGGAAAGTGACCCGGCGAGCCACTACGCCTGGCTGGGCAGGCTGGAGGAAGGAGATCAGCGCTATGGCCGAGTGCTGCTCGAGTTTGTCGAGCATGGTGAGCCGCTGGAGTGGGCTGCCTGGGACTGGCTGCGCCTGATCGACCTGGCCTGGGCGGGTGCCTGCTTAGGTTGGCTCGACGCTGAGGAAGCCACCGACTTTGCCCTGCACGGGGCCGATCTGGCCGAGCATCGCTACAGTGACTGGGCGGCGCTGGCCCGGGCCTACCAGCGCGGCAGGAGCCTCTTCGAGGGCCACAACCTGCTGTCCAGCTTCGAGGCTGACTGGAAGTTGTTGCTGCAGTCTCCGGTGAGCCCTTGGCGGCCCGCCCTGCAGGAATTGATCGACCCGGCCCTGCGGGAGCGATCGCGGGACGCCTTGCGTCGCTGGCGGCGTGCCCCGCACCACTGGGTGCTGGCGCTAGCGGCGGTTCGCGAGCCCGAGCTGGCCGGCCGCCAGGGGCCGGCGGCGCCCGTGCCTGCCGTTCGCCGCGAGGATGCCCGCCAGTACCTGGCCGAGACCCTGGACCTGCACCCCGATGAAGGGGTGGAAGCGCTCTCGCGGTACTGGCTGCCGGCTCAGGCGCACCATCTCAACCAGCTGGCCGCCGATGCCGCTCACGGTGCATTGCCGTCTGCCGAGACGCCCTTCGGGCGGCCTGCGGACGAGGGGCTGGCCGCCCGGGATGCGCTGAGCCGCGGAGCTCGCCACGCGGCGACCATCCACATGGCCGAGAAGTACGCTTTCTACTTGCAGATGGCCATGGATTGTGAGGGATTCGATGCGGAGGGATTGGCGGGCCTGGCCGAGGGGCTGCGTGCCTCGCTGTGCCGCTTCTACCCCGGTGCGCGCCGCCTTCTGGAGGCCTGGTCAGGCTGGGAGGCACTGCTGCCCGAGGGGGAGCAGCCCTCGCTCATGGCCGAGATTCGCTGGCATCTGGAGGATCCGGGCAGCTTGTTCCATTGGCTGGATTGGCGTATCGGCGAGTGGCAGGAGCCAGGCCCGCGTCCCAGCCTGACCCACTTCACCTCCATGGCGCTGGTGGGGCCGCTCAACAGTGCAGCCTGGAGCCTGCCGCACCCGGAGAGCGGTCGTGAATGCGTGTCGATTCGCGAGTGGGTCGATGACCACTATGGTCTGCAGAGCCCAGAGGAGCTGAGAGAGTTTCTCGAATATCTGCTCGAGGCCGGGGATCGCCAGGAGTTCCAGATCAACTATGCCCCCTATACCCTCAACCAGGGACGGCTGGCTTCCGAGATCTCCACCCTGGAGAGTGGTGAGTGCGGTGACGAGGAACGCACCCACCTGCTGCGTCTGCAGCGGGTACGCGACAACGAGGATGGCTGCAATGACATTGATCTGGCAGCCTGGGACCTGGCCCAGGCGGTAGACTTGGCCATTGCTGCCCGCCAGTTGGGCTGGCTGGACGCAGCGGCCTTCACGGCGATCCTCGAGCGGGCGCATACACTGGCGGCCTCCCACTACGCGGGCTGGGAAGAGTACGCTCGGGCCCTTTACGCCGGCTTTTCCTTCTTCATGGGAGAGACGCCGGAGCGCGAGAGCTTCCTGGCAGGCTTCCGCCAGGCCCTGGTCGCCTGGCTGGCCGCGTCGCCGCCCCTGGCCGGGCCCTGGGCCAGTCTGGATTTCCCCGGCGCTCGGCCGCGTCACTGGGCTCCCCTGCATATCGATACCCTTCCCGGCGACTCCCGCCAGTTGCACTGAGGGGTGTGGCAGCGGAGACTCGCCAGTCTCCGAGAGCTGGTTTATAGTTATTTCGTTACATCATACGGCTCCACCTGTCGGGAGCCATCGCCGGAAGCGAGTCGCCGACAGGCCGCTTTGGCAGTGATACCGGCGTTGTTCGGCGCCACTGCCACAGCGACACTCCTGATAGTCGTGGGCGCCAACACGCCCAGACGCATGGGATGCGGCTCAAGGATAGAGGTCGCTTAAGAATGGTCGCCATGCCGTCGTGTCGTGCCCTGATGGTTGTCGTGTCGTTGGCCCTGTTGGCCGGCTGTGCCGGCCCCCCTCGCGAGAGTGCTTCCTCGCCTGCCGGTGACGACTACTTCTCGCGTCAGCTCCCAGGGCTTCCAGGGGGGTGGGATCCCATGATGTCTCCGGTAGACAATCCCATTCTCCAGGCCCGCAGCCTCGCCAGCCCACCTCCGGCCCTGGTGCGTCAGGCGCTGCTTGCCCAGCACGAGCGCTGGGCAGGCACGCCCTATCGCCTGGGGGGCGACTCCTTCCGAGGCGTTGATTGCTCGGCGCTGGTGCAGCACGTCTTCAACGAGACCTTCCGCCTCGAGCTGCCACGCACCACCGGTGAGCAGGTTCACCGCGGAAACCCCGTGGAGCGGGCCGACCTTCAGCCCGGTGATCTGGTCTTCTTCCGCCCCCCGGGCCGCTATGACCATGTGGGGATCTACCTGGGGGAGGGGCGCTTCTTTCACGCCTCAACGTCTCGAGGGGTGATGATCTCCGAGCTCGACAACCGCTACTGGCAGCGCCACTTCTGGCAGGCCAGGCGCACCCTCGAGCCGACTACCCTGGCGCGGCGCGTGCTCGCCTCTGGCGAGGGCTGATCCTATAACGCCTCGCGGTGCGCCAGCACGAAGTCCACGAAGGCCTGCTCGGCTCGAGACAGGTAGGCGCCCCGGGCCCAGGCCAGCGACAGGTCCAGCCAGGCAGGCGGATCGAGGGATACGGCCACCAGCGCCGGCTCGTCCACGACTCGGCGCAGGAAGGTAGTGATGCCGAACCCTTGCCGCACGATCGCCTTGGTCAGGGGTATCAGGTTCGACTGGAAGGCGATGTTGGCCGTCAGGCCGGTTCGCCGCGACAGGGCGTCGACGAACTCACGGTGGAAGTAGCCGTCCTGGAAGAGCACCAGCGGTTCGCGGAAGAAGGCCTCGGGACTCACCCTTTCGAGCCCGGAGAAGGCGTGTCCTTCGGGTACGCAGACCACCATTTCCTCGCGTATCAGCTGCCGACGCTCCAGGGGGTGGCTGGCCTCGTCATCGATCACCACTCCCAGGTCCAGCTCGCCTGCCGCGATCATCCGCTGCAGCCGTCGGGCGCCGGCCTCCACAACGGTCAGCCGGATGCCGGGATGGCGGGCCTTGAATCCCATCAGCAGCGGCGGAAAGTAGTAGGAGCCTAGCATCGAGGGAATGCCGATGCGCACTTCACCCTTGACCAGGCCGTGCAGCTCACGCATCGCCAGATGCGTCGCCTCGGCGCGCTCCATCAGCTCGCGGGCGTGCTGCCGCAGGGTCTGCCCCTCGGGCGTCAGGGCGATGCGCCGCTCGTGTCGGTGGAAGAGGGTCAGTTCCAGACGCTTCTCAAGGGTGGCGATGGTCTGGCTGACCGCGGACTGGGCTACGTGCAGCTCGCGGGCCGCGGCGCTGAAGCCGCCTTGCTCGGCGACGGCCAGGAAGACGCCCAGGGCGCGGAGGTCGAATGGCAGTGACATGGCACACCTATCTGATTAGGTGATCGATCATATCATTTTATTCTGTTTGTCTTATTGTTTCGCGGCAGCGACCATGGTCGGCCGTTCTCACAGAGCCTGCGGTTGCCATGATCCAGACCCGAACCCGTGCCTGGTGGCGCGCCACCCTGGCCCTAAGCCTGGGCTCCCTGCTGGTCTTCCTGAACCTCTATGCGCCCCAGCCGCTGCTACCCGACCTGCGCGACGCCTATGGTGTCTCCACTCTGGTGGCCGGCCTGGTGATGTCGGTGTCGACCCTGGCGTTGGCGGCCTCGCTGCTGGTCTTTGGGCCGCTCTCGGATGCCATCGGTCGCGCCCGTATCATGCGCCTGACGCTGTTGGCGGCCGGGGCCCTCTCGCTGGCCCTGGCCCTCGCGCCCAACTTCGAGAGCCTGTTGCTGCTACGCATGCTGCAGGGGTTCGTGCTCGGGGGGCTACCGGCGGTGGCGATCGCCTGGATGGGCGACGAGTTCGAGCCGGACGCCATGATGGCCGCCGTGGGGCTATACATCGGCGCCAATACACTGGGCGGCATCAGCGGTCGAGTGGTGGGAGGTGCCGTGGGGGAGGTCGCCGGCAGTTCCGCCAGCTTCCTGGCGGTAGGGCTGATCACCTTGGTCGGGGGCGCGGTATTCTGGCGGCTGCTGCCTCCGGCACGAGGCTTTAGGCCGCGTCGCTTCGAACTTCGCGGTGCCGTGGCCGATCTCGCCGCTCACCTGCGAAACCCGTTGCTGCTGGCGGCCTACCTGCTGGGCGGCCTGAACTTCCTGATCTTCATCAACCAGTACAGCTACATCACCTTCCGCCTGGTCGAGGCGCCCTTCGGGCTAGGGGCCAGTCTGCTCGGGCTGATCTTCCTCACCTACCTGGGGGGCACCCTGGGATCATCTCTCTCGGGGCGCCTGGTGCGACACCTGTCGGCACCGGCCTGCATGATGATGGGAATCGTGATTCTCATGGTGGGTACCCTGGTGACGCTGGTCGATAGCCTGCCGGTGATCCTGCTCGGGCTGACCGTCAACGCCTTCGGCTTCTTTCTTGCCCATGCCACAGCCTCGAGCTGGGTTGGACGCAATGCGCGGCAGGCGCGCGGCAGCGCCTCGGCGCTCTATCTGGTGTTCTACTACGGCGGCGCCAGCCTGGGAGGCCTCTGGCTGGAGCCCTTCTGGCAGCTGGGCGCTTGGCCCGGCGTGGCCGTGGGCTCCTGGCTGGTACTGGGCGTCACTCTGGGTATCGCAACCTGGCTGTGGCGCCGCGAGGTCTCAGCGCGCTGCGGCCAGGTCGCCTGACAAGCCGCCGGCCTCGTCGCCCCACACCTCCTCGAGGCGCTCAACTCGACGGCAGGCGGACTTGTAGAAGTTGTAGCGTACCGGGTTCTTGCGATAGTAGTCCTGATGGCGCTCCTCGGCGGCGTAGAAGGCTTCGAAGTCATTGATTTCGGTAGCGATATCCCGCCCGAAGCGCTCGGCTATGGCGTCGCGGCTGGCCTCGGCTAGGCGGCGCTGATCATCGTCCATGGGAAAGAGCGCGCTGCGGTAGGCTTCACCGGCGTCACAGAACTGCCGATCCACGGCGAAGGGGTCGATGTTGCGCCAGAAGACATGAAGCAGCGAGGCGTAGTCGACCGCTTCGGGATCATACGCCACCCTGACCACCTCGGCGTGGCCGGTGCCGCCGGCAACCACCTGGTTGTAGGTGGGATTTTCCACGTGGCCGCCGCTGAAGCCGGAGGTGGTCGAGAGCACGCCGTCTACCTGGTCGAAGGCCTCCTCGACGCACCAGAAACAGCCGCCGGCGAAGACGGCGCTGGCCGGCGCCTCTGCTGCGTGGACCGCCCCGGCCAGGCCAAGCGACAGGGGTAGGGCGAGCAGGGCGGGCCAGCGTGAGATAGGCAGGGAAGGAAGGCGCATGGGGTGGCTCCATTGTCCGTGGGTGGTAGATTGGAGGCTGTCGCTGCCTCAGGGTTCCGTACAACTCCTGTTCAACTGCCGATTCCCTGTAAGGCGTGACGTCTCGGCACGACAGAGTCGCGACGCCTACCCCCACCCCATCCAGGAGCCTTCCCTTGACTCGACGTCGTCTGATCCTCGCGGTGTTGATCGCCACGGCCCTTGTGGCCTGGTTCCTCAGCGGCGCCCACGATGCCCTTACCCTCCAGAACCTGCAGGCCGAGCAGGCACGCTTCCGGGCCTGGCTGGCCGCCGAGCCCCTGATGGTGGCCGGAGGTTTCTTCGTCATCTACCTGGTCATGGCCGGCGTCTCGCTACCCGGGGCGACCCTGATGACGGTGCTGGCGGGTGCCCTGTTTGGCCTCGGCTGGGGCCTGCTGCTCGTCTCCTTTGCCAGCACCCTGGGAGCGACCCTGGCGGCGCTGATCGCGCGCACCCTGGCCCGTGAGCCGCTGGAGCGCCGATTCGCGACGCAGCTGGCGCGCATCAATGCCGGCATCGCGCGGGAAGGGGCCTTCTACCTCTTCACTCTGCGGCTGATTCCGCTGTTTCCCTTCTTCGTGATCAACCTGGTCATGGGCCTGACTCGCATGCGGCTGCGGACCTTTTACTGGGTCAGCCAGCTCGGGATGTTGCCCGGCACGGCGGTGTTCGTGAATGCGGGACGCGAGCTGGGTAGCCTCGAATCGCTGTCTGGCATCCTGTCGCCGGGTCTGATCGCCTCTTTCGTGCTGATCGGTGTCTTCCCGTGGCTGGCTCGCGGCGGAGTGGCACTCGCCAAGCGCCGAAGCCTGGCCATGCGCTTCGAACGGCCCACTCGTTTCGACCACGACATCATGGTGATCGGGGGGGGCTCCGCTGGGCTGGTGGCGAGCTATATCGCCGCGGCGGTCAAGGCGAAAGTGGCGCTGGTGGAACGCGACCGGCTGGGCGGCGACTGCCTTAATACTGGCTGCGTGCCTTCCAAGTCGCTGATCCGAGCGGCACGGCTGGCCAGCGAGGTGCGCGGTGCCGCGCGGTTCGGCGTCCACGTCGGCGAGCCTCGAGTGGACTTCGCCGCGGTGATGGGCCACGTGCAGCGTGCCATTGACGAAATCGAGCCCCACGACAGTCGGGAGCGCTACGAGGGGTTGGGCGTGTCGGTGATGGCCGGGTCGGCGGTACTCGAGGATCCCTGGCGGGTGCGTGTGACCGACTCGGCCGGCACCTCTCGGGTGGTGACCACCCGCCACGTGATCATCGCCAGCGGGGCACGGCCGCGGGTGCCGTCCTTGCCCGGGCTGGAGGCCATCGAGGTGCTGACTTCGGATAATCTCTGGCAGCTAAACGCGCTGCCGGAGCAACTTGTGGTGCTAGGCGGTGGCCCCATCGGCTGCGAGCTGGGTCAGGCCTTCGCTCGCCTCGGCAGTCGCGTCACCCTGGTCGAGATGGGCGGCCAGCTGTTGCCCCGGGAGGACCCGGAGGCCGCCGCCGAGGTTGCCGAGCGCCTGGATGAGGAGGGCGTTGCGCTCCATCTCGGCACCCGGGCGCTGCAAGTGACGACTGAGCAGGATGGTGGGCATGCGCTGGAGGTCGAGCGATTTAACCAACAAGGTGAGCGGCTGCGTGAGTCATTGCGGTTTAGCCACCTGCTGGTGGCGGTGGGGCGCCAGGCCAACGTGGCGGGCATGGGGCTCGAGGCGCTGGGCGTTGAGACCCGCGGCGACGGTACCCTGGCGGTGGACGAGAGCCTGCAGAGCGTGCTGCCCAATGTCTGGGCCTGCGGCGACGTGACGGGACCCTACCAGCTCACCCATGCCGGAGCGCACCAGGCCTGGCACGCCACCGTCAACGCTCTGTTCGGTGGTCTCAAGCGCTTTCGGGTCAGTTACCGGGCGCTGCCGGCAGTGACCTTCACCGACCCGGAGGTGGCGAGGGTGGGGCTCAACGAGCGCGAGGCCCGGGAGCGAGGGGTGGCCTATGAGGTAACGCGCTACGAGCTAGCCGAGCTGGACCGGGCCATCGCCGAGGGTGACGCCACGGGGTTCATCAAGGTGTTGACGGTGCCCGGTCGGGACCGTCTCCTGGGGGCCACCATCGTCGGGGGCGGGGCAGGGGAGATGCTGTCCGAATTTACCCTGGCCATGACCCACGGCATCGGGCTCAATAAGCTGCTCGGCACGGTGCACCCCTATCCCACCCGCGGCGAGGCGGTCAAGGCCACGGCCGGCGTGTGGAAGAATGCCCACAAACCGGAGCGTCTGCTGGGCTGGCTGGCAGGTTACTTCGCCTGGAGACGCGGAGAGCGCCGGAAGACAGGGCGATGGGAAAGCGGCTGACGCCAGTGCTAGCCTCTGGTCTTAATGTGCCTGGCCTCAACGTAAAAAGGGGCAGCCGAGTGGCTGCCCCCTTCAGGTTTCTGGCGTTGGGTCAGCTTCAGTGCTGCTCGCCGCCTTCACCATGCACGTGGCCGTGCTCGACTTCTTCCTCACTCGCTTCGCGAACCGTCGCGATCTCGACGTCGAAATTCAGGGTCTGGCCGGCTAGCGGGTGGTTACCGTCAACGGTGACCGTGTCGCCTTCCACCCCGGTCACAGTGACCATCAGCGGACCGCCTTCGGTCTGGGCCTGGAACTGCATGCCCGGCTCAACGCTTTCGACGCCCTGGAAGGCATCGCGCGGGACTTGCTGAACCAGTTGGTCCTGCTTCTCGCCGTAGCCGTCGCCCGGCTCAATGGTCGCGGTGAGCTTTTCGCCGGCAGCGCGACCCTCAAGCTCCTTCTCGAGGCCCGGAATGATGTTGCCGGCGCCGTGGAGGTAGGTCAGGGGCTCGCGGCCTTCCGAGCTGTCCAGCACCTCACCTGCGTTGTTTGTCAGGGTGTAGTGGAACGCAACAACGGAATTCTGCGCAATCTGCATTATGGAAAAACCTTTCGGTGAGTGCATGTCGTGGTAATGGTAACGCGTCGGGCGGGGGGCTGTCAGGGGCATGGCGGATTTTCAGGATGCAGGGACCTATCCTGAGGCTCGTTCACGCCTCGGCGTGGACCTTTGGACGGTTGCGCCGGCACGCCGGCGGGGCTAACCTAGCTGGCGCCCTTTTTTGCACATCACCTTCCATTCCTCCATGGAGACCGCCCATGATCCAAGTCGTGATCTGGCTGATCGCCTTCACCGCGATCCTCGTCCTTTCGTTCAAGCGCTGGGAGTCCGTCAGCCCGGCCCTGGACAAGGCGCTTCCCGAAGCGATGAAGAGCCGTGGTGATAACGCTGCCGTTTGGAGCCTGGCGCTGGCTATCCTGGGCGCCACCACCCTGGTTCGTCCGGTCGAGATCCTGCTGACCGTGATCCTCATCGGCCTGGTGGGTCTGATCGGCGCAAAGGTGGCCGGTTGGGCTTCCAGCAAGGTCGACCACCACTGAGTCCTCCGGCCATGCGGTCGGCTCGATGCTGACCGTCGTTATGGCACCCGGCCCATACGAGAAGGCCCGCGGATATCTCCGCGGGCCTTCTCGTTGCTAATCAAGCCTCAGGTCGGTCGATATGGCTGAGCTCAGTAGGGCGCCACGGTGATGTTGCGACCACTTCCTATCAGGCGCACGCGCTGTCCCACTTGGAAGTTCTGATCGGCCTTCTGTACCACCACGACGCTCATGCCGTCGTCGCGACGAATCTCCATTTCCCAGGCGGCAACCCGATTGGTGGATTCCTCGATGCGGCTGCCGGCCACGGCCCCGCCGATCACGCCGGCTGCAGTGGCCAGATCACGACCCGAACCGCCGCCCACCTGACGTCCCAGCAGGCCGCCAACAACGGCGCCACCGCCGGTGCCAATGATACCGCCAGCACGGCTATCGGCCTCGACCTGCACCTGGCGCAGGGCCTCGATGGTGCCGAAGCGCACGGTCTGTTCGGCGCCCGCTTGGCCGCTGCTATAGACGCCGCTACCCATGGAAGCGGTGTTGGCGCAGCCGGCAAGGGTCAAGGCGCCTAGGGCGATGATGGGGAGAAGATGCTTCATGTATAACCTCCTGAGGGGTTCTGTGGACCCTGGAAACGCCGGGGCCCGTTGACATCCTGTCGCGGATTGTCTGGTTGGCTAACGCTGTCTGGTAGCTTCGAGTCTACTCAGCGTTTGAAAGTTTGACCAGGCGCCGCCCGGGTAGTGCAATCATTCTAGCCGGCAAAGCGGCCAAACATTGTGCAAACATCCCCTACACGAAAAAAGGGGAGGCATATGCCTCCCCAAGGGTTCCAGTTGTTTACCGCATCAGCGTGTTCAGAACTGGTTCATGGTGTTGTCCTTGCCGCCCGCCTTGAGGGCCGCATCACCATGGAAGAACTCCTTGTGATCATCGCCGATGTTGGAGCCGGCCATGTCCTGATGCTTGACGGTGGCGATGCCCTCGCGGATCTCGCGGCGCTGTACGCCCGCCACGTAGGCCAGCATGCCTTCGTCGCCAAAGTAACCCTTGGCCAGGTTGTCGGTGGACAGGGCTGCGGTGTGATAGGTCGGCAGCGTGATCAGGTGGTGGAAGATACCAGCCTCGCGGGAGGCGTCGCGCTGGAAGTTGCGGGTCCACTCGTCGGCCAGCTGGCCCAGCTCGGTGTCGTCGTACTCGGCGCTCATCAGGTTGTTGCGGTCGTAGGCCGACACGTCCTTGCCTTCCTTCTCCCAGGCATCGAACACCTGCTGGCGGAAGTTGAGGGTCCAGTTGAAGGAGGGCGAGTTGTTGTAGACCAGCTTGGCGTCCGGGCAGACGTCGCGGATGCGGTTGACCATGGCGGCGATCTGGCCGACGTGGGGCTTCTCGGTCTCAATCCACAGCAGGTCGGCGCCATTCTGCAGGCTGGTGATGCAGTCCAGCACCACGCGGTCTTCGCCGGTGCCCGGCTTGAACTCGTAGAGGCCGGAGGCCAGGCGCTTGACCTTGACCAGCTTGCCGTTCTGCTTGATGACCACGTCACCGTTGTTGATGTCCGAGGCGCTGGTGATCTCCTCGCCGTCCAGGAAGCTGTTGTACTGGTCGCCCAGGTCGCCCGGCTCGTTGGTCACGGCGATCTTCTGGGTCAGGCCGGCACCCAGGGAGTC
>CAYWBG010000060.1:0-13006 GCA_964456005.1 uncultured Halomonas sp.
TTGACGCCGCCGGGAATATGGCGGCAGGCCCGTTCGAAGAGCTCGGCGGATGTGGTCATGTCGATCTCGTCCTCGCAAGCATGTGGATAACTTCTGGATAACCTCTTCACTCGATGTGAAGAAGCCGTGATGTTCGTGGAATGGCCACCGTGACACGGCCGCCTACAGTGACCCTATTCTCGGTGCTGTTCCTCACGAAGGCCAGCCTCGCTTCAGTTCATCTGCGACGCCTTGTCCGGCCCCTCGACCGGCGCCACGGGCAGCCGCCATAGCCGTCGGGGCAGCGACTGCCCGGCGCCTGGCGACCAGCCGTGGGCCAGGGCCTGCCAGGTAAAGGCCTGGGCCTGTTCACAGGCCATGACCAGCGACTCACCCGCAGCCAGCCTGGTCGTCAGGGCCGAAGCCAGGGTGCAGCCCGAGCCGTGGAAATTACCCTGGAGTCTCGGCCAGTTCCACTGCCGACTCTGGTCTGGCGCATGGAGGGTATGCGCCACGCGATGCGCCGCGACCCCCGGCGACGGATTATCGGTGCCGGTGACCAGCACCGCCTGACAGCCCAGACTCATCAGTTCGACTGCGCGCTCGGTGTCATCCCCGGCCCAGGGTGACAAGCGGGCGAGCTCTCCCCGGTTGGGAGTGAGAATATCCACAAGCGGCAGCAGTCTCGCCCGAAAGGCATCCACCAGCTCGGCTGTGGACAAGTCACGGCCGCCGCCAGCCTTGAGAACCGGATCCACCACCAGCGGCACCCTCGGGAAACGCCCCACGATATCGGTCACCGCATCCAGGCTGGCCAGGTCCGCCACCAGGCCCACCTTGATGGCGGCAATCGGGAAGTCGTCGAGCGCAGCCGCCATGCCGCGCATGGCATCCGGATCAACGGGCATCACTGCCGAGACATCCCGGCAGTTCTGGATGGTCAGCGCCGTAGGGATGGTCAGCGGCCAGCCGCCGCAGGCGGCAATCGCCTCGGCATCCGCCGTCAGGCCGGCCCCGCCGCTGGGGTCATGACCGGCGAGCACCAGCACTACCGGAAGTTGGAGGGTCAGGGAAGCCTGGTCCGCCATCAGAAGGGTTTCAGCACGGCAAGGAAGACGATCACCAGCAGGGCGATTACAGGCATCTCATTGAACCAGCGAAAGAAAACATGGCTTTTCGTGCAGCGTCCCTCGCGGAACTGTTTCAGGTAGATCAGGCAGACATGATGATAGGCCACCAGCAGCGCCACCAGTAGCAGCTTGGCGTGCATCCAGCCCTGGCTGAGCCAGAAAGGCATCAGATAGAGCATCCAGCCGCCCAGCACCAGCACGGCAATCATCGAAGGCGTCATGATGCCGCGATATAGCTTACGTTCCATGATCAGGAAGTGATCGATGGCCTGCTGCTCACCGCGGTCGCGTGCCATGGCGTGATAGACGTATAGCCTTGGCAGGTAGAAGAGGGCGGCGAACCAGGTGACCATGGCAATCAGGTGCAGGGCCTTGATCCACAGATACATGGGGACTCCTCGGCTAAATAAAGGGGCAGGACTCAGTCGCTGAGTCGATAGTAGCGCTCGATGGCACCGCGGGTGATGATACCGGAAATTCGCTTCTGTTTCGGGCGGTTGCCGTGCTCCACGTAGAGGGCATCCACCGCCTGGTCATTGAGCCGCAGAAACGCCTCGGAAAGCGTGGCCTGCAGGTGAATGGGCGCCAGTTCCAGACGCTGGCCGGGAATCTCCAGTAGGTCGATCAGTGCCGCCTCGTCGCGTTCACCGGCAGCCTCCTGAGCGGCGTCTTCCATCAGCCATCGGGCCAGATCCGCCGCCTTCAACGCCAGGGTCGGCTTGTCGTCGCGGGAGCGCTCGATCAGTACCCAGGTCGGATTGCCCTCGAGCAGGGCCCTGGCCCTGTCCCGAGTCACCATACGCGCCGTACGAACCAGGCTACGCTCCATTACCGCCGGCACCGAGACCCGAGACAGCGCCTGCATCAACGGCTGCTGCAGCGGATGCAGGCCATGACGCGTCGTACTGATGAAGAAGCCGTCACAACGGCACAGCTGCCGGGAGGTCAGTCCGGATACCACCACCGCTAGCATGCCAGGCAGGATGATGTTGGGGTTGTGGGTCAATTCCAGGAGCGCCATCAGCGCTGCCAGCGGCGCCTGCAGCACCGCCCCCATCATCGCCGCCATGCCGAGCATGGCATAGACCCCCGGCTCGGAGGCGCTAGCTGGCCAAATCCAACCGCCGAAGAGCCCCATCAGGGCACCTGCCGCCGCACCGATCACCAACACCGGGCCGATGATGCCGATAGGAATTCCACTGGCCACGGTGAGCGCCGTCAGCAACAGCTTGGCGGCCACCAGAGCGAGCAGAACGTCCACCGCCAAGTCACCGGTCAGCGCAGCACTCAGGCTGTCATAGCCAATGCCCTGTACCTCGGGGTACCACCAGGCCACCACTGAAGTGGCCACGGCCACCAGCCCCAGGCGGAGCCAGACCGGTAAACGCCGGATCCAGCCGCTTTTCGCCACGTGAATGAAGAGACCGGCCAGCAGACCGATAACCAACGCCGTGACAACAATCCAGGGCAGGTTGGTCAGCGACCCCAGGCTTACCGTGGGCACCTGGAAGGCCGGCTCGGAGCCGTAAACCAGTTGAGCCACCACCGCTCCCATGGTGGAAGCCAGGATCACCGGCATGAAGCCGGCGATGGTGTACTCCATCATCACCACTTCCATGGCGAAGATGACGCCGGCAATGGGCGTGTTGAAGGAGGCAGAGATACCCGCGGCGGTGCCGCAGGCCACCAGCACCCGCAGGCTGTTGTGGGGTAGGCGCAGCTGCTGGCCCAGGCCACTGGAGGCGGCGGCTCCGAGATGTATCGCCGGCCCCTCGCGGCCGGCGGAGAGACCGCCAAGCACGGTCACCACACCCACCCACCACTGGTTGAGCCAATTGCGCAGGGGGAAACGCCCCTGATGGTAGGTCAGCCGCTCCATCACATGGCTAACGCCGAGCTTGCGAGCATTCTCCGGTTGGCGCCACAGAAAGACACCAACGAGGATCACGGCGAGGATCGGCAAGGCCGCGCGAACCTGGGGGGAAAGCCCCTCGAAGGCTTCCGGATCCCCGCCAGGCATGAAGACTAGAGCACCGGCATCGAGCAGCAGCCGGAAACCGACCATGAAGCCACCTGTGATCAACCCTGACACCACCCCGAGCACACAGAGCTGGGGCAGGGCGTCGACACTCGCCAGGCGCTGGCGGAAGCCTTCGAGGCTCAAGTCGGGCAGTGAGAAACGCGGCACGGTGATATTCCTGTTGAACCGATTTCATGGGCAGCAAATTCGAACTGGCTGGCGAGGAAGTCCAAATCAGTCCCGAGCCAACGATGTATGCCCGACGGTGGCGCAGAGCAATCGCAGTTGCGAACTGGCTTGTCGACGGAACAGCACCGAGCGATCCTTCCTACGCGATAGCCCTGCTAACAGCGGGAACCGACTGGGTAGGCCCTTGTCCCTTGTGTATCATATCTGTCACAAGAGAGCCCAGCATCTGGAAGGAGTGCAACGTGATCAAGGTCGGAATCGTCGGCGGCACCGGTTATACCGGGGTAGAACTCCTCAGGCTGCTGGCCCAGCATCCCGAGGTCGAGGTGGAGACCATCACTTCCCGCTCCGAATCAGGTCTGAGCGTCGCCGAGCTATACCCCAACCTGCGCGGCCACTATGACGACCTGGTCTTCAGCGAGCCTGATCCGGATCGCCTCGGCGCCTGCGACGCCGTCTTCTTCGCCACTCCTCACGGCGTAGCCCACGCCCTTGCCGGCGAGTTGCTGGAACGAGGCACGCGGGTCATCGACCTCTCCGCGGACTTCCGCCTGCGCGACGCCGAGGAGTGGGCCGAATGGTATGGTCAACCCCATGGCGCCCCCGCGCTGCTGGGCGAAGCCGTCTATGGCCTGCCCGAGGTGAACCGCAACAGGATCCGCCAGGCGCACTTGATCGCCGTACCCGGCTGCTACCCTACCGCCGTGCAACTCGGCCTGCTGCCACTGCTCGAGGCGGAACTGATTGACATCGGTCACATCATCGCCGACTGCAAGTCCGGGGTCACCGGTGCCGGTCGCGGCGCCAAGGTGCCCTCGCTGATGGCCGAGGCCAGCGAGTCGATGAAGGCCTACGGAGCCTCCGGCCACCGCCATCTACCGGAGATCCGCCAGGGCCTGGGCGATGCCGCCGGGACCCCCGTAGGCCTCACCTTCGTGCCCCACCTGACACCGATGATCCGCGGCATCCACGCCACTCTCTACGGGCGCCTCACCGGCGAGCCGGGTGATCTCCAGGCGATGTTCGAGAAGCGTTTCGCCGACGAGCCCTTCGTTGACGTCATGCCCGCCGGCAGCCACCCGGAAACCCGTAGCGTCAAGGGCGCCAACCTCTGTCGCATCGCTGTACATCGCCCCGGCAATGGCGACACCGTCGTCGTGCTCGCGGTGATAGACAACCTGGTCAAGGGCGCCTCCGGTCAGGCGATCCACAACCTCAACCTGATGTTCGGCTTCGACGAGCACGCCGGTCTCGCCGCCCCGGCACTGATGCCCTGAAGGCGAGCATAAAGTTGACCAATTTGGTGGGGAATGGAGATAATGGGGAGTCGAACTCTTTATTTCCCTTCAGGGAGCTCTCCATGAGCGGTGCCGAATCCTTTGTTCCTACCCCCATGTTGCTGTCCGACAGCGCCCGGGCGCGACTCGAGTCGCTGATCGAGGAAGAGGGCAACAGCGGCCTGAAGCTTCGGGTCTACGTGACAGGTGGTGGCTGTTCAGGCTTCCAGTATGGCTTCGACTTCGCCGAGGAGGTCGCCGAGGATGACTCTGTCATCGAGTTCGGTGACGTCTCTCTGGTAGTCGACCCGCTCTCGTACCAGTATCTGGTGGGGTCCACCGTCGACTTCGAGGAGGGTCTGGCCGGTGCACGCTTCCTGGTCCAGAACCCGAATGCCACCACCACCTGCGGCTGTGGCGCCTCCTTCATGGTATAGGCCTTGGCCAACGTGAAAGACCCCGACTTGACGCTCTATGGGATTCTCGCCAAGGTTAAATGGCAAATCCCATCAGAATAGACCCAAGAACGGGGAGTCCCATGAAAACATCCACTTCCGTTTCGCCGCGACTGAAACAATCTGCCTTGGTTGCCACCCTGGCGCTGAGCGTTGGCGTTGCCGGCTCCGCCCTGGCCGACCGTCCCACCGTGAGTGTCGTCACCGACCCGAGCTTCGTACCCTTCGAGATGTTGGATCCGGAGACCGGCGAGATGATCGGTTTCGACATGGACATGATCAACGAAATTGCCGAGCGCGCCGGCTTCGAGATCAATCTCACCACCATGGAGTTTGCCGGCATCATTCCGGCAGTGCAGACCGGTAGCCAGGAAATCGCCATCGCCGGCGTCACCATCACCGAAGAGCGCGCTGAGATCGTCGACTTCTCGGATCCCTATTATGACTCCGGCCTGCGCATCATCGTGCGCGCCGACAACGACAGCGTCGAGACCATCGAGGATCTCGAGGGCCTGTCGGTAGCAACGCGTATCGGCTCCACAAGCTACGACTTCCTACAGGAAAACCTCGGCGACAGCGCCGACATCACGCCCTACCCAGGCAACAGCGACATGTACATGGCACTGCTGGGCCGTAACGTGGATGCCGCCTTCTACGACGCCCCCAACGTCTCCTACTTTGCCGAAACCCGTGGCGAGGGCCGCACCAAAGTCGTCGGGCCGCTCTATGCGGGACAGCAGTATGGCATCGTCTTCCACAAGGGCAGCCAGTGGGTCGAGCCGGTCAACGAGGCTCTGGCCGAGATGCGCGAGGATGGCACCTACGCCGAAATCTACGAGAATTGGTTCGGCGAGGCGCCCAGCGACGACTGATCGCTGCAACGCCTTGAATGTTCCGCCAATAGCGGGATGATAAGCGGGGCCGGGCGGTACTGCCTCCCGGCCTCTTGGCGTTTCTGATCCGGGAGACACTCTCGTGGAAGTGACCTTTCAATTCGACTGGGCGGCCGCATTCCGTTCCATTCCCTACTTGCTGCCAGGCGTTCCCTGGACCCTGCTGATTTCGTTTGGCGGACTCGCCATCGGGTTCATCATCGGCATCATCTTCGGCCTGCTGCGCATCAGCCCCGTGCGCTGGATGCGCTGGCCGGCGATCTTCTATATCGAAGTGTTCCGCGGCACCCCCATCCTGGTGCAGGTCCTGTTCATCTTCTATGGACTACCCCAGCTACTCGGCGGCCCCATCAATGCACTGACCGCCGGCATCGCTGCCATCGCAGTCAATTCCGGTGCCTACATCTCCGAGGTAGTACGAGGCGGCGTACAATCCATCGAACGCGGTCAGCGTGAAGCCTCACTATCGCTGGGCCTCTCTCGCACCCAGGCGTTTCGCTACGTCATCTGGCCCCAAGCCTTTCGCCGCATGATCCCCCCGCTCGGCAACCAGGGCATCATCAGCATCAAGGACACCTCGCTGTTCTCGGTGATCGGTGTCGGCGAACTGGTACGCCAGGGGCAGATCTACATCGCCACGACGTTTACCGCGCTGGAGGTCTACTTCATGGTGGCCCTGATGTATCTGGCCATCACCTGGACCCTATCGCTGCTGTTGCGCCAGCTCGAGCGCCGCGGCCTGGTCGGTCAATGAGAGGGAGCCCAAGCATGACACAGAACGATAACGCGACCGCTCCCATGGTCCGCATGGAGAGGGTCAACAAGCACTTCGGTAGCCTCCATGTGCTCCAGAACATCGACCTGGACGTGACTCCCGGCGAGGTGGTGGTAGTCATCGGCGCCAGCGGCTCCGGAAAGTCGACCCTGATCCGCTGCATCAACGGCCTTGAGGAGTTCCAGGACGGTCACATCGTGGTGGACGGCAACGAACTCACGCCCCACGGCAAGAGCGGCAAGGCGTTGCAGAGGATCCGTACCGAGGTGGGCATGGTGTTCCAGCAGTTCAATCTCTTCCCCCACCTGAGCGTGCTGGACAACATCATCCTGGCGCCCATGAAGGTGCGTGGATGGAGTCGTGCCGACGCCTTGGAGACCGCTCAGCGTCTGCTTGAGCGGGTCGGCATCAGCGATCAGGCCTTGAAGTACCCCAGCCAGCTCTCGGGTGGCCAGCAGCAGCGTGTGGCCCTGGCCCGGGCTCTGGCCATGGAGCCAAGGCTGATGCTCTTCGATGAGCCTACCTCCGCTCTGGACCCCGAGATGATCGGTGAGGTCCTCGATGCCATGCGTGAGCTGGCACGGGAGGGCATGACGATGATCATCGTCACCCACGAGATGGGGTTCGCTCGGGAAGTCGCAGACCGAGTGATCTATATCCACAAGGGAGAAATCGCCGAGGAGGCATCGCCCGAGAAGATCTTCGACAATCCCGAGGATGAACGCACCCGCAGCTTCCTGGCGAGGGTTCTCAAATACTGATTACCTCCTTGCTTCCTGGAAAAACCTCCTGAAAAAGGCCCTGTCGTTACTGACAGGGCCTTTTTTTGCCTGTGGACAAGATCGACAACGGAGTTGCCGAAATCTTCCTCCAGCTCCCACAGCAGAGCCTCCCGGTGTTCGAAGACACGATTGTTCACAGGCGCGGGTACAAGACCGGTAGTAGGCGGTGGACAAGAGGTGCACGCTTTGCGCTGTGGATAGAAGCCGCTTTCATCCACAGGCTCACGTCAGCTTCTACGCAGGCAGTCACCCTCTTGTCCCGCCTTCGGTCAACAATGTATCCATATGATGGAAAAGGGGTTTATCCGCTTATCCACTATTTTTGTCCACACCAGTAGTAACAACAACAACAGAACTTCTTACTTAATATATTGTTTTAACTGATTAGTGATAGGAATGCTGCCAAGCAGTGGGAATCGGGATGTGGAAAACCCTGACGATTACCCACAGGGGGTTTATACTGCTGGGCTGATTTCCATCCTGACCGCTAGACAGGCGCTATGGCGCCAACGAGGTGCACCTTGGATTACCCCGACCGCTTTGACGTCATCGTCATCGGCGGTGGCCATGCGGGAACCGAAGCCGCTCTGGCCTCCGCCCGTATGGGCTGTCAAACCCTGCTGCTGACTCACAACATCGAGACACTCGGCCAGATGTCCTGTAATCCCGCCATCGGCGGGATCGGCAAGAGTCACCTGGTCAAGGAGATCGATGCGTTGGGGGGTGCCATGGGACATGCGACTGACCTTGGCGGCATCCAATTCCGCGTGCTCAATGCCCGCAAGGGTCCGGCGGTCAGGGCGACTCGTGCCCAGGCCGATCGGGTGCGCTACAAGGCGGCTATTCGCGGCCTCCTGGAAAACCAGCCCAACCTGACCCTCTTTCAGCAAGCCGTCGGTGACCTGATTGTCGAAGGCGATACCGTGCGCGGGGTGGTGACGGAAACGGGAATCCGTTTCCATGCCGAGACAGTGGTCCTGTGCACCGGTACCTTCCTCGGCGGAGTGATCCATATCGGACTCGACCAGAGCCGCGGCGGCCGCGCCGGCGACCCGCCCTCCAACCATCTGGCTGAGCGGCTAAGGGCGCTGCCGTTCCGGGTCGATCGCCTCAAGACAGGCACTCCGCCGCGGCTCGATGCCCGCAGCCTGGACTTTTCGATGCTCGAGGAGCAGCCCGGTGACTCGCCAACGCCGGTAATGTCGTTCATGGGCAATCGCGACCAGCACCCCCGTCAGGTCAGCTGTCATATCGCCCATACCAATGAGCGTACCCACGAGATCATTCACGCCAACCTTGACCGCTCACCCATGTATTCCGGCGTGATCGAGGGCGTGGGCCCCCGCTACTGTCCCTCCATCGAGGACAAGGTGCATCGCTTTGCCGACAAGGCAAGCCACCAGGTGTTCATCGAGCCAGAGGGACTGGACACCCACGAGCTCTACCCCAACGGCATCTCCACCTCGCTGCCCTTCGACGTGCAGATCCAGGTGGTACGCTCAATGCGAGGGCTGGAAAACGCGCACATCACTCGCCCCGGCTACGCCATCGAATACGACTTCTTCGACCCGCGTGACCTCAAGCACTCCCTGGAGACGAAGTTCGTTCACAACTTGTTCTTCGCCGGGCAAATCAACGGCACCACCGGCTATGAAGAGGCCGGGGCTCAGGGTCTCCTGGCCGGGCTCAACGCCGCCCGCCGAGCGAGGGGACAGCAGGCCTGGTGGCCCCGTCGTGATGAGGCCTATCTGGGGGTGCTGGTGGATGATTTGATCAACCTGGGTACCAAGGAGCCCTACCGGATGTTCACGTCGCGGGCCGAGTATCGCTTGCTGCTGCGTGAGGACAACGCCGACCTGCGACTCACCGAGGCGGGCCGGGAGTTGGGCGTGGTGGACGACACCCGTTGGGCGGCCTTCAGCACCAAACGCGAGGCCATCGAGCGCGAGACCGCCAGACTCAAGGCCAGCTGGGTGCAGACCAATACCCCGGCCGCCGAAGCGATCGCGGCTAAGACCGGCAAGCCACTTGCCCGTGAATACAGCCTGATGGACCTGCTCAAACGACCGGAACTGAGCTATACGGACATCGCGGCGCTGCCGGGGCTTTCCGGTGGCCCGGTCGGCGACGCTACCGTAGCCGAGCAGGTTCAGATACAAGCCAAATACCAGGGTTACATCGATCGGCAGCAGGATGAGATCACCAAGCTCAAGCGGCACGAAGCCACCCCACTGCCGGCGGATCTGGACTACGCCCGGGTCGAAGGCCTCTCTCACGAGATCCGCCAGAAACTCGCCGAGGCCCGCCCCGAGACCCTGGCCCAGGCATCACGCATCTCGGGGGTGACCCCGGCGGCGGTCTCTATCCTGCTGATACACCTCAAGAAGCGCCGCCTGCTCGACGATAATAGAGCGGCCAGCGCATGATGGCGGTCGACCCAAAGGTGGAGGCGCGTCTCGACCAGGGCCTTGAGCGTCTTGGCATTCCTGTCGATGCCGAGCAGCGCAGTCGGCTGCTGGCGCTGCTCGCGCTGTTGCACAAGTGGAACCGCGCCTATAACCTCACCGCGGTACGTTCGCCCGAGGAGATGGTTTCTCGCCACCTCCTCGACAGCGCTGCCGTGCTGCCGCATATCCAGGGCCCCAGACTGCTTGATGTGGGCGCCGGCCCGGGGCTGCCTGGCCTGGTGCTGGCCATTCTCAGGCCAGAGTTGGACGTGACCCTGCTCGACAGCAACGGCAAGAAGGTGCGCTTCCAGCGCCAGGCGGTGATGGAACTGGGCCTGACCAACGTGACGCCGGTGCAGGCCCGGGTAGAGACGTTCTCGGGACAGTTTGACCAGGTCATTTCGCGGGCCTTCGCCAGCCTCGGAGATTTCGTCTCCTTGACACTGCCCCTGGTGGCACCCGGTGGCCAGTGGCTGGCCATGAAGGGCCCGGCGGTGGAGGAGGAACTGGCCAAGGTGCCGGATGAGATCGTTCCGATCGCTCGGCATGAGCTGACGGTGCCCTTCGATGTCGGCAGTCGACTGTTGGTGATCCTGACATGTCAGGCCGCCCCTCTGGCTCGCCCGTGAGACATTGGCTCGTGGGGAGCACCGAATGATAATCCGTGTTTCCCAGCAAGGGAGTTGCCCGTGACCAAGATCATCGCCTTGACCAATCAGAAGGGAGGGGTCGGCAAGACCACCACCGCCGTCAACCTCGCGGCGAGTCTGGCAGCACTGGATCGTCGCGTGCTGCTTGTCGACCTTGATCCTCAGGGGCATGCCACCATGGGCAGCGGTGCCGACAAGCATGAGCTGGACGGCAGCGTTTTGGATGTGCTGCTCGGCGATCGCACCGCCAGCGAGGTGATCCTGGACTGCCCCGAGGCTGGCTATGCGCTGCTGCCAGGCAACGGCGACCTGACCGCCGCCGAAGTGGCTCTGCTTGACGGAAAGGCCGGGCGCGAGCGCTGCCTGGATGGGTCTCTGGCCGAGGTGGCGGGCGAGTACGACGTGGTATTGATCGATTGCCCTCCCTCGCTCAACATGCTCACCGTCAACGGTCTCACCGCCGCCCACGGGGTATTGATTCCGCTGCAGTGCGAGTTCTATGCCCTGGAGGGGCTATCGGCTCTGCTCGACACCGTGGAGCAGATCAAGGACAGAGTGAATCCCGATCTCGAGGTCTACGGCATCCTGCGCACCATGTTCGATGCCCGCAACAGCCTGACTCGCGATGTCACCAAGCAGCTGCGTGACTACTTCGGTGACACCCTGCTCAAGGCCACCATCCCGCGCAATGTGCGGGTCGCCGAGGCCCCCAGTCATGGGCTGCCGGTGACCAAGTACGCCCGCTTTTCGCGGGGCAGCCAGGCGCATCGGGTGCTGGCCAAGGAGCTCATCCGCCGGCTGTCGCTGTAATGAATGACAGCTCGGCGCATGCATGCCGTAACCGCTTCATGAGGGAATGTCGATGACGCGTAAACGCGCCCTGGGACGTGGACTGGATGCCCTGATCGGCGCCGGGGCCCGTCGCCGCGAGAGCCTTGACCTGCCGGAGGTGGATCTCGGCGACGTCGAGGAGCCGCCGGTAGCGCAGGCTCCCGATGTTGGTGAGCGTCTTGAACGCCTGCCTCTGGGCCAGTTGACCCGCGGCAAATATCAGCCGCGGCGGGACATACAGCCCGAGGCCCTGGAAGAGCTGGCCGACTCGATCCGCGCCCAGGGGGTCATGCAGCCCATCGTGGTGCGCCCCGTGGGGGAGGAGCGCTACGAGATCGTCGCCGGTGAGCGGCGCTGGCGGGCAGCCCAGCTGGCCGAACTGGATACCATTCCGGCGGTGATCCGTGAGGTCAGTGATGAAGTGGCCCTGGCCCTGGCGTTGATCGAGAATATCCAGCGCGAGAACCTCAATCCCATGGAGGAGGCCATGGCGATGAAGCGCCTGCTGGAGGAGTTCGAACTGACCCAGCAACAGGTGGCCGACGCCGTGGGCAAGTCTCGTGCTCAGGTGGCCAACCTGCTGCGGCTGCTGGCCCTGGATCCCGAGGTCCAGACCCTACTGGAACGTGGGGATCTGGACATGGGCCACGCCCGTGCGCTGCTGGCGCTCTCCGGAGCGAAGCAGCGCCGGGCGGCTCATGAGGTGGTCAACAAGGATCTCACCGTGCGCGATACTGAGTCCCTGGTGAAGCGCCTGGTGGCCGGTGAGCCTAAGCCTGCCGAGAAGCCGGCGGCGAGCCCCGATGTGGTGCGCCTGGAAACTCGCCTGGGCGAACTGTTGGGCGCTCCGGTCAAGATTCAGCACGGTCGCGGCGGGAAGGGGCGGCTGACCATTCGCTACGCCAGCCTCGATGAGCTGGATGGCATCCTCGAACACATACGCTAGTGCGCAGCTGGTGCTTCGGCATCCGCTTTCGCTTCATCGTGCATCTTTGGTCGCAAGAAACGAAATGAAGCGGGAATTTCAACGGGCCGTCGGTTGAAGCCATGATAGCCCTTCCCTATAATCCGCCGGTGTTTGCCTGAAGATAGCCCCGCAAAATCGAGGCCGAGCGGTGCAGAGCGGGTCAGGATATCGACACGATGCACATAGATCACACCGCAAGGCGTCGGCATCCTGACTTTATGCGGCTGTTTCTGGCCCAGGGCCTGGTGACGCTCGCCATGGTTCTGCTCGGGGCCTACTGGAGTGGAGTCGACGGAGCCCTCTCTTCCCTGACGGGTGGCCTGGTCAGTCTGCTCCCCTCGCTCTACTTCGTCTGGCGAGGCCTCAGGACCCGGGGTGGCAAGCGTGTACGGGTCAGCGTGCTCAATCTGTATCAGGCGGCAATGGGCAAGTTCGGTTTGACGGTGGCACTGTTCGTGCTGGTGTTTGTCGCAGCGCCCCCCTCAAACCCCGCTTTATTTTTTGGCGCATATGTGGCGGCTCAACTCATGCACTGGCTGACACCCTGGCTGATGCGTGTGCGGTCGACCCCCCGAACCTGAGGAAGCAGTATGGCAGCAGATAACGAAATA
>CAYWBG010000061.1:0-10725 GCA_964456005.1 uncultured Halomonas sp.
AGCGCCGAACGGCTTCGCCAGGTGACCGAGAACCCCCGTGACCAGGGGCTCGGCTGCTTTCATGCTTCCCTGTTGATGGCGTCGGGGGCGGAAGCCTCTGCCGCCAACCGGGGGTGAGCATGTCGCAGAAGAGCCTGGTGACCGAGATGCAGCAGGTCCAGCTGGCCATCGAGCTGATCGAGCTGGGGGCCCGCCTGCAGGTGCTGGAAACCGAGACCGAGATCAGCCGCGCCAAGCTGATCAAGCTCTACAAGGAGGTGCGCGGGATGTCGCCTCCCAAGGGCATGCTCCCCTTTTCGGCCGACTGGTTCATCACCTGGCTGCCGAACATCCACTCCTCGCTGTTCTACAACATCTTCCTGAGCCTCAGGGAAGACCAGGGCTGCGAGCGCATTGAAGCCTTCGTGGGGGCCTTTCGGCTCTATCAGGAGCAGGTCCAGCTCGATGGCGCTGAGACCGTGCTGGGCCTGACCCGCGCCTGGACCCTGGTGCGCTTCTTCGATAGCGATCTGCTGCAGCTCTCCGGTTGCACCCGCTGCGGTGGCCAGTTCGTCGCCCATGCGCATAGCCCTGCCCACGACTACGTGTGCGGCATCTGCCAGCCGCCGTCCCGTGCCGGCAAGACCCGCAAGCGCCAGGAGGAGGCCGTCGCGTCGCGCCAGGCCGCGAGACATCAGGTCTCCTGATTCTCCGGCCGCCCCTCGCGGCCGACCCCCATGACCCGCCGGCGCCCCCTCGAGGGGCGCCGGTTTTTTATGCCCGGCCTCCCTCAAGTCTCGTCTCCGGCTGCCGATAGCATCAGGGACGCTCCCGACGAAGATGCCCTCCCGGCGACGTGTGCCGGAAGGACGCAGCGGGAAAGGTAAGACTTGGTAAGCAAAGGATGCCGTCTGTGCTGATACCCCTTGGATTTGTTGTCGTCACGTTCAGTGTGTTCGGCGGTTTCGTACTGTCCGGCGGCAGCCTGGGCCCCATCTATCAGCCCCTGGAGTTGCTGATGATCGGCGGCGCCGGCGTCGGGGCCTTCATCGCCGCCAACAACGGCAAGGCGATCATGGCGACCTTCCGCATCTTCCCCCGCCTGCGCCGCTCCAACCGCTACGACAAGCCCCTGTACATGGAACTCATGGCCCTGCAGTACAAGGTCCTGGCCAAGATTCGTCGCGAGGGGATGCTGGGCATCGAGCGCGACATCGACAACCCCCAGGAGAGCACCCTGTTCAATGAACACCCCAAGGTGCTCGCCGACCCGATGATCATGAACTTCCTCACCGACTACCTGCGCCTCATGGTCAGCGGCAGCATGGAGCCCATGGAGCTGGACGAGCTGATGCTCCACGAGATCGAGGCCTTCGAGGCCGAGGCGCATGTTCCCGCCGATGCCATCGCCAAGGTGGGCGACGCCATGCCGGCCTTCGGCATCGTGGCGGCGGTGCTGGGGGTGGTGAAGGCGTTGACCTATGCCGATGCCGGCCCCGACGAGATGGGCGAGATGATTGCCCATGCCCTGGTCGGCACCTTCCTGGGGATCCTGCTCGGCTACGGCTTCATCAACCCGCTGGCCAGCCGCATCGAGCGCCAGGCCAAGGAAGCCGAGAAGATCCTGCAGTGCATGCGGGTCACCCTGCTGGCCAGCCTGCATGGCTACGCACCGCAGCTGGCGGTGGAGTTCGGTCGTAAGGCCCTGCACAGCGCCGACCGTCCCGGGTTCAGCGAGCTGGAGGAGTACGTGCGCAACGCCAAGGCGGGTCCGGGTAGCGCATGAGTGCCGCCGGCGATAGGCGCCCGATCGTTATCCGGCGCAAGAAGGTCGTCCACAAGCACCATGGGGGCAGCTGGAAGATCGCCCTGGCCGACTTCATGACGGCCCTGATGGCCCTGTTCCTGGTGATGTGGATCCTCTCGGTGGCGAGCCCCGAGCAGCGTGAGGGCGTGGCGGAGTACTTCCGCACCCCCCTGGTCACGGCCATCACCGGCGGCGACGGCGTGGCCCAGACCCGCAGCGTGATCCCGGGTGGCGGCCCGGACCCGGTCTACTCGGAGGGCGAGCGGGCCCGGCTCGACATGCGCGCCCAGACCCGGCCCAGCGACGTCCAGCGCCGCTTCTTCATGGACCTTCAGCGGCGCATCGAATCGGCGCTCCAGGCGGATCCCGAGCTGCGCGACCTGGGTTCGCAGCTGCGCTTCGACATGACCCGCGAAGGGCTGCGCATCCAGCTGCTGGATACCGAGCAGAGACCGATGTTCGACGTGGGCAGCGATCGGGTTGCCCCCTACATGCGCAACCTGCTGAGGACCATGGCGCCGCTGCTCAACGAGCTGGACAACGATCTGAGCATCGGCGGCCATACCGACAGCACGCCCTATGCCGGGGGCTACCGGGGTTACAGCAACTGGGAGCTTTCCAGCGATCGAGCCAACGCCTCCCGCCGGGAGCTGGTGGCGGGCGGCCTGGACTCGGCGAAGCTGCTGCGGGTCTCGGGGTTCGCCGACCGGGTCACGCTGCCCGACCTCGACCCTCGGGACCCGGCCAACCGGCGCATCGAGCTGCTGGTGCTGTACCCCGACATGAGCGAGCAGATCCGCCGGCCGGCCCTGCTGGAAGGGCCCGGCATCCCCTCGCCCTCGGCGAGGCTCGGCGGCGATATCGACCTGGCGCCGGTGGAGGCGTTCGCCGATAGCCTCCGCCAGGCGCTGGGCGGAGAGGCGGCCTCCGAGGCCAATCCCTAATTCACGAGCAGGATGTGCGGATGGATATCACCGATTTCTACGACACCTTCTTTGAAGAGGCCGAGGAGCTGCTCGCCGACATGGAGCGCCACCTCCTCGAGCTGGATGTCGAGGCGCCCGATGGCGAGCAGCTCAATGCCATCTTCCGTGCCGCCCACTCCATCAAGGGCGGTGCCGGGACCTTCGGCTTCGACGTACTGCAGAAGACGACCCACCTGTTCGAGAACCTGCTCGATCACACCCGCAAGGGCGAGCTGACCCTGCGCCGGGATATCGTCGATACCTTCCTGGAAACCAAGGACATGCTCAACGACCAGCTGGACGCCTACCGCAACGGCGACGAGCCCGACCAGGCCGCCTTCGAGCGCATCTGCCAGACCCTTCAGAAGCTGGCCCTGGAGGAGATCGGGCAGGGCCTGGAGGGGGCGCCGGCGCCCAGGCCCGAGACCGCCCCGGCCGCAGAGCCTCCGGCCGCAGAGGCGCCGGCGGACCCGTCGACGACTGACGGCGAGGCAGGGGAGGGTCGGCTGATGGTGGCGCTGCTGGGCGTCGGCGACGACGACCGCAAGCTGCTGGTCGAGGAGCTCGAGCAGCTGGGCGAGATTCGCTCCCAGGCCGGTGACCAGGCCCGCTACGAGGTGGTGCTGGAGACCACGGCCGGCGCCGATGATATCGAGGCGGTGATGTGCTTCATCACCGAGCCGGAACAGGTGGAGGTCAAGCCTGTGGCCGCCCCCGTCGAGCCCGATGCCCCGGCCCAGACCGCCGCCGCCCCCGAGGCAAGCGCGGCGTCGGCGGCTTGCGTCGAGCCGGCCCCGTCCCCCCCAGCGGCCGCTGCCACGACCCCGGCGGCCGAGACGCCCAAGCCGGCTCCCCGGGCCAAGTCCGCGGCCAAGGGAGGCGCTGAGTCGACCTCGATCCGTGTCTCGGTCGACAAGGTCGACCAGATCATCAACCTGGTGGGCGAGCTGATCATCACCCAGTCGATGCTCGACCAGACCGTGAGCGAGCTGGATGGGGTGAACAATGGCTCGCTGCTCAACGGCATGAGCCTGCTGCAGCGCAATGCCCGGGATCTTCAGGAAGCGGTGATGTCGATCCGCATGATCCCCATGGACTTCGTGTTCAGCCGCTTCCCGCGGGTGGTCCGCGAGACCTCGGCCAAGCTCGGCAAGGAGATCGAGCTGGTCACCGAGGGGGAGTCCACCGAGCTCGACAAGAGCCTGACCGAGCGAATCATCGACCCGCTGACCCACCTGGTGCGCAATAGCCTCGACCATGGCATCGAGCCGCCCGAGGAGCGCGAGGCCAAGGGCAAGTCGCGCACCGGCCGGCTGACGCTCTCCGCCCGCCACCAGGGCGGCAATATCCTCATCGAGGTTGTCGATGACGGCGCCGGCCTCGACCGTGACAGGCTGCTGGCCAAGGCCCGGGAGAGCGGCCTCTCCGTCTCCGACACCATGAGCGACGACGAGGTGTGGCAGCTGATCTTCGCCCCGGGCTTCTCCACCGCCAAGGCGGTGACCGACGTCTCCGGCCGCGGTGTGGGCATGGACGTGGTCAAGCGCAACATCCAGGGGATGGGGGGGCACGTGCAGATCATGTCGCGTCCCGGCGAGGGGACGACGATCCGCATCGTGCTGCCGCTGACCCTGGCGATCCTCGACGGCATGTCGATCAAGGTGGGTGAGGAGGTCTTCATCCTGCCGCTCTCGGCGGTGCTCGAGTCGCTACAGCCGGCCCGCGAGGACCTCTACTCCATGGCCGGCGACGACGTGGTACTCAAGGTGCGTGACGAGTATCTGCCGGTGGTCGCCGTCCACGAGGCGCTGGATGTCCAGGGCGCACGTACCGAGCTTACCGAGACCATTGCCGTGATCGTGCAGGGCGAAGGCCGCCGCTACGCCATGCTCGTCGACGACCTGGTCGGCCAGCAGCAGGTCGTGGTGAAGAACCTCGAGACCAACTATCGCAAGGTCCCCGGGGTGTCCGCGGCGACCATCCTGGGCGATGGCAGCGTGGCGCTGATCCTGGATATCGCCAGCCTGCACCGCCTCGATAGGCACAAGCGGGAGGCGCGTCGAACCAGCCGTGCCCCTGCCAACGATGCCCAGCTTTTCCAAACGCAAGGGGACAGCCAATGACCAGCCTGAATACGAATGCCGCAACGGCAGCTGCCGAAGCTCACAACCGTGAGTTCCTGGTGTTCTCACTGGGGGACGAGGAGTACGCCATCGACATCCTCAAGGTCCAGGAGATACGCGGCTACGAAAATGTGACGCGCATCGCCAATGCGCCGGACTTCATCAAGGGCGTGACCAACCTGCGCGGCGTGATCGTGCCGATCATCGACCTGCGCATCAAGTTCCACCTCGAGCGGGTGGAGTACGGCGGCCAGACCGTGGTGATCGTGGTCAATGTCGCCGACCGTATCGTCGGCATCGTGGTGGATGGCGTCTCCGACGTCATGACCCTGACGCCGGAGCAGATCAAGCCGGCCCCGGAGTTCGGGGTCACGCTCTCCTCGGATTTCCTGAGCGGCCTGGGCAGCCTGGATGACCGCATGCTGGTGCTGGTGGATATCGACAAGCTGCTGACCAGCGAGGAGATGGCGCTGGTGGAGAAGACCTCTGACTGAGATCGGGGTACGACGGGGCTTGCCGACGGGTTCAAGTGGTTCGTTGGCCGGCCGATAGAGCAGGCATCAGCCAATAACAAGCACGATCGAGGAAACGCATGCAGGGACTGTCGACGACGAAGAAGCTTTGGGGGCTGCTGGCGGTGATCTGGCTGGCCATGCTGCTGCTGGCCGGCTGGGGCGCCTGGGAGAACCGCCAGACCATGCTGGCCGAGCGCAAGGCGGCGCTGGGCGACTATATCGACATGGCCATGAACGCCGTCGCCGGCCAGGCCGAGCGAGTGGCTGCCGGTGAGCTCGACGAGGCCGAGGCCAGGACCCTGGCGGCCGCCATGGTGCGCGACATGACCTATGACGAGGGTCGCGGCTATGTCTATGTCTTCAACGAGTCCTACGAGTTGCTGGCCCACCCGCGCCTGCCGGTGGGCACCTTCGTCGGCGACTTCCAGAACGAGGAGGGGCGCTACCTCTTCCGCGAGTTCGTGGAGTCGGTGCACCAGGGCGATGGCTTCGTCGACTACCTATGGGCCCATGAGGAGCAGGACGGCCTGGGCGAGAAGTCCTCCTTCCATGACTATTTCGCCCCCTGGGGCTGGGTGGTCGGCACCGGGGTCTACATCGACGACATCGACGCGGCCTTCATGGAGTCGCTGGTCGGTAACCTGTTGTCGCTGCTGGCGGTGGGCCTGCCGCTGACCCTGCTCATGGGGCTGGTGATCCGCGATATCTCCCGTCGACTGGGCGGCGATCCTCGCCATGCGGCGGAGGTGGTGCGCCATATCGCCGACGGCGACCTGACCCGCGACGCCGGGCTTGGCCGCGCCGAGGGCGAGAGCCTGCTGCACGACATCGAACGGATGCGGGCCAATCTGGCGGCCACCATGGGGGATGTCCATCGCAGCGCCGACGAACTGGGGCAGACGGTGGATGAGCTAAGCGCCGGCAACGACGAGTTGGCGACGCGCACCGAGCAGCAGGCGGCGTCCCTGGCCGAGACCGCCTCGAGCATGGAGCAGCTCACCGCCACCGTGAAGCAGAACGCCGAGCATAGCGACCAGGCCAGCCAACTGGCCGGCAGCTCGGCCAGGAGTGCCGAGCGGGGCCAGGAGGCCATGGCGAGCGTGGAGGTCTCCATGGCGGCGATCAACGAGAGCGCCTCTCGGATGATCACCATCGTGGACACCATCGATGCCATCGCCTTCCAGACCAATATCCTGGCGCTGAACGCCTCCGTCGAGGCCGCCCGGGCCGGCGAGCACGGTCGGGGGTTCGCGGTGGTGGCCGAGGAGGTGCGCAAGCTCGCCAGCCGCAGCGCTGATGCCGCCCGCGAGATCAAGGGGCTCATCGAGACTTCCGGCGGTCAGGTAGAGGACGGCGGCCGACGGGTGGAAGAGGCCGGGGAGATCATCGCCGGGATCGCCCACGAGATCACCCAGCTCAGCACGCTGGTCGGCGATATCTCGGCCGCTTCCAGGGAGCAGAGCCACGGCATCGAGCAGGTCAACGACGCCGTCTCCCAGATGGATCGCATGACCCAGCAGAACGCCGGCCTGGTCGAAGAACACACGGCGGCCTCGCAGCGTCTGGCCACCCAGAGTCATCGCCTTCGCGACCATGTGCTGCGTTTCCGTACCGGCGGGAAGCGTGCCGCGGTGGTCACAGGGGCATCGGCCGAGCCCGAGCCGCTGGGGGAAGAGCCGACCCGGCCCCGGCAGCCGGCGCTGACCGAGAGTTGAGCCGGCAGCACTCCCGAGTCGATACGCGGCCGAGGACCGGCCGCCACAGATACAAGGTGGCAGCGTGAAGCAACTGATCAAGCGGATTTTCGATAACACGACGGTGCGTCTTAGCTGGTTCCTGGTTCTCGGGACCTTTTTCACCCTCATCCTGATTCTCAGCGGCCTGGGGTTGTACCTGCTGGGCGAGTCCAGCGCGGCCATGGCCGCGCTCGCCCCCCATGCCGGCGAGGTAGGAGACCGGCACCAGCAGGCCTTTGCCGAGCTCTCCGGCATCCTGCGCCTGGCCATCTATGGGGTGCTGGCGGTGGCGCTGGTGACCACGCTGGCGGTGGTGTGGGGTGTCACGGTCAATGTGCTGCGGCCGCTGTCACGGGTGGTGAGCCATTTCGACACCATGGCGAAGGGGAATCTCTCCGTGCCCATCGAGCACCTGGGCAACAACGAGATCGGTCGACTCTATGCGGCGGTCGAGACCATGCAGCAGAGCCTGTCGCGCACGGTGGGCACGGTGCGCCTGAGCAGCGATTCGATCTACCGGGGCTCTCAGTATATCGCCAATGGCAACAACGACCTCTCGGCACGTACCGAGCAGCAGGCATCGGCACTGCAGGAGACCGCCTCGAGCATGGAGGAGCTCTCCTCGACGGTGAAGCAGAACGCCGACAACGCTCGCCATGCCAGTCAGCTGGCCGGGGAGGCCTCGCGAACCGCCTGCGACGGAGGCGAGGTGGTGGGCGAAGTGGTGGCGACCATGCACGAGATCAGCGAGAGCTCCCGGCAGATCACCGAGATCATCAAGGTGATCGACTCGATCGCCTTCCAGACCAATATCCTGGCGCTCAATGCCTCGGTGGAGGCGGCCCGGGCCGGCGAGCAGGGCCGGGGCTTCGCCGTGGTGGCCGGCGAGGTGCGCAGCCTGGCGGGTCGCTCGGCGGAGGCGTCCCGGGAGATCCACGGCCTGATCGAGGCCTCGGCGGCCCGCGTCGAGGCGGGCACCCAGCGCGCCGATCGTGCCGGCCGGACCATGGACGAAATCGTGGCGGCGGTGCAGAAGGTCAGCGACATCATGGATGAGATCGCCTCTGCCTCCCAGGAGCAGAGCCATGGCATCGACCAGGTCAACCTGGCCGTGGCCCAGATGGATCAGGTGACCCAGCAGAACGCGGACCTGGTGCAGCAGGCCGCGGCGGCGGCCAATCAGGTGGAGGCCGAAGCGGAGCGCCTGACCGGTGCGGTGGCGGGCTTCCGGGTCCCCAGGGGGGCCGGCGAGGCGGAAGCGAGTTCGCCGCTGGAGGAGAACGACACCCTCTCCCGTTGGATGCCGTCGCTGATGCCGGCATCGGCGACGCGGCCTGCCCCGTCGGCTGGGTCGCGAAAGGCAGACCCTGACAGGGAGTGGGAGTCCTTCTGACCCCTCAATCGAATGCGGTAGCGGGCGTCGGGTCGAGGCCGGGCGTGTGTGACCGACCATCAAGCAGAGCACAAGAGCGGCGGCGAACGTTGCCAAAGGGAGCAGACGATGCGCGATAACCAGCCAGTCACCGGGCACGAGTTCGAGCTCAAGGATGACCACTTCCTGATCTCGAGGACCGACCTCAAGGGGCGGATCACCTACGCCAACCCGGCCTTCGTCGAGGTCAGCGGCTTTTCCCACGAGGAGCTGATCGGTTCGCCCCACAACCTGGTGCGCCATCCGGACATGCCCCCGGAGGCCTTCGCCAACCTCTGGGAGACCCTCGAAAAGGGCGAGAGCTGGCGCGGGCTGGTCAAGAATCGCCGCAAGAACGGTGACCACTACTGGGTGGATGCCAGCGCCACGCCGATCATCGAGGATGGGACCCTGGTGGGCTATGCCTCCCTACGGATCAAGGCCCCCCGGGACGCCATCGACCGGGCCGAAGCGGCCTATGCGCGGATGCGCGAGGGAAAGGGCCAGAAGCTTCGGATGCAGCGGGGTCAACTGCACCGCCGCGGGCTCTTCGCTGCCCTGGCCCGCGTCAACCTGGGCACCCTTCGTGCCCGCATCACCCTGATGGTAGGCGTGGCCGCCCTGCTGCTGGTGGCCAGCGGCGGGATGGGGTTGTTCGGCCTCCAGGCGTCGGGGGAGCGGTTGGCCGAGCTCAATCGCGACGGCCTCGAGGATGTGGTGCGTTTGCAGCAGATTGGTCAGCTGGTCAGCGAGGCGCCCCAGAGTCTCTCCAGCCAGGAGCGCATGTCGCTGCTCAATGTCCGCCACGAGCTGGCCACGGGCCTGGAAGAGACGGCCGAGCGGGTGGAGGGCATCTGGGACGATTTCATGGCGCGTGATGTTAACCAGGCACCCGAGACCCACGCCTTCGGCGAGACGCTGCGCGCCTACCTGAACGAGGGGCTGCTGCCCATGGCGGCGTCGCTGTCCGGCGAAGCCTATGACGCCCTGATGGCCCTCAACAATGATTCGCAGCCGCTTCTCGATGCCTCGGCCGGGTTGACGGCATCGGTCAATGAACTGATCCAGCGCGAGCGGCGGGAGGCCCAGGCCATGGCGGCGGCCGCCGAGGCCGGACAGCAGCAGATGCTGATGGCGCAGGCCGGGGTGCTGATCGCCGGGCTGCTGGTGCTGGTGCTCCTCGGCGCCCTGCTGCTGCGGGCGGTGATGCGGCCGCTGACCCAAGCCACCAATTTCACCCTGCAGATCGCCGCCGGCAACCTGGCGGCCCGGGTACCCCAGCGGCGCCATGATGAAGTGGGCCGCCTGATTGGCGCGCTGGACGTGATGCGCAAGAGCCTCGGCAGCATCGTCGGGGATGTTCACTCGGGGATTCGCGTGGTGACTCCCGCGGCCCGGGATATCGCGGTGGGCAACGATGATCTCTCGTCCCGCACCGAGCAGCAGGCGGCCTCGCTGCAGCAGACGGCGTCGAGCATGGAGGAGATGACCACCACGGTGCAGCAGAACACCGATAATGCGCGCCAGGCCAGCGGCCTGGCCACCGAGAACGCGACCCGGGTCCGCGAGACCGGCGAGCTGATGCACGACGTGGTCGCCACCATGGGGCGGATCACCGAGAGCTCGCGGAAGATGGCCGAGATCACCGACGTCATCGACTCCATCGCCTTCCAGACCAACATTCTGGCGCTCAATGCCTCCGTGGAGGCGGCCCGGGCCGGTGAGCAGGGTCGCGGCTTCGCGGTGGTGGCCGGCGAGGTGCGCAACCTGGCGGGGCGCAGCGCCGACGCCGCCAAGGAGATCCGCGTGCTGATCGACGGCTCGTCAAAGGAGATCGGCGCCGGGGCCAAGGTGGTACAGCAGGCCGAGTCCGCCATCGAGGCGGTGGTGGCTGCCACGACGCGGGTCAACGACATCATGGGCGAGATCTCGTCGGCTTCCGAGGAGCAGAGCGGTGGCATCATCCAGATCAACCAGGCGATCGCCGAGATGGACCAGGTCACCCAGCAGAATGCCGAGCGGGTCCAGGCCACGGCCCGCGCGGCCATGGAGCTCGAGCGTCAGGCCGAGCAGCTCTCCATCGCCGTGACGGCCTTCCGGACACGAGGCGCCGGCATGGAGCAGGCACCCAGCCTTGGCGAGCGGCGTGGCCCGGCCGGCGGCAAGGGCGGCGATCGGCAGGGCGGCGA
>CAYWBG010000061.1:10825-13006 GCA_964456005.1 uncultured Halomonas sp.
AGGGCGGCGATCGGCAGGGCGGCGAAGGGGAGGCGGGCCAGGCGCTGCCGGCGGCCACCGCCGGAGGCGCCCGGAGGCCAGCTCGCCAGCCGGCGGCAGACGTCGAGGAGTGGGAGGAGTTTTGAACGAGCCGAGGGAACAGCCGGCGTTCGCCGCCGGCGGCTGGTCGTCCAGCGGGGCCATGGAACGGGACCTGGAGCTTACCGATGCCGACTTCACCCGCATCCGTGAGCTGATCTACCGGCGGGCGGGCATCGTGCTGGCGGAACACAAGCGCGAGATGGTCTACAGCCGACTCGCCAAGCGGCTTCGCCACTACAGCATGACCCGCTTCGGCGACTACCTGGCGCGCCTGGAGCGTCAGCCCGAGGCGCGTGAGTGGGAGGCGTTCACCAATGCACTGACCACCAACCTGACCGCCTTCTTTCGTGAGGCGCATCACTTCCCGCTGCTGGCCGAGCACGTGAGCCGTCGCCCCGGGCCGATCCGGATCTGGAGCGCGGCGGCCTCCTCCGGCGAGGAGCCCTACTCCATCGCCATGACCCTCGCCGAGGCCCTTGGCCCCCGCGTCGGGGAGGCTAAGGTGATCGGCACCGATATCGATACCGACGCGCTGGCGCGTGCCCAGGCGGGCATCTATCCGCTGGAGCAGGTGCATAAGCTGGAGGAGGCGCAAACGCGGCGCTTCTTCCAGCGGGGTACCGGCCGGCAGGCGGGCTTTGCCCGAGTGCGCCCCGAGCTGCGGGCCATGGTGGAGTTCGAGCCGCTCAACCTGCTGGCGCCGGGCTGGCCCCTCAAGGGGCCTTTCGACGCGATCTTTTGCCGCAACGTGATGATCTATTTCGACAAGGAGACCCAGGCCAGGATCCTCGAGCGCTTCGCCCCGCTGCTCAAGCCCGATGGCCTGCTGTTCGCCGGCCACTCCGAGAACTTCTCCTACATCACGCGGGCCTTCCGGCTTCGGGGGCAGACGGTCTACACCCTGGCGTGACATTGTCGCGTCCGGGGCCTTCCCGTCGGTGGGCGGCTAAAGTCTTCCCGCCGCCGGTCGATATGCTCATCAGAGTCCAGAGCCTGCGGGGCTGCCTTTGTGCAGTGTCACGCCGAACGAGAGAGGAGGCCTGCCTTGAGTGCAGCCAGGATAAGGGTGCTGTGCGTCGACGACTCGGCGCTGATTCGTGACCTGCTGACCGAGATCATCAACAGCCAGCCCGACATGGAGGTGGTGGCCGTTGCACCGGACCCGCTGGTGGCCCGGGACCTGATCAAGCGCCACCACCCCGATGTCCTGACCCTGGACGTGGAGATGCCGCGCATGGACGGCCTCGACTTCCTGGAGCGGCTGATGCGCCTGCGACCCATGCCGGTGTTGATGGTCTCCTCGCTGACCCAGTCGGGCTCTGAGGTGACCCTGCGCGCCCTGGAGCTGGGCGCACTGGACTTCGTGGCCAAGCCCTCGCTGGGCATTCGCAGCGGCATGCTGGAGTATGCCGAGGAGATCGCCGAGAAGATCCGTGCCGCGGCGCGCTCCCAGCCCCAGCGGGCGCGGCGCCGTGACGAGCCGCCGCCGGCACGCCTCAAGGCGCCGCTGGTTTCCAGCGAGAAGCTGGTGATCATCGGCGCCTCCACCGGCGGCACCGAGGCGATCCGCCGCGTGCTCGAACCGCTGCCCGCCAACAGCCCGGCGGTCGTGATCACCCAGCACATGCCCGGCGGCTTCACCCGGTCCTTCGCCGAGCGCCTCGACCGGCTCTGCCAGGTCCGCGTGAAGGAGGCCGAGGAGGGCGAGCGGATCCTGCCCGGCCACGCCTATATCGCCCCGGGGGACGCTCATCTCAAGCTGGCCCGCAGCGGGGCCAACTACGTGGCGAGGCTGGATGGCGGGCCTCCGGTCAACCGCCACCGTCCCTCGGTGGACGTGCTCTTCCATTCGGCGGCCACCCAGGCCGGTCGCAACGCCATCGGCGTGCTGCTGACCGGCATGGGTAAGGACGGTGCCGCGGGCCTGGTCGAGATGCGCGAGGCCGGAGCGCCGACCATCGCCCAGGACGAGGCGAGCTGCGTGGTGTTCGGCATGCCCCGCGAGGCCATCGCCCTGGGCGGCGCCGCCGAGGTGGTCGCGCTGGAGGAGATCGCCCCGAGGATTATGGCGCTGGCGGCGGCCTCCGGCCGTGCCCAGCG
>CAYWBG010000062.1:0-12866 GCA_964456005.1 uncultured Halomonas sp.
CATCAGAGTAGGTGTTCCCTTGAATGATCCCTTGCTCTTGTCCGGCGGCCCCCTCCGCCGGACTTTTTCTTCTTGCGCGATCGACACGCCCCTTTCCCCGCTTCAGGAGGCGCCATGTACCGGGTGATGGAGCTTCCCCTGGAGGCCGATACGAGTGAACTGCGGCGCGCCCTTTGGGCCAACCGCATCGGTCATCGGATCACCCAGGAGGAGAACGCCCAGACGCTTTGGCTGGCCGACCCCGCCCAGCAGGACGCCTTGCTGCAGCTGTTGGCTCGCTGGCAGCGCGGCGAGCCGCTGATGCCTGAGGGGCAGCGCACCGCGCCGCGCCCGATGGCTGGGCTGGGGTCGCTGCTCGGCCCACTGCGCCAGGCCCCGGTCACGGCCATTACCCTGGGGCTCTGCCTGCTGGTTTTCGCCGCCATGGCGGTGCTTGGCGACCGGGTAATCGCGGCCCTGGCCATCGTGCCGCTCGGGGTGGTCAACGGTAGCCTCGCGGTGGGCAGCCTCACCGAGGCGCTGACCACGGGGCAGGTGTGGCGGCCTTTGTCCCCGGCTTTCCTGCACTTCGGCTGGATGCACCTGATCTTCAACATGTTATGGCTATGGTACTTCGGCCGCCAGGTCGAGGTGCTGCAGGGTAGCGGGCGCATGCTGACGATCCTGCTGGTAGCCGGCATCGGTGCCAACCTGGCCCAGTATGCCGCCGGGACCGTGCTGTTCGGTGGTATGTCCGGGGTCGACTTCGCGCTGCTCGGCTACGTCTGGCTGATGTCACGCCGGGCACCCGCCAGCGGCTTCTTCGTGCCCCAGATGCTGGTGGTCTTCATGCTCGGCTGGATGGTTTTCACCATGACCGACATGGCCGGCGCCGTGGGGTTCGGCAACGTGGCCAACCAGGCCCATCTAGGTGGGCTAGTCGTGGGCCTGGCGTTGGGCTGGTATCATTCCGGGCGTGCCCGCCGCTACTAGCTACTAGTAGTCGCCACTTCTGAGTGAGAGAACCTTGCCATGAGCGATATGACCTTCGATCGCATGATCCAGCAGATGACCCCAGCCATCTATGACAGCCTCAAGCAGGCCGTGGCCCTGCGCAAGTGGCCAGACGGCCGCCTGCTGACCCCCGAGCAGACCGAGCTCTGCCTGGAGGCGGTGATGCGCTACGAGATCGAGAATAACGTTCCTGAAGAGCAGCGGGTGGGCTTTCTGCAGCAGCGCACCTGCGGCGCAGACAGCAGCGGTGCCGGCGTGGACCCCGAGCTGGCTGGCTTGGCCAAGGACGCTGGTCGTGACTGAGTCGATCTCCTCGGCAACCGAAGTGCGAGGGTGTCTGACCAAGATGGCCATCGCGCCGGGGCAGGGCCACGAACCGGCCCGTTACACCCTGCGAGCCGGAGAGCAGCGCCTGGATCTCAACGCCTGCCTGGGCCGGCCACTCACCCTTGCCTGGACCGGCGCCATCGCCTGTACCCATTGCGGCCGGGCGACCAAAAAGAGCTTCGCCCAGGGCCACTGCTACCCCTGTTTCAAGACACTCGCCCAGTGCGACACCTGTATCATGAAGCCCGAGACCTGCCACTTCTTCTCGGGCACCTGTCGTGAGCCAGAGTGGGCCGAGCGCCACTGCTTCCAGCCTCATATCGTCTACCTGTCCAACGCTTCGGGGCTCAAGGTCGGCATCACCCGCGGGACCCAGGTGCCCACCCGCTGGCTCGACCAGGGCGCCGTGCAGGCGCTGCCGGTCTTCAACGTTGACACCCGTCAGCAGTCGGGCTTCGTCGAGATGCTGTTCAAGGAGGAGGTCTCCGACCGCACCAACTGGCGCGCCATGCTCAAGGGCGACACCGTCGAGATGGACCTGCCCGCCGAGCGTGACCGCCTCCTGTCACGCCTGGACGGAGGGCTGGCCAACCTGCGCGAGCGCTTCGGCGCGGATTCCATTCGCCTGCTCGACGAGCCGCCGGTGACCCTCGACTATCCGGTGCTCGAATACCCCACCAAGGTGGTCTCCCACAACCTCGACAAGACCCCCGAGATCGGCGGCACCCTGCTCGGCCTCAAGGGGCAGTATCTGATCCTCGATAGCGGGGTGATCAACCTGCGCAAGTACACCGGCTATGAGGTGAGAGTCGCTGCCTGACTCTTTGGCTATCCTGTCGGTATCGGGGGCCGTTTCATTCGGATTGCCTCGACCGTCGACAGGAGAATCATCATGACCGAGACCATGCGAGCCATGCGCCTGCACGCTCCGGGCCAGCCCCTGGAGTGGGAGGAGGTGACGCGCCCACAGCCCGGTCCCGGCCAAGTCCAGATGCGTGTTCTGGCCTGTGGCGTCTGCCGTACGGACCTGCACGTGGTGGATGGCGAACTTCCCGACCCGTGCTTGCCGCTGGTGCCCGGCCATGAGGTCGTGGGTGACGTCACGGTGCTGGGGGAGGGCGCCACGGGAGTGTCGGTTGGCCAACGGGTGGGCGTGCCCTGGTTGGGCTGGACCTGCGGCGAATGCAATCCCTGCCGCCGGGGTCAGGAGAATCTCTGTGAACGCGCCGAGTTCACCGGCTATACCCGGGACGGTGGCTACGCCGAATACGCCGTGGCCGATGCGCGTTACTGTTTTCCCGTGCACGACGACGACGCCCAGGCGACCGCGCCGCTGCTCTGTGCCGGACTGATCGGCTATCGCACCTGGCGCATGGCGGGTGGGGAAAGGCCACATCGGCTCGGCATCTACGGCTTCGGCGCCGCTGCCCATATTCTCACTCAACTGGCGCTGGCCCGCGGCCAGCGGGTCTATGCGTTCACCCGTTCCGGCGACGACAAGGCCCAGGCTTTCGCCAGAAGTCTGGGTGTGACCTGGGCCGGCGGCAGCGACGAGGCTCCGCCAGCGCCGCTCGACGCCGCCCTGCTCTTCGCCCCGGTGGGTGAACTGGTCCCCATTGCGCTCTCCCATGTGCGTCCCGGTGGTGTGGTGGTCTCCGGCGGCATTCACATGTCCGATATCCCGAGCTTTCCCTATCGCCTGCTGTGGGAGGAGCGCTCGGTAACGTCGGTGGCCAACCTCACTCGACGCGACGGCGAGGAGTTTCTGGCCCTGGCGCCCGAGGTGCCGATTCGCACCGAGACCCACGCCTACCCGTTGAATCAAGCCAACCAGGCCCTGGATGATCTGCGTGAGGGGCGACTCTCCGGGGCCGCGGTGTTGATCCCCTGACCGGCCGGGGCAGGCGAGGTTCGCAGGGCTGGTCATGCCTCGGGCCAGGACAGCGGTCCTGACCCCCACTCCGGACGCGCATTGACGCCTGGGGTCCGCCTTGCTAGCTTACGCGCACTCTCAGGTGCTGGCGGAGTGAGTGCCGCCAGGTAAACGGGAAGTCGGTGCCCGGTGCTCTTCCAAGCATACCGCCATTCCGACGCTGCCCCCGCAACGGTGATCGAGTCAAGAACCGCCCAGACGCCACTGTGCCCCCGGCATGGGAAGGCGGCGGTTCAGCAGGAGCTTGCCTTTCGGCGAGGCCCTCGCTCGTCAGCCCGGAGACCGGCCCGAGAGCGCATGCCGGATCGCGGAGGGCGATCACATGGCAGGGCAATGGCCGTCCTCAAGGCGTCGCTTCCCTCCCTTTCTTCCGTTCCTCCGCTCCGGTCCATCAAAAGAACCAGAACGCCATGCGGGTGAGCATGGCGAGCAAGGGACAGACATGACCATGATGAAAGCCTCCCTCGGCCTGGCGACCTTCGCCCTGGCAGTTCTCCCCCTGGCCATTCAGGCCGCTGATCCTCCGCAAGCTAGCTCGGCCGACCCCACCCCCGAGCCGCAGAGCCTCAACCCGATAGTGGTGACCGCCGCCCTGGCGCCGCGTACCGCCGACCAGAGCCTTGCCTCCGTCACCCTGCTGGACGAGGCCACCCTGCGCCGCGAGGATCCCGCCAGCGTGACCGATCTGCTGCGCGGTCAGCCGGGGGTGGACGTTACCACCCAGGGCAGCTTCGGAAAGCAGAGCAGCCTCTTCATTCGTGGCGCCGGCAGCAATGCCAATGTGCTGCTGATCGACGGCATTCGCCTGCGCTCTGCCACCACCGGTGCGGCCGCCTGGGAGTTTCTCGATCCGCGGCTGTTCGAGCGGGCCGAGATCGTTCGCGGTCCCCGGGGTAGCCTGTATGGCGCCGATGCGGTGGGCGGCGTGATCCAGTTGTTTACCCCCGAAGGTGAAGAGGGCGCCCCCCAGCCGCGGGTTTCCGTGGGAGGCGGCTCCTTCAACACCCAGCGCTACAGCGCGAGTCTCACCGGCAGCAGTGGCGGCACCCGTTACCACTTTGCCGGGAGCCGCTTCGAGACCGATGGCACGGCGGTGCGTCGCGATGGCGATGATAAAGGCTACGACAACACTAGTGGTCTGGTGCGGCTCTCCCACACCTTCGATAACCATGCCGAAGTGGGGCTGCTGGCGCTGCGCTCCAGGGGGAGTGCCGAATTCGATGCGCCGGGAGCGGCTCAGGACGACTTCGTCCAGCAGGTGGCGGGTATCCATGGCGAACTGCCGGTGACGGATAACTGGCGCAGTCGCCTCACCCTTAGTGAGGCGCGTGACGAGCGTGATACCGTGGCGCCGACCTATACCTCGCGCTTTGAGACACGCACACGCACCGCCCAATGGCAGAACACTCTGGCGCTGGGAGCACATGAACTGGTGGTTGGCGCTGAGTACAGCGAGGATGATCTCGGAGACAGCCAGACCTCGGGTCTCGCCTTCGACGAGGAGCGGCGCTACAACCGTGCCGTATTCGCTCAGGGCTTTCTGGATTTTCAGCCGCTGACCACTCAACTGAGCCTGCGCCACGACAACAATCAGGCCTTCGGTGAGGAGGTGACCGGTAGCCTGGCGTTGGGATACGATCTGGATGATCGTCACGTGGCTCGGGCAAGCTATGGCACGGCGTTCCGTGCTCCCACCTTCAATGAGCTCTACTTTCCCTTTGCGGGCTCGAGTAATCCCGACCTGGATGCCGAGACCTCGCGTACCCTGGAACTCGGCATTCGTGGCCAGTACCCTGACTGGTTCTGGGACCTTGCCGCCTACCAGACGGAGGTAGACGATCTCATCGCCCTCGACGAGGCCTTCCGCCCCGTCAACGTCGACGAGGCCAGGATTCGCGGTGCCGAGCTGGCCCTGGGCTACGAGATCGATCACTGGACGCTGGCTGCCGCCTTGACCTGGATGGACCCGGAAAGCCGGAGCGGAGACAGCGCCGGCAATCGGCTGGCTCGGCGGGCGACCCAGGGGCTGCGCCTGGACGTGGATCGTCAACTCGGCGACTGGTCGCTCGGCGGCTCTTGGGTCGCCCAGAACCATCGCTATAACGACGCGGCCAATACCGAGCGCCTGCCCGGCCACGGCACCGTCAACCTCCGCGCCGGTTGGGACTTCGCGCCGATGTGGTCGCTGCGGGCCACCCTAGAAAATGTCCTGGACAAGGAGGTCGCCACGGCCCGCGGCGCCGAGTTCGATCCGGTCACCTTCGAGGCGATGCCCTTCGACTACATCAACGCCGGCCGTGCCGGCTTCCTCAGCCTGCACTTTGGTGGGTGATGGCCACTGACCTGCTGCGTGCCTTGCCCCTGGCGCTGCTGTCACTGGCAGTGGCGTCAGCCCTGGCGGGCGAGCGCTGTGCCGTGGATGACCGCGGCCACGCGGTGTGCCTGTCGGCACCTGCCGAGCGTATTGCTGCGCTCTCCCCGGGTGCCACCGAGCTGGTCTTCGCCGCCGGTGCCGGCGATCGGTTAGTCGCCGTGGTGGCGCATAGCGATTATCCTCCGGAGGCTGCCGAGGTGCCCTCGGTGGGCAACCATACCCGGGTCGACCTCGAGGCGCTGCTGGCCCTCGAGCCGGAGCTGGTGATCGGCTGGATCACCGGCAATCCCGCTGAACAGCTCGAGCGGCTCGAGCGTCTCGGGCTACCGGTATTCCAGATCGAGCCGCGGCGTGTGGAGGAGATCGCCGACGCCATCGAGCGCCTGGCGCATCTGGCCGGCAGCGAGGCGGTGGGGGAGGTTGAAGCAGCGCGGTTCCGTCGGCGAATCGCCGAGTTAGCCGAGCGCTATGCGGAATCGGCCCCAGTGTCGATCTTCTATCAGGTGTGGGATTCGCCTCTCATGACCATCAACGATGAGCATTGGATCGGTGAGGTGGTTCGGCTGTGCGGCGGCGTCAACGTCTTCGCGGATCTCGATCGGCTTGCGCCGCGAATTTCCGAGGAGGCGGTGCTGGCCGCCGACCCCGAGGTGATCCTCGCCGGCGGCATGGGTGAGGAGAATCGCGACTGGCTCGACCACTGGACCCGCTATCCAGAGCTCACCGCGGTGGAGCGTGAGAATCTCTTCTTCGTGCCGCCCTCCCTGATCCAGCGTCCCTCGCCGCGACTGCTTGAGGGCAGCCGGCTGCTGTGTGATGCACTGGAGGTGGCCCGTGGCCGCCGCTGAGCCGCTGCGTATGCCGCTGGCCGCCCGAGGCTGGGCGCTGCCGCTGGGTCTTTTGGCGCTGTCCTCGCTGCTCTCCCTGGGACTGGCGGTGGCCACGGGGAGTGTCGGCGTCGGCCTCCACGAAGTGTGGTCGGTGGTGCGCGGGGAGGGCGATGCACTCTCGCGCACCCTGATTCTCGAGCTGCGCCTGCCAAGGGCGCTCTCAGCCTTTGCGGTAGGTGGGCTGCTCGCCGTGGCCGGGGCGCTGATGCAGGTGCTGCTGCGCAACCCATTGGCCGACCCCTATGTGCTGGGGCTCTCCGGCGGTGCGGCGGTGGGTGCCCTGGCCGCCATGCTGGCGGGACTGGGGGGTGCCCTGATCACCGGCTCCGCCTTCGCAGGGGCCTTTATTTCCACCCTGCTGGTGTTCGGCCTGGCCCACGGCACCGGCAGTTGGACCCCGTCGAGGCTGCTGCTCACCGGCGTGGTGGTGGCCGCCGGCTGGGGGGCGGTGATCACCCTGATGCTGGCGGTGAGCCCCGTGGAGCGCTTGCCTGGCATGCTGTATTGGCTGATGGGGGACCTGGCCCACGCCGGTGCCCCCCTGGCACCGCTGGCCCTGCTGCTGGTGGCCTGCCTGGTGGCGCTGCCGCTGGGGCGCAACCTCAATGTGCTGGCCCGCGGGCCGCTGCAGGCCGCGGCTCTCGGCGTGGCTGTTCGCCCCTTGGAGTGGGGCATCTACCTGATGGCCAGCGCGCTTACCGCCATGGCGGTGACCAGCGCCGGCAGCATCGGCTTCGTAGGCCTGGTGGTGCCTCACATGCTGCGGCTCGTGCTGGGCAATGACCAGCGCCTGATCCTGCCCGCCTGCGCCCTGGCTGGTGGTACCCTGTTGGTGCTGGCCGATACCCTGGCGCGCACCGCCATTGCCCCCGAACAGCTGCCGGTGGGAGTGATCACCGCGCTGCTCGGGGTGCCCACCTTCCTCTATCTGCTCTACCGGAGTCAGTAATGGATCAGCGACAACTGCTAGTGGTGGCGTCCAGCGGTATGCCCGGCACTGCGTGGCACGGCCTGGGCCCAAGAAGCCGTTGATAAGCCGTCTGGAGGCCCAACAGCTCGTGATCGACGTGCCGGGGCGCGCCGATGGCGCCCCCCTGGCGCTGACGGTCGAGCCCGGTCAGGTGTGGGGCGTGTTGGGCCCCAACGGTGCCGGCAAGACCACTTTGCTGCATACCCTGGCGGGGCTGCGTCGGCCTCGCTCCGGTGAAGTGCGCCTGGATGGCAGATCCCTCGACGCACTGGGCCGGCGAGAGGTGGCGCGCTGCCTGGGGCTGGTGTTTCAGGAACGCCACGATGGGTTCCCGGCCACCGTACGTGAAACGGTGCTTATCGGTCGTCATCCCTGGCTTTCGCCCTGGCAGATGGAGGGAGCCGAGGACCTCCGGCTTGCCGAGGCGGCCTTGTCACGGCTCGATGTTGCGCACCTCGCTGAGCGGCTGGTGGGGACGCTCTCCGGCGGCGAGCGCCAGCGCCTGGCCATTGCCACGGTGCTGACCCAGGCGCCGCGCCTGTGGCTTGCCGATGAGCCCACCAACCACCTCGATCTGCACCACCAGACAGAGGTGATGGCCCTGCTGACCGAGCAGGCTGCCGACGGCGGCGCGGTGATGATGTGTCTGCATGATCTCAATCTCGCGGCTCGCTGGTGCGACCACCTGCTGTTGCTCTACCCGGATGGCGAGGCCTGCTGGGGTCCTGCTCAGGCTATGCTGGTGCCCGCCGCTCTGGAGCGTCTCTACGCTCAGCGCCTGGCCACCGCCTGGCTGGACGGCGCCCCCGTCTTCGTTCCCGCCAGGTAAGGGAATTTCGCTAACGCGAGTCTCCCCCTCGTTGGACCAAAGTTTACGTTAACGTAAGCGTTTGGGTTGCCACCTGGAATGTCGACAACTTTTGCGACTTTTCCCGTCCCGTTCCCGGCAACTTGGTGGCTTTTCCTGAAATACCGGTTGAATTGTCGACACCGTGCTGCCTGGCGCGATAAGTCCCACTCGATACAAGGTCGAATGTCCCCCTCGCCACGAGGCGAGTAAAACCCCTTTGAGCCAACAATAACAACAGCATAAGGACTGTCTATGAACTAACAAATCCGCTGAGGTTATCGCCGTGCTACCGAAACGTGACTATGGCCAGGAACAACCCTACTGGCCGTTGGGGCCCTTCAAGCTTCGCCTGCCCTTCATTCACTTCCCCTGGGCCATCCCGGAAACCATCCAGGCCCTGGTGATGTTCGTCATCTCCCTGGGGATGATCCCGCTGCTTGAGCAGTACCTCGGGCTTCCCTACGAGGTGGCGCTGGCCTTTGTGGTGGTCTGCGGTATCGGGTTCATTCTTCCGCCGCTGCTCGGGATTCCCTTCATCGCCGGTTGGATCACCCCGGCGATCCCGGTGGTGCTGCTGTTCATCGGTGACTTCGAGCCGGGACCCGAGGCACTCAAAGCAATGATCGCCTTGCAGTTGATGGTATCGGCGATCTTCCTTTTCATGGCGGTGACTCGCCTGGGCACCAAGCTGGTCAACAACGTGCCAAGCTCGATCAAGGCGGGCATCCTGCTGGGTGCAGGCATCGCCGCTATCAGCGGCGAGATCAGCGAGGGCGGCCGGCTCTACAACACCCCCATCTCGCTGGGCATCGGTGGCCTGATTACCCTCTATGTGCTCTTCTCACTCTCTTTCCGCGATTTGGCCGAGCAGTACCGCTGGGCACGCAACATCGTGGCCTATGGCATGGTGCCGGGCATGTTGATCACCATGGCCATCGGTTGGGGCGTGGGCGAGTACCCTCTGCCCGAGGTGGAATGGGGCATTGCCGTGCCCGATTTCGCCGGGGTCTGGGCCTACTTGCCGTTCTCCATCGGCGCGCCGGGTATCGAGTTGATGGTAGCGGCGATTCCTACCGCCATCATCGCCTACATCATTGCCTTCGGCGACATCATCGTTGGCCAGACCCTGATCAAGCGTGTCGATCACCTGCGCCCCGACGAGAAGATCGAGGTGGACGTCGATCGCGTTCACCTGATCACCGGCTTGCGCAACCTGATGCACTCCCTGCTGGCACCCTATCCGGGCTTGGCCGGTCCGCTCTTCACCGGGGCCATGGCGACGATCACCGAGCGCTATCGCTATGGCCGAAAGGCGATGGAGACTATCTACTCGGGAACCGGGGTGTTCTGGATCGTCGGCTTTATTGCGCTTTTCCTGCTGCCACTGGTCACTGCCTTCCGTCCGGTGCTGCCCATCGCGCTTTCTATCACCCTGCTGATCACCGGCTACCTGTGCATCGCGGTGGCCGTGGAGCAGATCAGGAACGCCACCGCCATGGGTGTGGCGGGTATCATGGGGGTGGTGCTGGCCACTCATGGGGCCGCTTGGGGCCTGGGCATCGGCCTGATCCTCTACTTCCTGATTGAGCACCGCGCGCGCAGCGTGCTCGACGAAGAAGAGGAAGAACCGATACATGTCGAAGACGACATGGTGGTGGAGCAGGATGACGACCGCGAGGCGAAGCCGGCCACGCGTTGAATGCCTCCATACCGTCATGCAGCGGGCCGCCCCTTGGGGCGGCCCGTTGCCGTGTGATGACAAGGATCAGGCCTCGGGAAGACGGCCCACAAAGCGTGCCGGGTCATCACTGATAACGCCGGCCACGCCCCACCTCCATTGATGGGCAAAGGCAGCGGGGTCATTGACGGTGTAGCAGAGCAGGGGGTAGCCCGCCTGGCAGACCGCCAGGGCGCTGCGCCGACTGAGGCGCTTCCAGTCGGCATGCACGCTGAAGGCCGTCACCGCCTCGCAGTGGTGCTGCCAGTCCTGCGGGATGCCCTCGAACAAGACCCCAAGGGCCAATCGAGAGGGAGGTGCCAGTGTCCGAGCGTGACTCAGGGCAGCGGCGTGGAAAGAGGAGACGATCACCTTCTCGGCCGGCAGGGCGTCGAGGAGAGTGGGGAGCACTCCCTCGACCAAAGCGGCGGCACTGCGGCCACGGTTGACCTTGAGTTCCAGGTTGAGTCCCAGGTCCAGCGTCTCGACCAGGGCCAGCATCTCGCGAAGGGTGGCCATTCTTTCGCCGCGAAAGCGGTCGTCGAACCAGCTGCCCACGTCCAGGCGGCGGGCCTCGGGAAGGGTAATGTCGGCGAGCCGAGCGCGGTCGTCAGAGCAGCGGTTGACCGTGGCGTCGTGCCAGATCACCGGGGTGCCGTCTCCGAGCAGTTGTACGTCGAGTTCCACCCAGGGGCAGTCGGCGTCATGGGCGGCGCGCACCGCGGACAGGGTGTTCTCCGGGGCGTAGGCCGATAAACCGCGATGGGCGATCAGGCGGGGCAGGGCGATGGCAGGATGCGTCATGGGAGCCTCGCGAATCCATGAAGTTGCCGTTCGCTGTGGATGACACAGAGCGACGAAGACGAATGCCTAGCATAACGGGAAGGCACCGATGGGCCCAGGCCTGACGGAGACAAGGCGTCACTGGAGTGTGATAGGCTTCGCGCCATCCCTGACGAGTGGAGCGAAAGCATGAAGGTGGTGAGTCTCGACCCCGGTTCTCGGCGTGATGCCTGCCTGGCACGCCTCTGCGCGGCGATCCATGGCACCGACGCCGGGCTGGCCCCGCTGGTGGCCTTCAGCGGCACCCGGCACTTGCTGTTTCCTGCCGAGGCGGCCCGGCTCTGGGCGCTGATGGATGACCAGGGCCGCACCCGCGCGCTGGCGCTGCTGGTCATGGATGAGGAGGGCGAGGGTATGGCCCTGAGGCTTGCCGCGTCGCTCGAGGAGAGCCGCGAGCCCTTGCGGCGGCTATTACGCGAGTTGGTGCTCAACGCGCCCCTGCGCGTGACCCCGAGCGAGGCCCTCGACGAGGCCTTCCTGGAAGGGTGTGGAATCTCGCGCTGGGTCGAGGACGGCCAGGGGCAGCGCGCCGGGCTCTCCTTCCAGCATCCGGCAGTGCTCTCCGGTAGGCTGGCGGCGCCGCTCACCTTCGATGACCAGGCGGTGCTGCGTCGCTTCAAGCAGGAGCGGGCCTTCTTCGAGGCAGAGAAGGGCGCTTTCGTCGAGGGGCTTGGCGAAGGCGCCTGAACTCGACACCGACGGCTCCCACTTGACCACACGGGAAATCGGCGTTTGGATGACCCCACCCCTATGTTATCCATCCCGTACCACAAGGACTTCCCGACATGGCCAAGCGCGTACAGTTTGCCCGCACCGGCGGCTCCGAGGTGCTCGAGTTCGTCGATGTTTCCCCTTCCGAGCCCGGCCCGGGCGAAGTGCGAGTCGCCAACCGCGCGGTTGGCCTCAACTTCATCGACATCTATTTTCGCACCGGCCTCTACCCGGCGCCGTCTCTGCCCTCCGGTCTTGGCACCGAGGCGGCGGGGGTGGTCGACGCCGTGGGCGAGGGCGTGACGCATCTCGCGGTGGGAGAGCGCGTCGCTTACGCCCAGGGGCCCCTCGGCGCCTATGCCGAGCAGCACGTTCTGCCCGCTGAGAAGGTGGTGGTGCTGCCCGAATCCATCGACTTTGAGACCGCCGCGGCCAGCATGCTAAAGGGGCTGACCGTGCAGTACCTGATGCGCCAGACCCATGTTCTCGAGGGAGGCGAGACCATCCTCTGGCATGCCGCGGCCGGAGGCGTCGGCTCTATCGCCTGCCAGTGGGCTAGGGCGCTTGGCGTGAAGCTGATCGGCACGGTGAGCTCGCCGGAGAAGGCCGCGCTGGCCAAGAAAAACGGCGCCTGGGCGACCATCGATTATACGCAAGAAGACGTGGTGGAGCGGGTGCGCGAGCTGACAGATGGCGGCATGTGCGACGTGGTCTACGACTCGGTGGGCAAGGATACCTGGGAGACGTCCCTAGACTGCCTGAAGCCGCGCTCATTGATGGTCAGCTTCGGCAATGCCTCCGGCGCCGTGGAGGGCGTCAACATCGGCATTCTCAATCAGAAGGGCTCGCTATTCGTGACTCGGCCAAGCCTCAACGGTTATGCCGATACCCCAGAGCGGCTTCAGGGAATGGCCGACGAACTCTTCGCCATGCTCGATAACGGCAAGCTCAAGGTCGACGTCTCGCACCGCTATCCCCTGGCGGAAGCCGGGGAAGCCCAGGACGCCCTCCAGGGTCGCCAGACGACCGGCTCCACCGTGCTGTTGCCCTAGGCCCTTCGGGCCGCGCCTAGCTGCAAGCGCCTAGCGCCTAGCCACTCGGTGACGGGCATCAGGTGTTGAAGTCGAAAGCGAGAAACCTCGTCGGAGTTGAAGCCGACGGGGTCGTTTCGTTGACGCCGGTAGCGGTAGAGGCATCATCTTGCGGCGCTCGGCGCTCGGCGCTCGGCGCTCGGCGCTCGGCGCTCGGCGCTCAGGAA
>CAYWBG010000063.1:0-12773 GCA_964456005.1 uncultured Halomonas sp.
GGGGGCACTCCCATGACGCAACAGGCCCCACCTCGGTGGGGCCTGTTGCGTTGGTCGAGGTATCCACGCTAGGTACCGCCGGCGTCAGGGCAGTTTACGCTTAAGCTCGCCATTGAGCGCCTTCACGATGCTATAGCACATCAGCAGCATCACGATGGAGAAGGGAATGGCCGTCGCCGTCACCCCGGCCTGAAGCGCCGACAGGCCGCCACCCAGCAACAGTACGATGGCGATCAAGCCCTCCACGATCGCCCAGAACATCCGCTGGGTCCTGGGGGCATCGATCTTGCCACCGGCGGTGATGGTATCGATGACCAGCGAGCCGGAGTCCGACGAGGTGACGAAGAAGATCAGTGCCAGCACGATGGCGATGGTCGACATCAGCCCGGTCAGCGGAAGCTCGTTGAGCATGCCGAACAGCGACAGCTCGGGGCTGTAGCTGTCGATCACGTACTCCTTGACCAGGCTGGTGCCCGGGTTGGCATAGAGCTGGTCAAGGGCGACGGAACCGACGACGCCCATCCAGATGAAGATCATCAGGCTGGGAATGATCAGCACGCAGGTCACGAATTCGCGGATCGTGCGGCCCCGCGACACCCTGGCGATGAACATGCCGACGAAGGGCGCCCAACTGATCCACCAGGCCCAGTAGAAGATGGTCCAGTCCTGTCGATAGGCGTCGTCATCACGACCGAAGGGCGCCGACAGCGAAACGAACTCCGTCACATAGGTCGTGAGCCCCATCCAGAAACCGGAAAGCGCCACAAGGGTAGAGCCGGCGAACAACACGAAGAAGAAGAACAGCACGGCCAGGATCATGTTGAGCTCGGAGAGCTTCTTCACGCCACCATCGAGCCCCCGCCATACTGACACCAGGGCCACTGCTGTCACCAGCACGATGATGACAACCTGGACGCTGGCACTGACCTCCAGGCCGAAGACGAAATTCATCCCCGCATTGGCCTGCTGTGCGCCGAGCCCGAGGGAGGTGGCCAGGCCAAACAGGGTGGAAAACACGGCCAGGATATCGATGACGTGCCCCCACCAGCCCCACACTCTGTCGCCCAGAATCGGGAAGAAGGCAGAGCGAATGGAGAAGGGAAGCCCCTTGTTGTAGGTGAAGATGGCCAGCGCTAACGCCATCACCACATACACGGCCCAGCCGTGGATGCCCCAGTGCAGATAGGTCCCGGCGAGGCCCAGGGCCGTCGCCTCGGGAATAGCTTCCGGATTGAGGGTGCCATCGGCCCCGAACGGCGAGGGAATACCTAGGGGCAGGGAGACGTTGGCATGGTAGACCGGCTCCAGCACCCCGAAGAAGAGCAGCCCGATGCCAATGCCGGCGGCAAACAGCATCGCGAACCAGGAGAGATAGCTGTAATCCGGCCGGGCCTCGGGACCACCCAGCCGTATCTTCCCATAGGGCAGCACCACGAGCGCGAGGCAGAAAACAATGAAGAAATCCACCACCAGCATGAAGTACCAGTCCAGCGTACCGGTGGAGAAGCCGACAATGGACTGGAAGATGGCCCCGGCTCGCTGCGGAAACAGCAGCGTGAGAACAATGAACACGGCCGAGGCCAGCGCAGACACCACGAAAACCCGGTTGTGGACATCGAAACCGAAGGGGCCCAGTTGCCCTTCAATATTGTCCTGGCCGACAACGTAGTCCGTCTCCATGTCGCTGGTTGTGGCATGGGATGACGGATCACTCGGATCACTCGGATCTTTGGGATCGTTCATGAAAGACTTCCTCTGGCGATGGGATGTCAGGGAGCATCAGCTTACCATGCCCCCCTGACAGACCTTTGCAAGCCAGAGGGTTCGTTTCAACGTACCGAGGATGCCATGCCGCTGCTCTACTTCCTGCCCCCGCTCGGCGCCGTACTGATCTGGTCGGGCAACATGACCATTAACCAGCTTACGGTGGGCGCCATCGCGCCGAGCAGCATCGCCTTCCTGCGCTGGGTACTCGCCCTGGCCGTACTCACTCCCTTCCTGGCCCCGGCGGCGTGGAAGCACCGCTCAACGATTCGTCGCGAATGGCCCAAGCTCGCCGTGCTGGGCCTGCTCGGCATGGGCCTATGGCAGGGCCTCGCCTACGTGGCCGCTGAAACCACCTCGGCCACCAACATGGGCATCCTGGCCGCCATGGTGCCGCTGCTCACCGTGCTGCTCAGCGCCCTGATCCTGCGCGAGCCGCCGAGCCTGGGCGGTGTGGCCGGTGGCGCCCTGGCACTGTGCGGCGTCGCCATCCTGCTGGGACGCGGCAATCCGCTGTCGCTGCTGGAGCTGACGGTGGCCCGGGGCGATGCGCTGATGCTGGTGGCCGCCACTTGCTATGCGCTCTACGGGGTGATGCTCAAGCGCTGGCCCATCGGCCTGCCGCCCTGGGTGCTGCTCTACGCCCAGGTGATCTTTGCCGTCCTCTTCCTGCTGCCGCCCTATCTGATGGGCCCCATGACCCCGGTGGATAGCAGCAATATCGGCCTGATCCTGTATGCCGGCATCCCGGCCTCAATCATCACCACCTTCCTGTGGATGCTGGCCATTCGCCAGATCGGTGCCAGCCAGGCGAGCATCTTCATCAACCTGATGCCGCTGTTCAGCGCCATCATCGCCATGTTCGCCCTGGGCGAGCGGATCGCGCTCTTCCACTTCCTGGGTGGCGTTCTGGTCCTTGCCGGGGTCATCATGGCCCAGACCCTGACCCGGCCGCTGGTGGCGCCGGCACCCAAGGCCGTCGATCAGCCGAAGAACCAGTAGCAGACACCGATCGCCGTGACGATGCCGGCCAGGTCCGCCAGCAGGGCGCAGCCCAGGCCATGGCGGATCCGGCGGATGCCAACTGCTCCGAAATAGACTGCCAGCACGTAGAAGGTGGTCTCGGTACTGCCCTGCATGGTGGCCGCCAGCAGGGCCGGGAAGCTGTCCACCCCGAAGGTATCCATGGTCTCGATCATCATCGCCCGGGCCCCGCTACCGGAGAGCGGCTTGATGAAGGCGGTGGGCAGGGCCTCGACGAAGCGGGTGTCCCACCCCATTCCGGCGGCCAGCCAACGGATGCCCTCGAGGCCGGCATCCAGCACGCCGCTGGCCCGCAGCACGCCCACCGCCACCAGCATGGCGATCAGGTAGGGCAACAGCGTCACCGAGAAGCGCACCCCTTCCTTGGCCCCCTCGATGAAGGCGTCATAGACATTCACCCGGCGCAGTGCCCCGATCAGCAGGAAGCCGACCACGATGCCGAACAGGGTGAGGTTACCCACCAGCGTCGAGGTGGCGGCCAGCGCCTGAGCCGACATGCCGGCCAGGGTGGTGAGCAGCAGCCCCAGGGCCAGGGCTGCCCCGGCCAGGTAGGCCAGCACCACCGGCTGCCAGAGCTTCAGGCGCTGCATCAGCGCCACGCTCAGCAGACCCACCAGGCTGGAGGCGGTGGTGGCCAGCAGGATGGGCAGGAAGACCGCGGTAGGCTCCGCCGCACCCTGCTGGGCGCGGTACATGAAGATGGTCACCGGCAGCAGGGTCAGCGACGAGGTATTCAGCACCAGGAAGAGGATCTGGGCGTTACTGGCGCTCTCCTGGCTAGGGTTGAGCTCCTGCAAGGAGTGCATGGCCTTGATGCCAATCGGCGTGGCGGCGTTGTCCAGCCCCAGAATATTGGCGGCGAAATTCATGCTGATCAGCCCCATGGCCGGGTGGCCGCTGGGCACCTCGGGCATCAGGCGGCGAAACAGCGGGTCCAGCACCCAGGCCAGCAGCCGAATCAGTCCGGCGCGCTCGGCGATGGCCAACAGCCCCAGCCAGAGCGTCATGGTCCCCGCCAGCACCAGCACGATCTCGACGCTGAGACGGGCCATGTCGAACAGCGCCTCGACCAGGCGGGAGAAGACCTCGGCATCCCCGAGCCCCAGCCACTGCCAGAGCGCGGCGGCGAAGGCCACCAGAAAGAAGCTCAGCCAGATTCCGTTCAGCATGTCGCAGGCATCCTTTGCTGGATCGAGAGTCGGAGGTTACCCAATCCCGGTCGCACTGCCCATGGCCACGGGTGGGCCTATCATCGTGCTAGACTTTGCGCTCTGACCCGACCGACAAGGATGCGCCATGTCCCTCGACGACCTGCACCTGACGCTTCGCAACCTGACGCCCGAGGACTACCCCCAGCTCGAGACGCTGATGGATGCCATCTATCACGACATCGGCGGCTCCTGGACGAAGCACACTATCGACACCCTGATCACCTCCTTCCCCGATGGCCAGATCGTCATCGAGGATGACGGCCGGCTGGTCGGCATGGCCCTGACCTCGCGGGTCGACTACGAAGAATTCACCAACCCGCACAAGTACGACGACCTGATCGGCAAGCGCGAGGTAATCCATGATGATCCGGACGGCGACGCCATGTATGGTCTCGACGTGCTGATCCATCCGGAGTACCGCGGCTACCGCCTGGGCCGGCGGCTGTATGACGCCCGCAAGGAACTGTGCCGCTCGCTCAACCTGCGCGCCATCCTGGCCGGGGGGCGCATCCCCCAGTACCACCAGCACGCCGCGGAGCTCTCTCCCACCCAGTACATCGATAAGGTGACCCGCAAGGAGATCCACGACCCCATTCTCTCCTTCCAGCTGGCCAACGACTTCCAGGTCAAGCGCCTGATGCGCGACTACCTGCCCGAGGATGAGAAGTCCCAGGGCTACGCCACCCTGCTGGAGTGGAACAACTTCCTCTACGAGCCCGCCGAACTGGTGCTCGACACCCGCAAGACCCAGGTAAGGGTCGGCGCGGTGCAGTGGCAGATGCGCGAATTCGACTCGGTAGAGGCCGTTCTGCAGCAGGTGGAGTACTTCGTCGATGCCCTCTCCGATTACAAGAGCGATTTCGCGGTCTTCCCGGAGCTGTTCAACGCGCCGCTGATGGGCCTGCAGGACCGCGCCGCCCAGCAGGACTACTCGTCCGCCGTCCGCTTCCTGGCCAGCTTTACTGATCAGTTCAAGGCCGAGCTGTCGCGTATGGCGGTGTCCTACAACATCAACATCGTGGCCGGCTCGATGATCGAAGTGGGGGAAAACGACCGTCTCTACAACGTCGCCTACCTCTGCCACCGGGACGGCGAGATCGAGTGCCAGTCCAAGCTGCATATCACCCCCCAGGAGCGCCGCGACTGGGTGATCGAGGGCGGCGACGACCTGCTGGTGTTCGATACCGACGCCGGGCGGGTGGGCATCCTGATCTGCTACGACGTGGAGTTTCCGGAGTTACCGCGGCTGCTGGCCGAGCAGGACATGGACATCCTCTTCGTGCCCTTCTGGACCGATACCAAGAACGGCTACCTGCGGGTGCGCCACTGCGCCCAGGCCCGAGCCATCGAGAACGAGTGCTACGTGGTGCTGTGCGGCAGCGTGGGCAACGTCCCCTCCATCGAGAACCTGGACATCCAGTACGCCCAGTCGGCGGTCTTCTCGCCCTCGGACTTCGCCTTCCCCCACGACGCCGTGCTCAACGAGACCACGCCCAATACCGAAATGGTACTCTTCTCGGACCTGGACCTGACCCGGCTGACCATGGTGCGCAATGAGGGCTCGGTGACCAATCTCAAGGATCGCCGCAAGGACCTCTTCGACCTGCGCTGGCGCGACTGGTCCTGGAAATCGGGTAGCCGACAGTCCGGCCCCGACCTTGAAGAGAACTGAACAGGGCTGAGGAGCGCCGAACCGATGCTGGAGGGCCTGAAACGCTGGAGAGAGTCGCGCTTCGCCGCCCGTCACCCCTTCCCGGAAGCGGCCTGGGCCGAGGCCATGGCGAGGGTGCCACTGCTCGCCGCCCTGCCCCGGGCCGAGGCGTCGGCATTGGGCGTGCGTGCCTGGCGCTTCCTGCACGCCAAGCGCGTCAGCCTGCATCCGGAGCTCGCCGAGGCCACCCCCTTCGACCTGCCGGCCCAGTTGGCCCTGGCCGCCCAGATCTGCCTGCTGACCCTGGGATGGACGGACGACGAGCACCTTGACGCCTTCGCCAACGTCCACGAGGTGCTGATCCTCCCCGACGCCTTTCAGCGCCAGGTAGAGGAGATGGACGAGTTCGGGGTGATGCACGAGTATGTGGACGAACGCGCCGGCGAAACCTCCCACCAGGGGCCAGTGGTGGTGGCTTTTCCCGACCTGATGGAGAGCGGGGACTTCACCGGCTTCAATGTGCTGATCCACGAGTTCGCCCATAAGCTCGACATGGGAAACTCCCTGGATGTGGACGGTTTCCCGCCGTTATCCAGCGACCTCGACCCGCGCGAGTGGCATCGGGTCTTCATGAATGTATGGGAAGACCTCCAGTCGCGCCTCGAGCGCGGCGAGGCCACCCCCATCGACGACTACGCCGCCACTCACCCCGGCGAATGCTTCGCGGTCTGCTGCGAGGCCTTCTTCACCGCCCCGGACCTGCTGCAAGAGGCCTACCCGGCTCTCCACGACCTGCTGGCCCGCTACTTCCGCCAGGACCCTATGGCCTGGCTGCCCAAACGGGCCCCATCGGGCACCGACATGGCCCATCACGACCGCCACTGACCCGCCATTCCCCATCAGTTCGAGGAGGCTCCGATGATCGATCTGCGCAGCGATACCGTCACCCGTCCCACCCCGGCCATGCGTGCTGCCATGCATGCCGCCCCGGTGGGCGATGATGTCTGGGGCGACGACCCCAGCGTGGCGAGCTTCGAGGCGGCGGTGGCCGAACGCGCCGGCAAGGCAGCCGCGTTGTTCTTTCCCTCCGGTACCCAGAGCAACCTGGCCGCCCTGCTCGCCCACTGCCAGCGCGGCGACGAATACATCGCCGGCCAGCAGGCCCATACCTACAAGTACGAGGGCGGCGGCGCGGCGGTACTCGGTGGCATCCAGCCCCAGCCCCTGGAGCACGCCGTCGATGGCTCGCTGCCGCTGGAAAAGATCCGCGCCGCGATCAAGCCCCGCGACTTCCACTTCGCCCGGACCCGCCTGCTGGCCCTGGAGAACACCATCGGCGGCAAGGTGCTCGACGCCGACTATGTGAAGGCGGCCACCGACCTGGCCCGGGAACACGGCCTGGCCACCCACCTCGATGGCGCCCGGCTGTTCAACGCCGCGGTGGCCACCGACACCCCGTTGTCAGCCCTCTGCGCCCCCTTCGACAGCGTCTCGCTGTGCTTCTCCAAGGGACTCGGCGCCCCGGTGGGCTCGGTGCTGGCGGGCTCAAGGGCGCTGATCGACGAGGCGCGGCGTTGGCGCAAGGTGCTCGGCGGCGGCTTGCGCCAGTCCGGCATCATTGCCGCGGCTTGCCACCATGCCCTTGACCACCATGTCGCCGACCTCGCCGACGACCATGCCAAGGCCACCCGCCTGGCCGAGGGCATCGCTGCCCTGCCCGGCGTCGAGGTGAGTTCGGTGGCCACCAACATGCTCTTCGCCCACTTCCCCGAGGCCCACCGAGAGCCGCTGGTGGCCCACCTCGAGGCGCGCGGCATCCTCGCGGAGTTGCTCTACGCGACGCGCCTCGTAGTCCACCGCGATATCAGCGACGCCGATATCCACACCGTGATCGAGGCCTTCGGCAGCTATTTCGCCGCTCGCTGAGCCTCCGCGCTCAGCCACTCCCACAGCCGTTGCGGCTCATCGCGCACCCCGCGGCGGCTGGGCCGCACCAGCCAGAAGCGCTCGTCGCTGGGCAGTGCCTGGTCGAACGGCATGACCAGGTCGTCGCGCTCGGCCAGCAGCCGTCGATGCGCCAGGGCGATCCCGACGCCCTGGGCGGCCAACGTCAGGGTCATCGCCTGGTTGTCACAGGTCAGCGCCCGGCAGCGGGCCTCCAGCCCGGAGGCGCCGGCCTTCTCCAGCCAGGCCGCCCAGCCCGCGCCGAAGCCCACGGCATGCAGCAAGGTATGGCCGGCCAGGTCTGACGGCGCCTGAAGCCCCTCGGCCAGTGCCGGGGCGCAGGCCGCCACCAGCCACTCCTCCCCCAGGGGCAGCGCCTCCACCCCCGACCAGTCGCCGAGCCCGTACCGGATCTCGATATCCGCCCCCTCGGGGCCGAAGTCGCCAGGCCAGATGGCACTGATCAGGCGAAGCGCGAGCCGGGGGTGCTCGCGCTGCAGGTGCGGCAGGCGCGGGGCCAGCCACTCCTGCTGGATCACCGGCGTGGTCCGCAGTGTCACCGCGTGCTCCTTGGCTCCCCCAAATACCTCGCGGGTGCCTTCGTCCAGACGCATGAAGGCATCGTGGATGCTCGGCAGCCAGGCCTGGCCGGCGGGGGTCAGACCGAGGCTACGTGGGTGGCGCACGAACAGCTTGTGACCCAGCCGATCCTCGAGCAGCCGAATGCGCTGACTGACCGCCGCCTGGGTCACGCCCAGCTCGCGCCCCGCGGCGGTAAAGCTCAAGGTGCGCGCCGCAGCCTCGAAGGCCTGCAGCCAGATCAGGGGAGGTAGAGAACCCATGACTAAGACACCCATAAGCTGAGATTGGCCATAGCCGCCAGATTAATCGTTTGTCACTCCCGGGGCGAGCCACCATGATGTGACACGACCTCACCCACTGACCGAAGGAGACGCCATGAGCCTCGTCGTCGACGCACCAACCCACGGCAACGCGCCGGACATGGTCGAACTCGCGCCCATCCCCGCCGCTCCACTGCTGAGCGCGGTGAGCGCCGGCGCCGAAGGCGTCGAGCTGGCCTGGGAGGACGGCGAACGGGCCGGCTTTCCGCTGATCTGGCTCCGAGACCACTGCCCCTGCCTGGAGTGCCGTCACTCCCAGACCCGCGAGCGCCTGACCGTGCCCCTCGAGGAGGTGAGCTTGCCCCCCCAGGCGAGCCTCGCAGCCGGCCACCTGCAGTTGACCTGGGCCGATGGCCATGTAAGCCAGTTCGCCGCCGGGTGGCTCCATCAGCGCCGTCCCGCAGCGGCCGGGGATACCGCCCTGCCCTCACGCCTGGCCTGGCTGGAGTCATTCACGCCGACCCGTGTCACCCACAGCGACTTCTTCACTCCCCGGGGCGAAGCCGCCTGGCTCGAGGCGCTGCTCCGCGACGGCCTAGTGCTGCTCGAGGGCGGCCCCCTGGTCGACGAGGAAGTGAGCCGGCTAGCCGAGCGTATCGGTCCCCAGCGACCCACCAACTTCGGTGCCCGCTTCGACGTACGCTCCAAGCCCAACCCCAACAACGCCGCCTACACGGCCATCGGCCTGGCGCTGCACACCGACCTGCCCAACTGGCGCCAGCCGCCGGACATCCAACTACTTTACTGCCTGGAGAACGCCGCCGAAGGCGGTGAATCCCTGTTCGCCGACGGTTTTCAGGTCGCCGAGGCGCTACGCGAGCAGGCCCCCGAGGACTTCCGCCTGCTCAGCGAAACCGCCATCGACTTCCGCTTCCAGGACGAGACCCAGGACATCGCCACGCGTGCACCGGTGATCGAATGTGACGCCAACGGCCGGGTGGTGGAGATCCGCTTCAACAACTGGATTCGCGACACCCTGCGCCTGCCCGCTGAGCAGATGGCGCCCTGGTACCGCGCCTATCGCCACTTCTGGACCCTTCTCCACTCACCGCGCTACCAGCTCGACTTCGCGCTGGCACCGGGGGAGATGGTGGCCTTCGACAACCGCCGCGTGCTGCACGGTCGCCGCGCCTTCGACCCCCATACCGGCGCCCGACACCTGCAGGGCACCTACCTCGACCGGGACATGCTCGAATCGCGGCTGCGCGTCCTCGCGCGTCAGGCCTGAGCCGGCACTCGGCCTGTTCTACCCTCGGCGGGTCCCTCCCCACGGCCGGCCCATCGCGCCATGAATAGCGTTCCAGCCCGGTGATCAATGCCCGCGGGAGGTAGAATGTGTCGGGTGAGTCCATCCATTCAGGAAATCGAGGGAGCCCGACATGACCCACAGAATCGCCGTGATTCCCGGCGACGGCATCGGCAAGGAGGTGATGCCCGAGGGGCTGCGCGCCCTTGAGGCCGCCGCCGCCCGCTTCGGTATCGCCCTGGAGCTCGAGCACTTCGACTTCGCCAGCTGTGACTACTACGCCGAGCACGGCCAGATGCTGCCCGACGACTGGTTCGAGCGTCTCAGGAGCTTCGACGCCATCTTCTACGGTGCGGTGGGCTGGCCGGAGACTGTGCCCGACCACGTCTCGCTGTGGGGCTCGCTGCTGCAGTTTCGCCGCCAATTTGACCAGTATATCAACCTGCGGCCCTGCCGGCTGCTGCCGGGCATCAAGAGTCCGCTGGCCGGCCGTAAGCCCGGCGATATCGACTTCTACGTGGTGCGCGAGAACACCGAGGGGGAGTACTCCAGCGTGGGGGGCAAGATGTTCGAGGGTACCGACCGCGAGGTGGTGATTCAGGAGACGATAATGACCCGCCACGGTACCGACCGGGTGCTGAAGTTCGCCTATGAACTGGCCCAATCGCGGCCGCGCAAGAAACTGACGTCGGCCACCAAGTCCAACGGCATCGCCATCACCATGCCCTGGTGGGACGAACGGGTGGCCGCCATGGGGGCAAACTACCCCGAGGTGACCGTGGACAAGTTCCACATCGACATCCTCGCCGCCAATTTCGTGATGCACCCCGACTGGTTCGACGTGGTGGTGGGCAGCAACCTCTTCGGCGACATCCTCTCCGACCTCGGTCCCGCCTGCACCGGCACCATCGGCGTGGCGCCCTCGGCCAACATCAATCCCGAGGGCGACTTCCCGAGCCTGTTCGAGCCGGTCCATGGCAGCGCCCCGGACATTGCCGGACGCGGCATCGCCAACCCCATCGGCCAGATCTGGTCGGGCGCCATGATGCTCGAGCACCTGGGCCACCAGGAGGCCGCGGATACTATCGTGACCGCCTTTGAAGCGGTGCTGGCCGAGGGCGACAAGAGCGTGCTCACTCCCGACGTTGGCGGCCAGGGCAGCACCGAAAGCCTGGGCCGCGCCATTGCGGAGCGCATCACGGGGTAAGGTCGAGATTCCTCGGATGATAGCGAAGAAGCCCGCCCCGGCACACCGGGGCGGGCTTCTTCATGCCGGGACCGCGCGGTGACGGGTCAGCGAGCCAGCTTCGCCGCAATGCTGGCCACATGCTCACCCTGGAAGCGCGCGATCTTGAGCTCGCGCTCATCCGGCTGACGTGAGCCGTCGGCACCGGCAATCGTGGAGGCGCCATAGGGGTTACCACCCCCCGCCTGATCGAAGATGTACTGCTCATCGATGCCGTAGCCCAGGGGCACGATCAGCATGCCGTGATGGGCCAGGGTGTGCCAGAAGGATGTAATGGTGGTCTCCTGGCCACCCCCGGTGCCGGTGGAGGTGAAGACGCTTGCAGGCTTGCCTCGCAGGTCACCATTGGCCCACAGGCCGCCGGTCTGGTCGAGGAAGTTGCGCATCTGGGCGGTCATGTTACCGAAGCGGGTCGGACTACCGAACAGGATGGCGTCATAACCGGCAAGCTCCGACGGGGCCGCTTCGGGCGTATCGAAACGCTGGCCGCCAGCCTTCTCGAAGGTCTCGGAATCCATGGTCTCCGGTACCCGCTTGACGACCACCTCGACCCCCTCCACGCCGCGGGCCCCTTCGGCGACGGTCTTGGCTAGCGTATCGATGTGGCCATACATGGAATGATACAGCACCAGTACCTTGGTCATGCCTACCTCCTGTTGAACGACTCGAGTGAGCACTCCCCAAGACTAACCGTTTGCACGCAGCAGAAAAGTGAAGGATATCGAGTCCCCCTGCCAACATATTCGAACGCTTCGCTCCCCCCCCCCGCGATCCTGGCTGCGCTGGCACACACTACCGGGGAATCGTAAATGACGGTAAAAACCTGTAGCGGCCTCTGAAAACGATCAAAGGCATGACTTGCGTCAAGTTGTCGCACACCAAAGGAGGAGGTGAAAAATAATGATGGCTAGGCTATCTTATGCCATGAGTTATAAGGATATAACAATGATTTCCTGACCCTTTACGCAGGAGTCCTGCCATGTCACGCCCCCTCGAACCACTCCGGCTGGATCGACGCCAGCTCCTGAAACTGGGACTAGGTGCCGGTGCCGCCGGCATGCTGCCATTGGGCAGCCTCCAGGCCAGCACGCTGTCAACCAACGCCCGTATCGTCATCCTTGGCGGCGGCGCCTCCGGCATGGCCATGGCCAACCGGCTCTCCAACCGCCTGAATGGTGCCCGCATTTCGCTCGTCGAGCCCCGCGAGACCCACCACTACCAGCCGGGCTGGACCCTGGTGGCTTCTGGCGTCTGGACCCCCGGCAAGACCATGCGGCCCAATGCCAACTTCGTGCCCGACGGCGTGGACTGGGTGCGCCAGCCCGCCGTGGGCATCGACGCCGAACAGCGCCGGATCTCGCTGGCCGATGCCAGCGTGCTGGAATACGACTACCTGGTCGTGGCTACCGGCCTGCAGCTCAACTATCACCTGATCGACGGCATGTCGCCCGACCTGGTCGGCACCCACGGCATCGGCAGCGTCTACGCCAGTATCGAAGGTGCTACCCGCACTCGTGACGCCATTGACGCCTGGATCGCCAAAGGCGGCGGCAAGGGCCTTTTTACCGCCGCCCCCACTCCCGTCAAGTGTGCCGGCGCCCCGCTGAAGATGACCTTCACCACTCTCTCGCGCCTGGAGGAGACCGGTCATCGCGACGATTTCCAGGTGGAGTTCATGGCCCCCGGTAACGCGCTATTCAGCCAGCCATGGGTCAACGACTTCGTCAAGCAGCGCTTCGACGACCAGGGGGTCACCCGGCGCCAC
>CAYWBG010000064.1:0-12767 GCA_964456005.1 uncultured Halomonas sp.
TGTTCTGCATGTCGTTGAGCGAATTGGTCATCGCTCCGTAGCCCCAGGTGTTGGCCACCCCGGCCACGGTGGTGGAGTGGCAGATGCGTGCCTGGTGGTCGGTGTTGTTGGTGCCGGCCAGGGCCGCAAACTTGCGCATTAGATAGGCTTGCTCGTTGTTGAACTTGGCCGAGCCCAGCCAGTAGATGCTGTCGGGGCCGTGTGCCTCGGAGAGTTCGAGCACCTTATTGCCTATCTCTTCGATGGCCTCCTCCCAGCTGAGGCGCTGCCACTCACCCCCCACCAGCTTCATGGGGTACTTGAGGCGCCGGGTGGAGTGGCCATGCTGACGCAGCGAGGCCCCCTTGGCACAGTGGGCGCCGTGGCTGATGGGGTGGTCGAATGCCGGCTCCTGTCCGGTCCAGATACCCTCTTGGACCTCGGCATAGGTGCCGCAGCCTACCGAACAGTGGGAGCAGATGGTGCGCTTGACTTCGATGGGCGAGTCGAGCACCGGGGTCTTGCCCGCCGCATCGCTGCGGCGCATCATCGGCGCACCCATGAAGCCCGCGGCGGCCAGGCCGCCTGTGGCAACGCCGCTGCGCTGGAGGAACTGGCGGCGGGAAATGCCCAGGCCGGAAGCCTTGGGGGCAGCGCTTTTACGAGTGAGACGCATGGCGTGATCTCCTGGCTGTGTGGCCGTCAGTCCCGCAGGGTGGCGTAGAAGGTGCGGATATGGTCGGTCTCCCGGTAGCCCTGGGCCTTGTCGGCGTGGGGCTCGGTGCGGGGCGTTTCGGCCTGCACCAGGGTGACGTGACCCACCGCCGCCGCCGTGCCGGCGGCGGCGGTGCCGACTCCGAGGGTTTTGAGGAAGCGACGGCGCTGCGAGCTATGGTTCTTGTTCATTGCAGTCTCCAGGGCGTGGCGTGTTGGTTGATGAGGTGAGTGCGGGGTCGCTGTCATGGCTCCACGAGCCTGACTGGGTCGAGGTCAGCCTCGGCGGCAAGCCGGGCCTGTTCGGTGTCGAGGAAGGCGCGCCCGAGGCGCCCAAGGCTGGCGTAGAAGGCGTTCTCCACCTTGGCCAGGTCGTCCAGGCAGGTCATCGCCCAGGGAGCCAGATGCGCCATGAAGAAGCGCCCCTCCACTGGCGATCGCGACTCGATGAGCAGCGCCATGGCCTCGCAAAGTGCGGCCAAATGATCCTCCGGGTCACGGGTCTGTTCGTTGCGTTCAAGACCCAGCGCTCTGAGGTCACGGCGAAGTGCCACCAGCGCCTCGTCCATCAGTTCGCCGTTGCGGTACCAGGAAGCGTAAGGGGTTATCTCGCCCTGAATGACGCCGACCAGGTGCAGAAAATGCGCACGCTCCAGTGTCGACAGGTTGGCGTGCCGGGCGGACGCCAGCAGCGCCCTCCAGGGGGGTGTCAGGGGGCTCGCCTCGTCTTCGATCTCCAGGCTGGCAAGCCAAGCCAGCAGGCCGGCATCGGGCGGTTCGCGCAGCAGACGCGCCAGCAGTCGATAGATATCGGCGCGCATTGCCTCGGCGTCGTCCAATTCCGGAGTCGACTCCGGGGAAAGTGGCGACATGTCAGTCTCGGTCATTGGCTCATACCTTCAGTTGCGCTTCGGGATCCCGAGCCAGGTCCCGCCACACGTCGCGTACGCGGCAGTCCTCACACATCTCGAGCCGTGAGATCGCACCGTCTGCGAAGTAGGGGTGGTCGGCAAGCTTGGCCTTGATAGTGGCGATGGTACTGGCGGTGGCGAATGGCTTGCCGCAGCGAATACAGTCGAAGGCCGCCTCCGCATGGCAGACGTGCCGCTGATGACGCGCAGGGTCGGCCAAAAATCCCGGTTGCAACGCAATGGCGTCTTCGGGGCAGGCATCTGCGCAGAGACCGCACTGTACGCAGTCGGCCTCGCGGAAGCTCAGTTGCGGACTGTCATCGCCGGCCGCCAGCGCTGGGGTCGGGCAGCTGGAGACACACGCCATGCAGAGCGTGCAGCGCTGAGTGTCCACGGCCAGTCCCCCATGGGCGGCATCGGGCGACATGAGATGTCGCTCGCCGTCCGGCTGGCCCAGCATGGCGAGGTGGTCGAGCACGCGGTTGAGTCGATCACGTTTGCCGGCGACGTCGAGCACGAGGCCATCGGCGCAGAGTGGCGAGTGAACGGGCAGGGCGTCCCTGGCTGCCGTGTCGTCGACGTCGATCACCGAAATCCGTTCGGGCGCGTGCCCCAGCGCTGCGAGAAGCGCCCGCGCCTGGACTAGCTGATCCTCGAGGAAAGTGGTCAGCCGTTCCGGCATCTCGGGGTGGTACTGGAGGCGAACCTCGGCAGCACCGCCGGCCAGGGCCGTCAGCCATTGGTCGTGTCCGGCCGCGCCCAGCTCCTCGAGGGGGACATCGAGCACATGGCCGGCTGAGTCGTCTGGTGGCAGGTGATCGCTCGAGACGAAGCGAAGGACCGGCTGTCCACCGCCCGCTTCACGATAGGCCGACAGCCAGGCCAGCAGGGTCTCCTGTTGGCGATGAGACTCGGGCATCCGGAACTCAATGGCACCAGTGGGACAGGCGCTGCTGCAGCTGCCCACGCCGTGGCAGCGGTAAGGGTCAATCTCGATGCGTGACTCGACCCGGCTTCGTTGACTCTGGATGGCATCAGCGGGACAGACCTCAAGGCAACGGGTGCAGCCGGTGTTGCCATTGGCACTGTGGGCGCAGAGGTCTTGATGGATCTGGAAATAGCGAGGCTTGTCGAATTCTCCAACCAATCCGGCGAATTCCTCGAGTCTTGAGGGGGTCTCCGGTGAGGACCAGCGGGTAGCGACATAGCCCGGAGGCGGCAGTTCCAGCGCCAGTGCAGGGGTGTTGCCTAGGTCGAGAATCTGGTCGAAATGGTCTCGATGGGTCAGTGCTCGAGCCAGGTCGAGGGGGGGGGCATCGCCGTCGAGGGTGACGCGGAAGCGTCCCAGGTACCCCTCCACCCGGAGCTGATTGGCCTGCATCCGAGTCAGGGCCTGATAAGGCAGGTCGGCGGTCTCGGCCAGCAGCGTTTCGTCATCGACATTGTCGTTGATGGGCGCGGATGGGGAGACCGATTCGGTAAACAGCAGGGTAAGCGAGGCCAGCCCCTGACCTTGAAGGTGACGGGCAGCTAGGCGGGCGTCACGCTCGTTGCCCAGGATCAGGGCATGGCCGCCGCTGAGGTACTCGACGCTGGAGGGGGTAAGATTGACAGGCCAGGAGGCGCGGCGATACGCCTCCTCTCTCGCCTGACGGTTGCCGCCATCGTCCACGGCGATCGTGTCGATTCGCTGATTCATACCACCTCACGGTCAGGGTTACATCGTTATTATGTGGTGACGCTAATATGTCATTCTGGCTGAGTTGAGGGGGGCTGTCGCATCACCCTTGGTCTAACGCCGTGCCCGAGGCCAGTCCGCTGGACTCGGCCACTCGCGGGTTGTCGATGGCATTATCATCCCCGGCGGATGCCGGGGCTGCGCTATCCTGTTCGGTCTCGGCGTCGACTGAGGAAGTGACAGCGGGATCGACGGTCTCTGCCTCGGATTCGCTCTCCTCGACCGGGCGGGTCCACTGTCTGAGACGCTGGGCCAACTCGCTCGCCAGCGGCTTGAGCTGCTGGCGATAGTCGTCATCGTAGTCGTCAAGACCGTCACGAACAGCGTAATGGTCGGCGGAGAACATCCGGCGAAGGGCGCGGCGACGCAGGGCATCGCTGACCCCGGTCTGCAGGAATGCCTTGAAATCGCTGCCGGCGGCCAGGCTGTCGGGGTCGGGAAGGGTCGCGTCCAGGCTGCCCGGCTCTGGCTCGGATGCTGGGTCCGGGGGAGGGGCACGATCGGTCGTATCCATCTGCGCGGATGGCATCTCGGCCAACGTCTGTGCCTCGGCATCTTCGCCGAGCTTGCGTCGTGACCAGCGTTCCAGTCGGCTCATGCGATCTGCTCCCGGGCCCGGCCGGCGCCCTTGCGTTTTTTCTTGCGGCCTTCGTCCGGGGCCTCGCCTTGGCGGGCCAGGTAGGCCTCCAGCCAGGCCTGGATGGCCAGCGGCATTGATACTTCCAGTACCTGCTGTTCGCCGTCGAGCCAGCTGGCGGCCACGTCCTGGCTCGCGGTGATCGCCGATGGCGCTGGGGTGGTGCCGCTCTCGCCGCAGCGTACGAACAGTCTCGGCGTCCCCGCTTCCAGGTTGAAGCGATAGGCCGCACGCTCGGTCATGAACAACTGAAGGTGTAGCACCTGCGGACCGGCGTCACCGGGAGAGAGGTCGGCGATGTGCCACTCGGTCGAGGTGAATCCCTTGACCCGACGGGACTCGCCGACGACGTCGAAGCTCAGGGGAGTCTGAGTGCTGGTGTGGCTCATGGCGGCATGCTCGGAGGAAATGTCATTGTCGTTTACGTAACAGTAAAGACACTCGTGACAGGGAATGCCATCATCCTCCTTCAACGCTTTGTCGAGGAGCCGTCAATGGACGCTATCAGCCTGAGTCAGGCCCGCCTGCCGGCCACCCTGGAGATCGAAGTCTTTGATGAGTTCGGTGAAGCCCGGCGTCAGGCCATTGCCGCCGAGCGGGCCCTGACCCTCTACCTCAACAAGCGTGAGATTGTCACCCTGATGACGCTGGGCGCGGACCCCGAAGCGCTGGTGGTGGGCTATCTTCGCAACCAGGGGTTGATTCGCGCCAGCCAGGACCTGATGGCGGTCCATGTAGACTGGGAGGTGGAAGCGGCGGCGGTGGTGACGCGGCAGGAGCCCGCGGACCTGGAGGAGCGGCTGGGACACCGCACGGTGACCACCGGCTGCGGGCAAGGCACGGTGTTTGGACGCCTGCTGGAGGCCATTCCCAAACAGCCCCTGCCCGAAACGCCTCTGCGCCAGTCCGTACTCTACGGCCTGCTGCAGAACCTCGGCGAGTATAACGAGACCTACCGCAGCGCCGGGGCGGTTCACGGCTGTGCCTTGTGTCGACAGGAGCAGGTGCTGGATTTCGTCGAGGATGTCGGCCGTCACAACGCCGTGGATACCCTGGCGGGGCGGCAGTGGCTGGGTGAGGCAGAGAGCCAGGCAGCGGATATCTTCTACACGACTGGCCGCTTGACCTCCGAGATGGTACTCAAGGTGGCGCAGATGGGTATCGGTGTGCTGGTCTCGCGCTCCGGGGTGACCCAGAAGGGGGTGGAGCTGGCCGAGCGTTTCGGTGTGATGCTCATCGCCCGTGCCAAGGGGCGACACTTCCAGGCGATCCACGCCGGCGTCCGACTGGAGCTGGACGCCATCCCCCCGGCGCGTCCCGGCGACCGCCTGCGAACCGAGGGGAGGAAGTGACTCGCGACGGCTGGTTTAGGCGGTGTTCTCGCCCCGGGTGCAGACCGACAGGACCACGGCATCTTCCGGGCTGACCGAGACCAGTGCATGCCCCATGTCGCTGTCGAAATAGATGTTGTCCCCCTCGACAAGCGGTAGAGGTTCATAGAACTCGGTGTAAAGCCGGATCTCGCCATCGAGCACCATCAGGAATTCCTCGCCGTCGTGGCGCACCCATTCGCTGAATTCCTCGAAGCTACGTGCCCGCACGATGGTCTTGAAGGGAATCATGCGCTTCTGGGCCAGCTCGCAGCTGAGCAGCTCATGTTCATAGGTGGGGGTGGGGTGAAGCTGACCTTGACCGCGACGGGTCAGGTCTCTTCGTCCCATGGTGCGAGCCTGCTGACGTGGCGGCGAGAGCAGCTGGGGCAAGTCGATGCCCAGCCCGCCGATCAGTTTCTGCACGGCGGTGAAGGTCGGCGAGATCTGGTGGTTCTCGATCTTCGATAGGGTGGAGCGGGCCAGACCGGTCCGCTGGCTGACGTCCTCCAGGGTCCACTGGTTGGCCAGGCGGATCTCCTTGAGTCGCTCGCCCAGGCGCAGGGGCTCTACGAAGGCCTTGCGGCCGGAGGCGATGCGCAGGGCGGCATCCTGGTCGGTGGTGGCAGTCATGGGGATAAGTTCACTATTGGAAACAGGTTTCCCCAAGATTACCACAGCCAAGCGTCGGGAGGCTGTCAGGCAGGCTCCCGGCGTGGTCTCGTCATCCAGGTTTCCTGGCAGCCGGAAACTTCATCCGGGGGAGGCGGGAGAAGTACCAAAGGGCAGCCCCAGCAACGCCTTGACGTGGGCTTCGACGCAGCGGCCGAGGGAATCGAGGTGGTACCCCCCTTCAAGCACCGAGACCAGGCGGTTGTCGGCATACAGGGCGGCGATCTCCATGGCCATGTGAGTGACCCAATGAAAATCCTCGTCCTCCAGGCAGAGTTCGGCCATATCGTCTTCGCGGTGGGCATCGAACCCCGAGGAGAGCAGGACCACCTCCGGCTTGAAGCGGTGTAATTCCGGGAGCCAATCATCCTCGATGGCCCGGCGGAAGCCAGCGCTGTCGGTGCCTGCGTTCAACGGCGTGTTGATCACGTTCTGCCACTCGCTGCGCAGATATCGCCAAGGATAGAAGGGATACTGGAAGCTGGTGCAGACCAGTACCTCAGGATCGTCCTTGAAGATATCGATGGTGCCGTTGCACTGGTGAACATCGAAATCAAGGATGGCGATTCGTCGAGCACCGTACTTAGCCCGGGCGTGGGCGGCGCCCACGGCCACGTTGTTGTAGAAACAGAAGCCCATGGCATCGGTGGCCTCGGCGTGGTGGCCCGGCGGGCGAACCGCACAGAAGACATTGTCGGCCTGGTGCCGAAACACCTGGTCGACGCCACGGATCACCGCGCCGGCGGCAACTCTGGCCGCTTTCAGGCTGTCGGGGTTCATCATGGTGTCACTATCGAGGGTGACAATACCCTCTTCCGGGACGCATTTGTCCAGAGCGCGCAGATGGCGCATGGGATGCACTCGGGCCAGCTCTTCCTCGGTGGCCTCGCGCGCCTCGGATTGCATGGTCTGCTGCAGGATACCCGACAGCGCAAGCCGGGCACGGATGGACTCCAGGCGCAGCGGGCTTTCAGGATGCTCGGGCCCCATATGGTGGAGCTGACAGTGGGGATGAGTGACGTAACCGGTGATCATTGGCGCCTCCAGACTGACTCATGTCACTTTACTTTGGCCAGGTGCTTGTCAGACAGTCACAATAGGTCGTACACAGTCGTCAGCCATCCATCGGGACAACCTGGGGAGAGCGCCTTGAGTACTCGTTTCCTGCGTCACTTCTTCAATCCCCGCACCATCGCCGTGATCGGTGCCTCGGAAAAACGCCATTCGCTCGGCGGCCTGGTGATCCGCAACCTCCAGGATGCGGGGTTTCCCGGAACGATCTGGGCGGTCAACCCCAAGGGCTACGAGACTGTCTTCGGCCAGCCTGCCTTTGCCCGGGTTGCTCAGCTGCCCGAGGTGCCGGACCTGGCGGTGATCTGTTCGCCGGTGGCCACGGTGCCGGGGCGCATCGCACGACTGGGCCGTCTAGGTGTGCGCGCCGCGCTGGTGCTCTCGGGGGGGTCCCATCTGGACGAAGCTCGCGACGGCAAGGCCTCGATCCGAGAACGCATGCTCGAGGCTGCCCGGGAGTCGGGCATCCGTATTCTGGGGCCGGAATGCATGGGGTTGATCGTGCCGGGTCGCAAACTCAATGCCTCCTATGCCAATCAACCAATCAAGGCCGGGCGGGTCGCCTATCTGGGCCAGTCCGGTATGCTCGGCACCGCCATGATCGACTGGGCGGCGGGGCGCGGCGTGGGTTTCTCGCACCTGATTACCCTGGGGGACAGCGTCGATGTGATGCTTCCCGACCTGCTCGATTACATCAATCAGTTCTCACCGACCCAGGCGATCCTGCTGCATCTCGAGAAGATCCTGGACGCCCAACACTTCATGACCGCGCTACGAGATGCCTCGCGTAACCGCCTGGTCCTCGCCATCAAGAGCGGTCGTACGCCCCAATCGGATCTCACTGGCCTGGAGCCAACGCCGGGGGTCGCCAATCGCGACCAGATCTTCGATGCCGCCTTCTCGCGGGCCGGGGTCGTGCGAGTCCACGACTCCGACGATCTGTTCGATGCGCTGATGACCCTCTCGCTCATGAAACCGCTCAAGGGCGACCGGCTGGCCATCGTGTCAAACGGCCTGGGTCCGGCGATGCTGGCCATCGACAAGCTGATCCACGCCGACGGCAAGCTGGCCGAATTTACCGAGGAGACGCGGGCGGCCCTGCACCGCGGCGACTTCGATATGAGCAAGCCCGGGGAGAACCCGGTGGACATGGGCGGCAATGCCACCCCCGAGAAGTTCGTGGACGTCATCGAGATTGTCGCCGCCGACCCCGGCGTCGACGCCGTACTCGTGGTGCACGCGCCGACCCGCATGGCGCCTTCCAAGACCACCGCCCAGGCGGTGGTAGCCAACCGCAAGCGCTTCCGCCGCAACCTGCTGACCAGCTTCATGGGGCTGGAGGAGGCGCTTTCCGCTCGCCACGAGTGCACCCTGGCGGCAATACCCACCTACGTGTCGCCCGAGAAGGCCATCAACGCCTTCATGCACATGGTCGACTACCAGCGGGTACAGGCGCTGCTACAGGAGACTCCGCCCAGCCTGCCATTTTCCACCACCCCGGATATCCGTGCCCGCTGTCGCACCCTGATCAAGGAGGCCAAGTCCGAGGGGCGTGAATCGCTCTCACACTCCGAGACCGCTCAGGTGCTTCAGGCCTACGGCATCCCGGTCGCAGAGAGCCGCTATGTGACAACCCCCGAGGAGGGCGCCGCAGTGGCGGCAGAGTTCGATGGCGCCATAGCGCTGAAGGTGGTTCATGAGGGAAACTGCCGCCCGTTCCGCTATCGAAAGCATCCCCATCGGGTCTCGGCGGGGCTGCTGCAGGATCTCAGAAGTCCCGAGCAGGTGGCCGAAGGTGTCGTGCGGCTCGGCGAACAGATGATCGAGAAGTATCCCGCTTTCAAGGTCCGTGAGTACTGCATGCAGCCCATGCAGCGCGGCAAGCATTCGCTACAGACGTGTGCAGGGATCACTCGGGATCCGGTGTTCGGCCCAGTGATCGTGTTCGGCATTGGCGGCTACAAGGTCAATATCTTGGCCGATCGTCAGGTGGCACTGCCGCCGCTTAACATGACACTGGCCGAGGACATGGTGGATCGCACTCACGTGGCGCGATTGATCCATGAACACTCGGGCGACCCCGATCGGGATATCGAGCGGCTCTGCCAGCTCCTGGTCAAGCTGTCGCAGATGGCCAGCGACCTGCTCGAGCTTCGTGGGATTGAGATCAATCCATTGCTGCTCAACCGTGATGACATGGTGGCGGTAGATTTTGCCATGGACCTCGGTCCGACAGCGCGCTTCGCCATCATGCCCTACCCGGAAGAGCTGCGTGAGTGGGTCACTCTCAAGAACGGCTGGGAGGTCGAGGTGCGCCCGATTCGCGCCGAGGATGCACCGCTGATCACCGGCTTCCACCGTCAACTCTCCGAAGAGAGCATCCGTTTTCGCTATTTCCACAACAAGGCCGACCTGACCCAGCGTGACCTGTCGATGCTGTCGCAGATCAACTACGATCGCCAGATGGCCTTCATCGCCGAGCACATGCGTGACGACGGCAGCAAGGAAATGCTTGGCGTGGCTCGGGTATGGAACGACCCTGACAATATCCGCACTGAGTTCTCGGTGATCATCCGTGATGATCTCACCGGCCTCGGCCTGGGCAGCCTGCTGATGAACAAGCTGATCAACTATTGTCGCAGTGTCGGGACGCTGGAGATGATCGGCAAGATCATGGTCGACAACCATCCGATGCGCGCCCTAATGAAGCGTCTCGGCTTCAAGCAGCGCTACAATATGGAGGAGCAGGTGATCGATGCGGTGCTTCGACTCAACGAGCCGGAGAGCGAGTGGCAACGCCATCGTCTGGAGAGTCAGCCCGATTGATCTTCGAGCCTCTTCGCCCCCGCGGGCGACGGGGGCGATGGGGAGAGTCGATTAGGGAGCCATGCGGAAGTGCTGCCAGCCGTTGTCGCGGCGTTCGAAGCGGATCCGGTCGTGTAGGCGGCTGGGTTGCCCCTGCCAGAACTCGATCATGTCGGGAATCACGCGATAGCCGCCCCAGTGCACCGGACGTGGGATCTCCTGATTCTCGTAGGCTTGTTCGAAGCGATTCTGGCGCTCCTCGATCCAGGTGCGGTCGGGAATCACCACGCTCTGGGTGGCGATCCAGGCGCCGAGCTGACTAGCCCTCGGGCGGCTGGCGAAGTAGGCGTCGGATTCTGCTGGACTAACCTGCTCGACCCGTCCCTCGATGCGCACCTGTCGGGAGAGCGTGGGCCACCAGAAGACGAGGGCCGCATGGGGCACATTGGTCAGCTCGCTGCCCTTGTGGCTGTGATAGTTGGTGTAGAAGACCAGCCCCTTCTCATCGACTCCCTTGAGCAGTACCACCCGTGCATGGGGCAGGCCCTGGCTATCCACGGTGGCGAGAGTCATGGCATTACCGTCGTCGCCTTCGGCCTCAAGCCCGAGGGCCAGCCACTCCTCGAAGAGCGGCATCGGCGCATCGCTGACCTGGGCTTCGTCGAGCTGACCGCCCTCGTAGTCGCGTCGAATATCGGCGATGTTGCGTGTCATGGTGTTCTCCTCAGAATTTGTAGCATGGTCGCCGGTCCGGAGGATGAGCTCAACACCCCGGACGTTGTAAGCCGCATATTTGTGCCGATAAGCATATTCTCTCAGGATGCCAGGCCACTCGGCCGCGCTAGATAACTTTCACTATTGCCCACAAAACAGCCTATAAACAACATGATCGACTGCTCTTAGCAAGGAGGCGAGATGCCAAGATTGCAAGTATGGGATATGCCGGTGCGGCTGTTCCACTGGACACTGGTGGGCGCAGTGGGGCTGTCCTTTTACACAATGAAGACCGACGGAGCGCCTTTCATCTTTCCCACGGATATCCACGCCCGGGCGGGCTATGTGGTGTTGGGGCTACTGCTGTTTCGCTGGCTGTGGGGCCTGGTCGGCAGTTTTCATGCGCGCTTCACCCATTTTCTTCGCTCGCCCTTGACCATGACCGTCTATGCCCGGCGGTTGCTCACTGGTCGTCCCCCGGCCTATGCGGGCCACAATCCTCTGGGTGGGTTCATGGTAGTGGTGATGCTGGTGTCGCTCAGCTTCCAGGCGGGGAGTGGTCTCTTCATGACCGATGACATCTTCTTCAGCGGGCCTCTGCATGGCCTGGTGGACAGCGACACGGCCCGCACGCTCAAGTCGCTGCACCATCTCAACGCCAACTTGCTGATAGTGCTGATCGCGGCCCACCTGCTTGCCCTGGTGGTGCATCGGCTCAAGGGCGAACGCCTGGTGGGCGCCATGCTGACCGGCCGCAAGGTACTTCACGACGCCCCCGAGGACGAGCCTTCCGAAGCGCCGGTCCGTCGCGGCGCTCGCCTCTGGCTGTTTCTGGTAGTGCTGGCGGTAGCCGCACTGCCGGTGCTCTGGCTTTGGAATGCGTGAAAGCAGCACGTCACATGAAAAAAGGCGGCCATAGGGCCGCCTCTTGCGCTGTCAGTAGGGCCGGCGTCGGTTCAGTCGGCGCGATATTCGTCGTGGCAACCCTTGCAGCTGTTGGCGACAGCCCCCACCTGGCGGCGTAAATCGGCGAACTCCGCGTCGTCCTGGACCAGCTGAGCCAGGGTGCCGGCCTCTTGCTGGAACGTGGTCTGACGCTCCTCAAAGTCGTCCCAGTTGTCGGCGATGGCCGCCAGGGCGTCGGTCTCGGCAGCATGGTCGTCGCCGCGCAGCGTGCCTTCCATGAACCCCTCCCAGGGCAGATGGGCGACGGCCGCCAGGTTGTCGGTCTTGGCAGCGAAGACGTCTGCGTCGTAATCGATGTCGCCCTGTGCCATGGCGCCCAGCGGGCCGAGCTGCCAGGCCATGACCCGAAGCGCAGATTGGCGATACTCGATGGCATCTTCGGGGTCGGCGGCCTGGGCCGTGACCGGCAGCAGGAGAGCGGCGGAGAGACCGAGGGCGAGGAGGGGGCGGAAGGTCACGAACATCATCACGAACTCCTTTCGTTGGCTTGTCATTCGGCGGCCTGATGCTAATCAAGCCAGAATAAGCTTAGCACGCCCCCCGCTCAACTGCCTCCGCGGGCCTGTAGCTGCCGAGAGCGGAATCGCGCATAGCCCGTGCAGCCGACAAAGAGGGCCAGGGCAGCAAGGGCAATCAGCAGGCCAAGCCAGCCCGTACCCGGCAAGATTGCCACATTCACCCCGATCATGAAGTAAAGCAGGCTGACGAATGCCAGCCAGGCATGCCCTCGGGCGCGCTGACCGATCAGTGAGGGGAGGAAGAGCAGCAGCGGCAAGAGGAACAGCAAGAGGGGCCGCAGGTTGCCGCCATCACGGCTCAGCAGCACTCCCCACACCACCAGCGCCAGGAGCAGGATGCCGTAGGTACTCAATACTAGCCGACGCGAGCGATACGTGAGGTTATCGAGACCTTTTTCGGTCTCTAGACGTTCAAGCCAGGCTCTCATGAGGCGCGCTCCCGCATGCTGGTGAGTGCAAGCGCCAGGCGAGCCAGGCGCTTTCCCTGGGCACGCGTCAGTTGGCGCTCATGTTCGTCAAGGGGGCGGTCGCTGCGCTTGCCGGCCAGATGGCTGGCCCCGTAGGGAGTTCCGCCCCCAGTGGTTTCCATCAGCTCGATCTCGCTGTAGGGAAGACCGGCATACACCATGCCGTGGTGAAGAAGGGGCACCAGCATGGTCAGCAGGGTGCTCT
>CAYWBG010000065.1:0-12500 GCA_964456005.1 uncultured Halomonas sp.
GGCGGCCACCAGGGCGCCGTGGAGGCGATGACGCGCCCCGACGCGTCGACCAGGCTCAGCTCGTCGATGAAGGCGAGACGATCGCGCTGGGCAGCCAGCCGGGCCTCGAGGCGCTCGGGCTCGAGAGCCGGAGCGGCGACGACCGGCACCTGGAGATCGTCAAACAGCTGCGCCAGGCCGCCTAGGGCATGCTCGCTGACGGCGAAGGTGGTGGCCACCCACTCGGCAACGATATCGGCCCGGGCGACGGCGCGCTCGTGAGCCCTGTCCAGATCACGACGATGCTGGTCCCAGAGGATACCGGCGAACAGCAGCAGGATGGCCAGCAGGGCCACCAGATAGAACAGGACGGCTCTAAGACGCAAGCGCTTGCCGCCTGCCGCAGAAGGGATCTTGAGGATAGAGACCTCGTCGCTCATGTCACCGGCGTTCCTTGCATGGGCTCGAACACGACCGAAGCGCGGCCCGTTGCGCATGGGCCCGTGTGCCTCAACGTTGCGATACATTATTGCTCGCGCTACCCATTGAAGCAGAGGACGCCGCGGGCGACCATCACTGTACAAGCCTTTGCTCAGCCTCCTTAGGAACCAGCGCGCATGGATGATCTCGCCAGCCAGTTCATCGCCTCCAACCAGACCGCCATCCAGCTGGCGGTGGCCCTGTTGCTGGGGGCGCTGATCGGCATCGAGCGTGGCTGGGTCGCCAGGGAGCAGCAGTCCGGCGAGCGCATCGCCGGGATTCGCACCCACGCCCTAGTGGGCCTGCTCGGCGGCATCGCCGCCCTGCTATCCGAGGCGCTGATCAGTTGGGCCTTCCCGCTGCTGTTCCTGTCCGTGGCGGCCATCGGCCTGGTGGCCTGGCAGGCCCGGGTGGCAAAGCATCGCGACTACAGCATCACCAGCCTGATCGGGCTGCTGCTCACCTTCTGCTTCGGCGCCATCGCCGTGGCCATCGACCTGGCTCTGGCCACCGCCTGCGCCGTGATCACCGCGGTGATCCTCGACAACAAGCGCGAGATCCACAGCCTGCTCAACAAGCTGCAGTCCCATGAGCTGGACGCCGGCCTCAAGCTGCTCATGATCACGGTGGTCATGCTGCCGCTGCTGCCCAACCAGGGCATGGGGCCGGGGGAGGTGCTCAACCCCTACGAGATCTGGTGGATGGTGGTACTGATCGCCGCCATTTCCTTTGTCGGCTATTTTGCCATCCGCGTCGGCGGACCCGAGAAGGGCATTCTCTTCACCGGCCTGTTCGCGGGACTCAGCTCGTCCACCGCCCTGACCCTGCACTTCGCCCGACAGTCACGCCGCACTCCGGAACTGGATGCGCTGCTGTCCGCCGGCATCCTGCTCGCCTGCGGCACCATGTTTCCTCGCATCCTGATCTACGTCGCGGTGATCCACCCCGCCCTGCTGCCCTCGCTGCTGCTGCCGATTGTGGTCATGGGCGCCCTACTCTACCTACCGGCCCTGATGATCTGGCGTCGCCATCGGCTGGCGGCACGGGTCGATAGCCGGACCCCGATCCAGAACCCGCTGGAACTGCGCACGGCACTGTTGTTCGGCGCCCTGCTGGCGCTGATCATGCTGCTCGGCGAGTGGTTGAGGGAGTGGCTGGGTGAGGCCGGCATCTACCTGCTGTCCGCCGTCTCGGGGCTCGCCGACGTCGATGCCATCACCCTGTCGCTGACGCGGATGTCGCTGGAGCGCATCGATGCCGCCACGGCGGTGCTGGGCATCGTCATTGCGGCGGCGATGAACAACTTGATCAAGGCGGCACTGGCCGGCGCCTTCGGCACTCCGCGCACGGGTCAGCGGGTCGGCTTGCCGATGCTGGCGTCGCTGGTCGCCGGGCTCGCCCTGGCGTGGCTGGTCTAAGGCAAGCCATGCCCGTACTGGCCGGCGGGCACCCCTTCGAACCGGGGCACCCTCCCGCTGGCGCCTCGACGACTATGAGGCCTCGTAGGGGCGCGCCCGAATCTCCTCGGGCTCATGGCGGCCGAGGATCTCCTCGACCTCAGGCTTCGACGTATCAGGGACGATCACCTTGACCTCGTTGGTGTCCTTGTCGAAGTAGAGCTTCTCCCGGGGGTAACCCTCGGAAATCAGCTCATCGTAGGCGTTGATGGCCTTGTCGGCGCTGTCAAAGGCAGCCGTCACTGTCTGTGTCATAAACATACTCCTGAACGGGCAGAGAGAATCACAGGCGCCGTTCGGCGCCGAGAAGCAGTCAGGGAGGTGCCTCCCTGACCACAGTGTAGTTATAGCCTCCTTGCGGACCACTCGATGTGTCATCAACGCTTTCCTTGTCTCGGATCAACGACCCGCACCGAGCATTGCCATCAACAACGGCGCCCGGGCAGCATCGATGGCTATGCTGAAGGGAATTCCCCGCCAAGAGTCATGCCATGCGCCCCGCGACCCTGCTGACCTGTTTCGCTTGCCTGCTGGTGCCTCTCCTCGCCGCGGCCGAGGCACCCGCCGGGCGCTCGCCGGAGACGGCCCTGGAGCGCTACGTGGCAGAGCCGGATATGGCCTTCCACTGGGAGGAAGTGGCCCGCCACCAGCTCCTGGGCACCGACACGCGGTTACTGGAACTCACCTCCCAGCGCTGGCGCGACACCCTCTGGCACCACCAGCTATGGCTCATCGACCCCACCGCAGGGTATGGCACCCGCCACGCCCTGCTGTTTATCGGCAGCGGCACCTGGCCGGCCGAGGGCGAACCCTCTCGCGAACCACCGCGGGACGCGGCCCGCTTCGTGGCCCTGGCCCGCGCCCTAGACACGCCGGTGGCGGTGCTGCGCCAGGTGCCCTTCCAGCCGCTGCTCGGCGGTCTCACCGAGGACGCCCTGATCGCCGAGACCTTCGTCCGCTTCCTCGACGCGCCCCATGAGGCCGACTGGCCGCTGCTGCTGCCCATGGTCAAGAGTGCGGTGCGAGCCATGGATGCTCTCCAGGCGCTGACCACCGACTGGGGCGCTCCTATCGAAACCTTCACCCTGACCGGCGCCTCCAAGCGCGGCTGGACCACCTGGCTGACCTCGGCCGTAGACCCGAGGGTGGCGGCCCTGGCACCCATGGTGTTCGATATCCTCGACATGGAGCCGCAGCTAGCCCACCAGCGTCGGGTATGGGGCGCTCCGTCACCGCAGATCGCCGACTACACCGAGCGCGACATCGACGCCCGGCTCGACAGCGAAGCAGGCCGCGCGCTGCAGGCCATGGTAGACCCCTACCGCTACCGAGAAAGGCTGACCCAGCCCAAGCTGCTGGTGCTGGCCAGCAATGACGCCTATTGGCCGGTGGATGCCCTCAACCTCTACTGGCAGGACCTGCCCGAGCCCCGCCACCTGCTCTACCTGCCCAACCAGGGCCACCGGCTGGGCGACTACGCGCGCCTGCTGCCGAGCCTGGTGGCCTTCCACCACCGGGTCAGCCGCGGTGAGCCGCTGCCCGAGCTGGAGTGGCAGTTCCACTGTACGAACGACAGGGTGACGCTGACGGCGAGCGCCTCTGAGCCCGTGAGCCTGGGCCGGGCCTGGGTAGCCCGAGCGGCGCAGCGCGATTTCCGCGAGGCACACTGGGAGCCCCAACCGCTGAAGGATGACACAGGCCAGCTCCGTCTCTCCCTGCCCCGCCCAGAGGCTGGCTACCTGGCGCTGTTCGGCGAGTTGCAGTTCAGCGCCAACGACAACGAGCTGTTGACCCTGTCCACCACCGTGCAGGTGGTGGACCGCGAAGAGGAAGCATCGATCGACGGCCGCTGCCCGGCGCCGCAGGGGGCCTGGCCTAACCCAGCCATATCCCGCCGCTGGCCGGTGACATCAGCGCCTCGAAGAAGCGGCCAGCCAGTGTCGGCTCCAGGCCGAGCATGAAGACCACGCCCCAGGCACCGCCCCACAGATGGGCGCTGTGGTTGACGCCATCACGGCCACGATGCTGGGCGCGAATGGAGTAGATCACATAGGCGGCGGCGAAGAGGATCGCCGGCACCGGAATGAAAAGCACGAACAGCAACGACCAGGGCCGCAGCAGGATATAGGCGAAGAGCATCGCCGAGACAGCACCGGAGGCGCCCAGGCTACGAAAGCGGGGATTACGACGGTGCCTGAGGTGAGTCGGCAGGATCGCCACCAGCAGGCCCGACAGATAGAAGAGCAGGAATCCCGCCTGCCCGATGCGCGGGGTCAGCACCAGTTCCATCACCGTGCCAAAGAAGTAGAGGGTGACCATATTGAACAGCAGGTGGGTGCCATCGGCATGGATGAAGCCGTGGCTGAGCAGCCGCCAGTACTGCCCGCGCGCCACGCCGGGCGGCGAGTAGATCAGCGCATCGTATAACCGCGGCCATTTCCAGGCCGCAAGGGTCACCCCCGTGGTCAGCAGGATCAGTGCCAGCGTCATGCTCAAGCTCGCGCCTCTCCCAGCGTCCAGTCGTTGTCGGTAAGGGGCTCCCCCCCCCTAGGCGTCACCCGCACGGTATCGCTCAGGCCGATGCCCCACTGCCCCGGTAGCCGCAGGCACAGCGGCAGGTGGAAGACCATGTCCTCCTCGAATGCGCGCGGCTGGCCGCGGGCGATATAGCCGGTGCCCTCGACCCAGCTGGGCGGGAACTGGGCCCCCACCGCATAGCCGAACACCCCCGAGAAGAAAAGCCGCTCGGCATGGGGTGCGAGCACCGCCTCGGCGGCCCGGGCGGCATCATCGAAGGTGCGCCCCGGGCGCATCTCGGCGAGCAGGGCCTCGAAGATCTCTCGGCACAGGTCGCGCACCGCTTGCATCTCGGGGCTGGCACGGCCGGCCACCGCACTACGCATCATCGGCGCGGTGTAGCGCTGGAAGGCCGAACCGAATTCCAGAAACACCGGCTCGTCCCGCCCGATGGGAATGCGCTTGTGGTTGACGTGGATGATGCTGATGCGCCGCCCGCTAGTGACGATGGGCTGCAGACTCATGAATTCGCTGCCGGCCGCCAGCATGGCCCGGGCGCCCTCAGCGGCCACCTCATTGTCGGTGATGCCGGGAGCGATGATCGCCTCGGCGGCGGCAAGACCGGCCGAGGTGATCCGCGCGCTCTCTCGCAGGCAGTCGAGCTCCGCCGGCGTCTTGATGATGCGGATGGCATCGACCAGGGTCCCGCCGTCGTCGCGAAAGCGCTCGGCGCCGAGCCGCGCCTGCAGTTCGCGGATCACCCCAAAGCGCAGCCCGGCCCCGAAGACATCGAGGCCGATGCGTTGAAAAGGCGAGAGCGCCTCGGCCAGCGGGGCGATCACCTCGTCGATGCCCTCCCACCGGTAGCCGAGGATCTCGTCCACGGCGGCGGTGACCACCGCCGGCCCGGTCTCGATGGAGGGCACCTGCAGCACCCGCCGGTGCGCCGAGACCACCAGCGCCGTGTGCACCGAGACCTCGAAGGTGTGGTAGCCAGTCAGATAGAAGATATCGGCGGGGTCGGTCAACAGCAGCGCCTCGAGCCCTGCGTCGCGCATCGCGTGACGGACCCGGGCGAGGCGCGAGGCGAATTCGTCGGGGGCGAAGGGCAGCTCGGCACCCTGCAAGTGCTCGGCCAGGGCGTGGCGGTAAGCGTGATGGTCCATGGGCACTCTCCAGGGGGCGGGGGTAGTGACGGTCAAGCCGGAAGGCGGATGTGGCGATCCAGACGACCAAGCGTGTCATCCTGACCAATCGCGGGTGAGGGGTCGAGGACGAAAATATCCCTGTTCGCCTCCGGCCCGGTTTCGTAGAATTCCGCCACATGTTGAACGCCACAGGACAACGATATGGGCAGGGCCTTCCAGAACCGCAAGGAATCCATGGCCAAGACGGCCGACGCCAAGACCAAGGTATACAGCAAGTACGGCCGCGAGATCTACGTGGTCGCCAAGCAGGGCGGCACCGACCCCGCTGGCAACCTGAGCCTGCGCGGTCTGATCGAACGCGCCAAGAAGGATCAGGTGCCCTCCCACGTCATCGACAAGGCGCTGGACAAGGCCAGCGGCGTGGGCGGCGAGGACTTCTCCCCGGCTCGCTACGAGGGCTTCGGTCCCGGCAACTGCATGGTGATCGTCGACTGCCTGACCGACAACCCCAATCGCACCTTCGGCGACGTGCGTGGCTGCTTCACCAAGGCCAAGAGCAAGCTCGGCACCCCGGGTAGCGTCAGCCACATGTTCGACCACTGCGCCATCCTCGCCTTCCAGGGCGACGACGAGGAAGCCACCCTGGAGGCGCTGATGGAGGCGGATGTCGACGTCACCGACATCGAGACCGATGAGGGCCAGATCACCGTCTTCGCGCCCCACACCGAATACGCCAAGGCCAAGCAGGCGCTGCTCGACGCCTTCGGCGAGCTCGATTTCGAGGTCGACGAGATCCAGTTCGTCCCCCAGACCACCACCCCGCTGGAAGGCGACGACGTGGCGATGTTCCGAAAGCTCATCGACACCCTCGAGGACTGCGACGACGTGCAGCGTGTCTTCCACAGCGCCGAGCTGCCGGAGTAGTTTCTCGCCACCGCTCTCCAGGCGGTGGCCCCCTTTACCTTGACTGCCGGGGTAGCCCGGCCCTTTCCGTCAGGAAGTCGTCGATCCCCTCGGAGTAGTCTGGCTCGCTGTCCAGGAAGCCGGTGTTATGGCCCCCCTGGATCTCCAGCAGCTGCTTGGGTTCACCGGCCGCCCGGTACACCGCCTCGCCCTCTGCAAAGGGAATGATCTCGTCGTCACGGCTGTGGATCACCAGCAGCGGCACAGTGATGTCTCCAACGTGGGTCTCGGTGTCATGGGAGAAGCGCGCCAGCCAACGCGCCGGCAGAAAGGGGTAAACGCGCTGGGCCAGGTCCGGCACCGAACGGAAGGGCGACTCCAGGATCACTGCCGCCGGGGCCTGTTCCTCCGCCTCAAGTCCCGCGGCCATCTCGGCCGCCACGGCAGCGCCCAGGGAGCGACCGAACAGCACCACGTCATCCGGCGCCTGACCCGCCTCCTCGCGAAGCCAGCGCCAGCCGGCACGGGCGTCCCGGGCCAGCCCCACCTCGGAGGGACTGCCCTCGCTGCGGCCATAGCCGCGATAGTCGAGGATCAGCACCGAGAACCCCAGGCGGTGGAACTGCACGAGGGAGTCGAGCCGGTGGGAGATATTGCCGGCATTGCCGTGCAGGAACAGCAGGCTGGCGCGGGGGTGCTCGTGGGGCAACCACCAGGCATCCAGCGCCAGACCATCTTCGGTTTCCAGGGATACCGGCGACCAGGCCAGGCCACGATCCGCCGGTGTCCCGATCTGCTCCCGCCCCATATGTGGCAGATAGAGCAGCCGCTCCTGGAAGGCCCAGGCCAGTGCCACCACCAGTACGTAGACCAGCGCAACTCCCACCAACCATCGCAACAGCATCTTCATCTCCTCTCCGCATGAGCTTCCGGACCCGCGGGGGTCAAGGCCCCACCGCCGTCAGGCGCAGCCCCAGCCACAAGGCCGCCGCCAGGGAATACATGGCCGTCGGGCCAAGCAGCCCGTTGAGGGCGGCGCCGTCACGCCGCCATAGTTCCACCAACAGGCCCGCCACCCACAGCCCAAGCATCCCCCAGAGGGCCCAGGCCCAGCTCGGCAGTCCCAGCGGCAGCGACGCCACCCACGGCCCTGCCGACAGGAGCGCGAACAGTCGACGCGTCGGGCCCGGCCCCATCCGCACCGCCAGGGTGGCCTTGCCGGCCCGGGCATCAGTATGGCGGTCGCGCAGGTTGTTGACGATGAGGATGGCGGCCACCGGCATGCCCACCAGCACGCTGGCCGCCACCGCCTCCCGCGTGATCGGACTCTGCTGGGCCAGCAGGCTGCCCAGCACCGCCACCGGGCCGAAGAAGCACCACACCGCCACCTCACCCAGCCCCAGGTTGGCGTAGGGTCGACGCCCCCCGCTGTAGCCGAGCACGCCGAGCAGCGCCAGGCCGCCCAGCCCCCACAGCAGCCAGTGGCCAAACAGCACCAGCCAGAGCCCCGTGGCCACGGCAACGCCCAGCGTCACGGCGAGACCCAAGCGCAACTCGCCGGCGCCGAGCCATCCTGCCTGGAGAGCACGGGTGGGACCTAGGCGATCGGGTTGATCCACGCCCGCCAGGCCGTCGAATAGGTCGTTGGCCAGGTTGACCGCCAACTGCAGCGACAGCGCACAAAGCAAGCAGAGAATCGCCGTGGACCAGGTAAAGTGTCCGGGCGACACCATCGCTTGCCCCAGCAGCACCGGCCCCAACGCCGCCGGCAGCGTTTTCGGGCGAAGCGTCTGCCACCAGATGGCCGTCTTATTCATCCCCTGATCATCCCCCTTCGTCCCTGGGCAAGCGCGACAGGTCGTCGGCGCACGACGCATGGGGCATACTCTGTGGTGTGTCGTGGGATACCGCAAGGAGACAGGATGTCCGCAGAGTGGTTGTCGCAGGTGGCCCTCCCCTGGGTGCTGGCTACCGTCATGATGGCCATGGGCCTCAGCCTGACCCTGGCCGACTTCGCCCGCACCCGTCGCCACCCCCGCCGAGTCCTGCTCGGCACTGGCCTGCAGATGCTGGCCCTGCCCCTGCTCGCCTGGGGGTTGGTGCTGGTGCTCCCCCTGCCACCGCTGGCGTCGGCAGGCCTGCTGCTGGTAGCCCTGGTACCGGGCGGTGCCACCTCCAACATGTTCAGCTACCTGGTGCAGGGCGACCTGGCCCTGTCGGTCACCCTCACCGCCATCGCCGCGGTGCTCGCGCCCTTTACCCTGCCACTGATCATGGGCTGGAACCTCGAGTTGCTGGGGCTCTCCACCGGCGGCCTCGCGCTACCCTACTGGCATACCGTCGGCCAGCTGCTGCTGGTCACCCTGCTGCCGGTGCTGGCCGGCATGCTGCTGCGCAGGGCCCTGCCAGCGCGTTGGCTCGGGTCGGCGCTTCCCGGGGTGAAGGCCTTCACCGGCGTGGCGATGATCTCGGTGGTCGTCGCGCTCTTCGTCAGCCATGCAGGGCGGCTGCCGGCACTGGCAAGCCTCGAGACCCTCGCCGTGCTGCTGCTCTGCCTGCTGAGCATGCTGCTCGGACATGGCGTCGCCCGGCGGCTGCAGCTGCCCCACGACAGTGTGCGCGCGATCACCGTGGAAGTGGGCGTGCAAAACGCCGGCGTGGCGATGATGGTGGCCTTCGTACTGCTGCAGCAGCCGGCCATCGGCCTGGTGCCACTGCTCTATGGCCTGCTGATGAACGTGCCGGTGTTCCTGTGGATGTTCGGCTGCCTGTGGCGCGACCGCCACCCGTCGACCCGCGCCGCCCGCAGCCGATGAAACGCTCCTGACCCTTACGCCGGAGCCCGCCATGTCGAGATCCGCCCTGACCACCCGCGCCGTTACCCACCCCACAGGCCGCTGGCTGACGTGGCTGATGGCGCTGCTCCTGCTGCTGTCCATCACGCCCCAGGCCAAGGCCGAGCCGACGACCCTACTCGCCGCGGAACCCGGTGCCGAGGCCGAAGTGCTCTGGTACTTCTGGCGCGATCACTGCCCCTTCTGCCGCGAAGCGGCTACCTGGCTAGACCAACTGGAGGCGGAGCAGCCTTCGCTCGCGGTGAGGCGCGTCGAGGTCGTGCAGGACCCGGCCGGGCGCGCCCGCTTCATCGCCATGATGACCGAACGTGGCGAGACGCCCAGTGCCGTCCCCACCTTCATCCTGGGGGATTCGGTATGGGTAGGCTTTTCGCCGGCCATTGCCGAAACGATCGAAGCCCACCTCCTCGACCAGGAGGCGGCCGCCGGCGAGGCCGACGCCTCGCGCTGGCGAATCGACCTGGGCCCACTCGGCCGCGTTGACCTCGCCGGCGAGTCATTGCTCTTCGCGACGCTATTGATCGCCTTCGTCGACGGCTTCAATCCCTGTTCGGTCTGGGTGCTGACCGTACTGCTGGCGATGATCCTGGGCAGCGGCTCACGGGCGCGCACCGCGGCGGTGGGCGGCACCTTCCTGCTGGTCACCGCCTCGCTTTACGGACTCTTCATCGCCGGACTCTTCGCCGCTCTCTCGGTGGCCCGTCACCTCGCCGGGATCCAGCTCGTGGTGGCGCTGTTTGCCCTGGTGTTCGGTGCGGTCAACGTCAAGGACTACTTCGCCCTACACCGCGGCATCTCCTTCAGCATTCCCGAACGCTTCAAGCCGCGCATCTACCGCGGCAGCCGGGAGGTACGCCGCGACCGCCCGCTCCCGATCACCCTCCTGGTCACCGTCGTGCTGGCCGGCGGCGTGGCGCTGGTCGAGCTTCCCTGCACCGCTGGCTTCCCGGTGGTGTGGAGCTCACTACTGACCGAGGCCGGAGTCGAGGGCGCCGCCTTCGCCGGGCTGCTGGCCGTCTACCTGCTGGTCTACCTGATGATCGAGATCGCCATCCTGACGGTGGCCATCGTCACACTGCGCATCGGCCGGCTGCAGGAGACCCACGGCCGAACGCTGAAGCTGGTCGGCGGGATGGTGATGCTGGCGCTGGGCGTGGTGATGCTGGCGGCGCCGACGCTGATGGAGAGCCTGACGGGGTCACTGGCGGTGGTCGGCACCGCCCTGGCCGGCGCCGGGATGGTGATGGCCGTCGACCGCCTGCGCACGAGAGGCTGAAGACGGCGAGGAGCGGCTCACGGGCAGGGTCAGAACAGGCGTATCAGGATCAGCCAGCTGATCACAGCCACCGGCAACCAGCGGCCGACCACGTAGATGCGCCGCTCCCACCAACGGGTATCGGTGCCCAGGGCCTGTCGCAGCCGATCGGGTTCCACCAGCCAGCAGAAGTAACCGGCTCCGACGATACCCGACACCAGCACCAGTTGGCCGCCCAGCACCTGATCCAGCCAGTCCAGGAAGGGCGTTCCGGCAATGGTCAGCTCAAGCGGGGTGAAACTCAGCGCGGAGGGGACCCCAAGCACCAGCATGCCCAGCGCCACCACTCCGACGGCGCGGGCGTGGCTGATACGAAACTCCTCGGCCACGGCGCTGATCACCACCTTTAACCCAGCCAGGCTGGAGCTGAAGGCCGCCATGAAGAACAGCATGAAGAAGGCGATAGCGATCGGGAAACCCCAGCGCATGTCCTCGAACACCCGCGGCAGGGTACTGAAGGCCAGTTGGCTGCCCTCACCCGGGTCCATGCCGTAGCTGAACACGAAGGGAAAGATCATCCAGCCTGCCAGCAGTGCCACGGTGGTCTCCGTGACGCCCACCACCAGGCAGGCCCGGGGCACATGGGCCTTGCGGGGAATGTAGCTGCCGTAGGTCACCAGATAGCCCTGGCCGATCGCCAGGGTGTAAAACCCCTGGCCGAAGGCCATCATCCAGAGTTCGGGGTTTCGCCAGGCTGAGAAGTCGGCCTGGAGGAGAAAGCGGCGCGCCTCGTCCCAGCCCTCCATACGGCTCGCCATGAACACCAGCCCGACGATGACCAGCAGCAGCAGCGGCATCAGCAGCTTGGAGAAGGCCTCAATGGCGGCCAGGCCTCGCAGAAGCACCAGACTGACCAGCACCAGGATCGCCAGAAAATAGTACAGGGAGGCGTAGCCATCGGAAAACTCGCTGAAGACGCTGAGCTCGTCGCGCACGGCGTCGACGGCGTAGCCGAGCGTCCAGCCGGTGATCACCAGGTAGTAGCTGGTGATCAGGAAGGTCAGCATCACCACGGCCCAGCCGTACCAGGCCCCCCAGCGATTGACCTGTCGGTAGGTGTGCACCGTATTGCCCTGGGCCAGCCGCCCGGCGGCCACTTCCAGGTACATGATCGGCAGACAGATGAGCCCCAGGGCCAACAGGTAGGCCAGGATGAAGGCGGCGCCACCGTACTCGCCCACCATATAGGGGAAGCGCCACAGGTTGCCCAGACCGACCGCAGCGGCGGCCATGGAGAAGACGAAGGCGGGCTCGGAGGACCACTGCCCGCGGCTCTTGTCCGTTTCACTGCTGGGGTGGGCGATAGGCTGCCTCCTCATGCTGCCCAAGAATGCCGGCGGTGGCATGGCACCACCGTCGAGGAGCTAGACGATGCCAACCTCCACCGACAATGACAAGCCCGCCCGAGCCCCTTACTCCTCCACGGTGATGGTGATGACGTCAGAGACCAGCGGCGGGTCGAAGCTGACGTGGCGGTAGTCCATGAACAGCAGCTGCAGGCGATACTCCCCAGGCTCCAGTTCCAGGATGCCTTCGGTCTGGCCGCCGCCGAAGTGGCGGGTGTGGTCGGTGAAGGGCAGCGGCGCACCCAGATCCACCTCCTCCAGCGGCATGTTCACCAGCAGGTGGTGGTGGCCGGTATCGGGGAAATTGGCACCCGCCGGGGCCATGCCCATGCCCTTGAGCCCCATGCGTACGGTCACCGGGCCGGAGAGGGCCTGCCCATCTTCCGGGGTAATGAAATAGACCTCGGCGTCGTCCGAGGCCGAGATACGCTCCAGCTCCGCCATGGCCGGCGCCGCCAGAAACGCGCCGCCCACAAGCCCCAGCGCCAGGGCACAAATCC